>NZ_JAINFC010000395.1 GCF_020740835.1 Streptomyces sp. UNOC14_S4
TTTGTGGGTGTCGTAGGCGATGAGGTACCAGCGGCCCGCGGCGGGGACGAGGCTGTGGGGTTCGGTGCGGCGGGAGCTGGGGGTGCCGTGGCGGGTGGTGTAGTCGAAGGTGACGATCTCGTGGTCGCGGCAGGCGTTCGCCAGCAGGGCCAGGGTGGCCGGGTCGACCGGGGTGCGGGTCGCGCTGCCGTAGGTGACGGGTGCGGTCGTGGCGTGCTGGAGGGCCGCGACCTGCGTGCGCAAGCGGGCGGGGAGGACCTGTTCGAGCTTGGCGAGGGCGCGTAGGGCGGTTTCCTCGATGCCGCTGATGTTGGTGGTGGCGGTGCGCAGCGCGACGGCGATGGCGATGGCCTCGTCGTCGTCCAGGAGCAGGGGCGGCATGGCGGTGCCGGCGGCGAGGCGGTATCCGCCGGCGCGGCCGGTGGTGCCGTCGACGGGATAGCCGAGCTCGCGCAGGCGCTCGATGTCGCGGCGGAGGGTGCGGGTGGTGACGCCGAGCCGGTCGGCGAGCTCCATGCCGGGCCATTCGCGGCGGGTCTGGAGGAGGGCGAGCAGGCGGAGCATCCGGGCGGGCATGTCGGTCGTCATGTCTCCACTGTGACTCCATATGCGGACGAGTTATGTCCTAAAAGGCTCCTAGCGTGGGATACGGCCGAGGGGATGAATCAGATCATTTCCTCCTGTATCGCTGAGGAGATGTGTCGCCATGAAGATCGGACTGCTGGGTACCGGGTTCGCCGTCGCCCACGCTGGTGTCTACGCCGCCCGTCCCGACACCGAGGTCGTGGTCTACGGGCGCAGCCCCGGGAAGCTCGCGATGTTCGCCGGGAACTTCGGCTTCGCCACCACCACGGACGTGGACGCGATCTACGCCGACCCGGACGTTGATGTGGTGGATGTGTGCCTGCCGACCGCTCTGCACAAGGAGCACATCCTGCGGGCGCTGGCGGCGGACAAGCACGTGCTGTGCGAGCTGCCCATCGCGCCGACGGCCGCCGAGGCCGAGGAGATCGTCCGGGCCGCCGAGGCCAGCGACAAGCAGGTGTTCATCGACATGTTCATGCGCCTGCACCCGGCCGTGCGGCATCTGCACCGGGTGATCGCGGACGGCTCGCTCGGCGCGCTGCGCAGCCTGCGCTCGTACCGCAAGGCCGGCCCGATCTGGGGCCCGGTCGACCTGGGCCTGGACCGGCTCGCGCTGGAGGTGATGCTCTCCGACCTGGACTACACCGTCGCCGCGCTCGGCCAGCCGCAGGAGATCCACGCCGCCGGGGTCAGCGCCGGTGACGGGCGGGCCGCGGTCGAGACGGTGCTGCGGTACGACGACGTGGTCGTGGAGTACACCGCCTCGTCGATGGTCCCGGCCTCGTACGGCGTGACCCACGGCTTCGAGGCCACGTTCACCGGCGGTGTCCTCGAACTGCACGAGAGGCCCTTCGAGCGGACCGGCCCGGTCATGAACCTGACCGAGTACACCACCGCCGGCTCCCGCGAGATCACCCTCGCCCCCGCCGACAACTACACCGCCGCCATCGACCACGTCCTGGACTGCGTCACGGAGGGCACCGAAGACGCTCTCCTCACCCCGCGCGCGGCCACCGAGACGCTGCGTCTGGCGCTCGACATCGACCGGGCCCTCGCCCGGTCCTGACCCCTTTCCCGGACCGGCTGCCCGGTCCGGGGCACACCGCCCGCAGGAGCACAGCCATGAGCAATAAGCCCTCCCCCGACGAGCACGGCATCGTCATCACCCGTGCCCGTGCGCACAACCTCAAGGACGTCTGCCTGACCATCCCCAAGGGGGTGATCACGGTCTTCACGGGGGTGTCCGGTTCGGGCAAGTCCTCGGTGGTCTTCGACACGATCGCCATCGAGTCCCAGCGGCAGCTCAACGAGACCTTCCCCACCTTCGTCCGCAACCGCCTGCCGAAGTACGAGAAGCCCGAGGCCGACGGTATCGGTAATCTGTCGCCCGCGATCGTGGTGGACCAGAAGCCCCTCGGCGGCGGGAGCCGCTCGACGGTCGGCACGATGACGGACATCGCCTCGCTGGTCCGGCTGCTGTTCTCCCGCGCGGGCACGCCGTCCGCGGGTATGTCCACCGCGTACTCCTTCAACGACCCCTCCGGCGCCTGCCCCACCTGCCAAGGACTCGGCCGCACCGTCCAGCTCGACCTCGACCGGTTCTTCGACAGGAGCAAGTCCCTTAACACCGGGGCCCTGCTCTTCCCGCTGTTCAACGTCGGGGGCGTGCAGTGGACGCTGTTCACCCGCTCCGGGCTCTTCGACAACGACAAACCGTTGCGCTCGTACACGAAGAAGGAGTGGCGGACGCTGCTGCACGGCGGCGCGGACGGTGAGGTGCGGATCGAGCTCGCCACCCGCAAGGGCACCCAGAACGTCGTCTACGAGGGCATCGTCGACCGGTTCAACCGCCTCTACCTCAACCGGGATCTGTCCACGCTGTCGAAGCGGACCCGGGACGCGGTGGAGGAGTTCACCGCCGATGCCGAGTGCCCGGACTGCGGTGGTGCCCGGCTCAACGAGGCCGCCCTGAAGACGACGATCGACGGGCTGACCATCGCCGATCACATGGCCATGGAGATCACCGATCTGATCGGTGTCCTGGAAAAGGTCGGCCACCCGCTGGGCACCCCGATCGCGCAGGCGGCGGTCGAGGGGCTGCGACGGATCGAGGACATCGGGCTGGGCTATCTGCACCTGGGCCGGGAGACCGGTTCCCTGTCCGGTGGTGAGGGGCAGCGGCTGAAGATCGTGCGCAACCTGGGCTCCAGCCTCACCGGCATGACGTACATCTTCGACGAGCCCTCCACCGGCCTGCACCCGCGCGATGTAAACCGGGTGGGCCGGCTGCTGACGCAGCTGCGGGACCAGGGCAACACGCTGCTGATAGTCGAGCACGACCGGGACGTCATCGCCCTGGCCGACCACGTCGTCGACATGGGGCCGGGCGCGGGGACGCATGGTGGGCAGGTGGTCTTCGAGGGGAGCGTGGCCCGGCTGCGCAGGGCCGGTACGCTCACCGGCCGGCACCTGGGCCGCACACTGCCGCTGAGGACGGACGTCCGTACTCCCACCGGGTGCCTGGCCGTCACCGGCGCGAGCCTGCACAACCTCAAGGACGTCTGTGTGGACATTCCCACCGGAGTGCTGGTCGCGGTGACGGGCGTCGCGGGATCGGGCAAGTCCACCCTTATATCCGAGGTGTTCACCGAACAGCACCCCGAGGCCGTCGTCATCGACCAGAGCGCCATCGGCGCCAGCTCCCGCTCCACTCCCGCCACCTGGCTGGGCGTCATGGATACGGTGCGGAAGCTCTTCGCCGAGGCCAATGGCGTGCCCGCCGGGCTGTTCAGCTTCAACTCGACCGGTGCGTGCCCCGCATGCGGTGGGAAGGGCAGCGTCACGGCGGACATGGCCTTCGCCGACCCGGTCACCACGGTGTGCGAGACCTGCCGCGGCCTGCGTTACAGCGCCGAGGCCCTCGCCCACACCCTGCGCGGCAGGACGGTCACCGACGTCCTCGCGCTGACCGCTGAGGACGCCTGCGTGTTCTTCACCGGTCGGGGAGAGAACAGTGTGCGGACCGCGCTGGAGACGCTTGTGGAGGTCGGGCTGGGTTACCTCACTCTCGGGCAGCCCCTGTCGACCCTGTCCGGGGGCGAACGCCAGCGCCTGAAGCTCGCCGGACGTCTCGGCGGCCGCAGCGGCATCTACGTGATGGACGAGCCCACCACCGGCCTGCACATGGCGGACATCGAAACCCTCCAGCGGCTGCTGGACCGGCTCGTCGACGACGGCAACACCGTCATCGTCATCGAGCACAACCTCGACATCGTCAAACAGGCGGACTGGGTCATCGACATGGGCCCGGAAGGCGGCCGACACGGCGGACAGATCCTGTTCACCGGAACCCCCGCCCAGTTGCTCGAGCACCGCACATCCCACACCGCGCGGGCGCTGCGGCAGGACCTGAACGGGGCCACACGCAGCTGACGTCCCCGGGGCCCGGCTCAGGTCATGACCAGGTCCTGAGCCAGGCCGAAGGCGTACAGCAAGGCAGTGGCGGGGAGCAGCGCGAGCAGGCCCCGCACGCGTTCCCGGGTGTCCCGGCCGAGCAGGAGGGGGACGAGGAGGGTGGCGACGAGGAACAGCACACCCTCCGTCGCATGGCCGAGGACGAGGAGATAGTGCATGCCCTCGCCGCCGAACACGCCTCCGAGTACGGCGCCCCCTGCTGTCGCTCGTCGGCCCGGTCCCTCACGCCACCAGGCCCCGGCGGTCCCGAACACCGGCCCGGCCACGAGGGCGACCACCAGCCACAGCAGCGTGTAGTGCAGGGCGCCCATCCCGCCGCGGGCGAGCTCGGCGTATGCGTAGTAGCCCACGACTTCCCCGCACACGGCGGCAGTCGCGGCGGCGACCGCCGCGCGGCGCCGGTGCGGCAGCAGAGCGCCGGCCGCGAAGGGGGCCAGGCTCCAGACCGCGGCGGAGTTGACGAACTGGTTCGTTGCTCCGGGCAGGATCCCCTGCCCCACGTTGGTCGCCGCCCCCAGGGCCAGGCCCGCCATGGTGGAGACGAATGCGATCACGGGCCACCGTGATCGTGCCGCTCCCCGTGCGGAGCTCTCTCCTGTTGCAGTTTCCGGAGCCATGATCGGCATCCCGCACCTTCCGATCCGAATCCGACGGTTGACGATGTCCCGGGGCGGGTGCCTGGCGGTGACCACCGGGCAACCGCCCCCGGGGCACGGTGGTCAGCCCTGCGCGGGCGGGGCGGGCATGGAGAAGAGGCCGAAGCGGTTGCCGTGGGGGTCCTTCAGCCGGGCGAAGACGAGCCCGTCAGGGTTGCCGTCCGGGCCGTGCTCGACCGCGGCTCCGGCGGCCGTGGCCTCGGTGACCGTGGCGGGAACATCGGTGACCAGGAAGGACGGCATCACGTAGTCGGCGCCGCCCGGGCCGGTGCTGTGGTCGTACATGCCTCCCGAGGGGAACGGGTTGCCGGTGAAAACGTTGAAGTACGGCTTGCCGCCCGCGCTGTCGTCCTTCTCGAACCGCCAGCCGAACGCGGCCTCGTAGAACTCGCGGGTGGCCTGCGGGTCGGTGGTACCGATCTCGAACCAGGCGAAACTGCCCGGGGCAGGCGCGTAGGCGGCCTGCTCGATGTGCTCCTCCGTCGACGCCGCTCTCTCTTCCAGCTGCTGCGAAGTGGTGCGGGAGAAGAGGGCGAAGGCGTTGCCGAGCGGGTCGCGGAGCCGGGCGAAGACGGTGACGTCGCCGACCGCGGTGGGCGGGACGAGGACGGTCGCGCCCAGCTTCGTCAGGCGCTCGACATCATCGTGGACATCGGCGGACAGGACGGAGAGGTTGATGACCTCGCCGCCGGTGCCGCCCTGCTCGATCGCGCCCATGGGCCACGGGGCCCCGGGGGCGATGATGCGGGTGTAGACGCGTCCGTCGGTGGAGGAGTCGTGGTCGGTCTCGAAGGCCCAGCCGAGCAGGGGGCCGTAGAAGTCCTGCACGGCGGCGGTGCCGGCGGTGCCGATCTCGAACCAGACGACGGAACCAGGGGATATGGAGCTCATGACGGAATTCCTTTCGTGATACGGGATGTCAGGCCGTGGTGACGGCGGGTGCAGGGGTCTCCTCCTGGTCCGCGCCCGGCTCTGCGGGACGGACCTTGCGGGGCAGGGCGAACATCAGCAGGAGGGCGGCGGTGACGAGTCCGGCGACGTACAGGACGGTCTCGCCGACCGTGTCGGTGTAGGTGTGGGCATTGGCCCGCGCTCCTGCCTGCCGCAGGGCGTCAGCGGCGCGCGGGTCCGTCTGTGCGGAGGCCAGGGCGGGGGCGGTGCAGCTGGCCGGGGTGCTGGCGGGGTCGGTCTGGGAGGCGCGGTCCCGGTGGCACACCGAGAAGGCGCTCACCGTGCGGTCGGCCTGGTCGGGGGCGAGGGAGGTGGCGGTCAGGTCGCCGCGGAGCCGGTCGGTGACGTCGTCGTTCGCGGCGTGGCCGGGGAGCAGGCCGAAGAAGACGACGGCGACCAGGGCCGCGCCGAAGGCGCTGCCGAGTTGTCCGGCGGTGGCGGTGACGCCGGAGGCGGAGCCCGCGTCGCGGGCGGGGACGTCGGTGAGGACGGTGTCGGTGAGCGGGGCGACGATCATTCCCATGCCGAGGCCGAAGACGGCCATGGGCCAGGCCATCTGCCAGTAGCCGATCGAGGGTCCCGCCGCTCCGACCTGCCAGGAGAAGAGCAGCAGTCCGGCGACCATCAGGACGGCGCCGGCCTGCAGGACCGTACGGCCGAACTTCGGCACCAGCGCGCCCATGGCCAATCCGGCACCGATCATTACGGCGGCGGAGAACGGCAGTCCGGCCAGGCCCGCGCGCAGGGCGCTGCAGCCCAGGCCAATCTGCAGGTAGAGCATCCAGGCCAGGAAGAACACGCTCAGGCTGAGCGTCACCAGCAGCTGTACGCCGATACCTCCGCTGAAGCTGCGGGCCGCGAACAGACCGGTGGGCATCAACGGGCTGTCGTCGCAGCGGGACTTGGCCCGCTGGTACACCACGAAGACGGCGAGCACGGCAGCACCGGCGGCCATCATCACGAAGCCCCATACCGGCCAGCCCAGCGAACGGCCTTCGGTGAGCGGGTAGATGACCATCAGCAGACCCAGCGCGGCCAGGGCCATGCCGACGAGGTCCAGGCGTGGCGCCCGCTCGGCCTTCGACTCGCCCATCGCCCGGGCGGCGATCAGCAGGGCGGCCAGGCCGATGGGCAGGTTGATCAGGAAGATCGGCCGCCAGGACAGGCCGAACAGGTCGGCCTGGACGAGGACACCGCCCAGGACCGGGCCCAGGATCGTGCCGACGGCGGTGATCGCACCGTGGATGCCGAAGACCTTGGCCCGCTCGCCCTGGGGGAAGGCGACGTGAACGGTGGCCAGGACCTGCGGGACCATCAGTCCCGCCATGGCGCCCTGTGCGACGCGGGAGGCGATGAGCATGGGTGCGTTGACGGCGAGGCCGCACAGCAGCGAGGCCGCGGTGAATCCGGCGATGCCGAGCAGGAACAGGCGCTTGCGGCCGAAGATGTCGCCGAGCCGCCCGCCCGTGATCAGCAGCAGGGCGAAGGTCAGCGCGTAGCCGGCGACCGTCCACTGCACGGCGGTGTAGGAGGCGCCGAGGTCTTCCTGGAGGTGCGGGATGGCGACGTTGACGATGGTGACGTCGATGACGTCCATCAGCGTGCCGGCCAGCAGTGCGGTCAGGGCG
>NZ_JAINFC010000396.1 GCF_020740835.1 Streptomyces sp. UNOC14_S4
TCCCTCTCGTGGACCGAGCTCTACACCACCGACTCCGCCCGGGCGAAGGACTTCTACCGCGCCGTGTTCTCGTGGGAGACGCGGGACGTGCCGATGGGCGGGGTCGACTACACCGTCGTCTCCCCCGCGGGCGGCGGACAGGAGCGGAGCCACGGCGGCATCCTGCAGCTCCAGCGGATGCATCTGGACGCGGGCTCGGCATCCGAGTGGCACCCGTACTTCGCGGTCGCCGACTGCGACGCCGCGTTCGCGACGGCGACCGGCCAGGGCGCGACGGAGCTCATCCCTCCCATGGACACCCCGGGCTTCGGCCGCCTGGCCATGGTCAACGACCCCTTCGGCGCCACCCTGGCACTCCGCCAGGCCGCTGCCTCGTAAGGTACGGGCCGTCCTTCGGGACACCGGGACAGCCGTCACGGCGCGCGAGGACGGCCGGTCCCGTTTCGGCGGGGCCTACCCCCGCGCTTCCCGACGCTCCAGTTCCGCGATCCGGTCGAGCACGAGCGCGGCGTGCCGCTCCGGTTCCGGGACCGGATGGATCAGGGCGCGTACCTCGCCCGTCGCGTCCAGGACGACCGCGGAGCGGGCGAAGAGGGTCCGGCCGTCCGCCGTCACCTCGGGAACGCCGAGCGCCCGGCCGAGCGTCAGATCGCCGTCGCCGACGAGCGGGTACCCGAGCGCGCGGGACGCGGCGAACCCGGCGAGGTGGCCCGGGGTGTGGGCGCTGACCCCGAGCACCCGGACGCCCGCGCGGGCGAAGGCCACGGCGTCGTCGCGCACCGAGCACAGGCCGGTGGTGCACCCGGCGAGCTCGGGCAGCACTTCCCCGATGCCGGGCTCGGTGATGAAGAACAGCGCGGTCCACCGGTGGGCGGGGGACGGGACGGTCACGGGACCTTCGGTGGTCTCGACGGAAGTACGCACGACGGCTCCTCGGTGGTGCTCGGACGGACGAGGGGAGGGAGCCGGTCGCTACCGGCGTACCGCCCGGTCGATCCCCCCACGAGGTGATCATGCGATGCCGGGCGGCCCGTACGCCATGGCGTACGGCACGTGCCCGGCGGCCGGCGCTCGTCCCGTTCTTCCGTGGGCTCACGCCTTGTGGGGCTCACACCCCGTGCTCGTCGCGCGTCCAGTGGAGCGTGAGCGTGTTGTCAGGCTCGCGGGCGACCCGGCAGCCGAAGTCCCGGCAGGCGCCGTCGAGGACGGCCCGCAGCCACGCGGCGTCGTCCGGTGTGGCGTGCAGCAGCCGCATCCGCCGGGCCTGGAGGGGCGTCATCCTGGCGTCGGTGGTCCGGCCGGTGCCGGGGTCCACGCGGACGAGGTGGAGCAGCCGCAGGTCGTCGCGGTAGCGCTCGTAGCCGGTGATGCCCTCGTAGTCGTCGACGAGGTCGCCGCAGCCGTAGAGGATGAGCTTGCCCCGGTAGACCTCCATGGGGCGGGGGTGGTGCGAGGAGTGCCCGTGCACGAGGTCCGCGCCGCCGTCGACGAGCGCGTGGGCGAAGCGGACGTCCTCCGGGGGGACGGCGTATCCCCAGTTGGAGCCCCAGTGCACGGAGACGACGGCGATGTCGCCGGGCTGCTTCCGCTCCCGTATGCGGCTGGTGACCTCGGCCGCCGCGTCCGGTGAGGGCCTCGCCACGAAGGTCACCCCGGAACGTCCGCCGGTCGCCGCCCAGTCCTGTGGGATGCCGCTGGACGGCATGCCGAAGGAGTACAGCAGCACCCGGCGGTGCCCGGTCAGCGGAATGATCACGGGCGCTCGTGCGAGGGCCGCGGTACGGCCCGCGCCCGCCGTCCCGATCCCGGCGTCGGCCAGGCTGTCGAGGGTTTCCTCCAGCCCGCGCCGTCCGAAGTCCAGGACGTGGTTGTTCGCCAGGACACAGATGTCCGGGCGGACGGCGGTCAGGCAGGGCAGATTGGCGGGGGTCATCCGGTAGTGGATGCCCTTGCCCGGGGCGAACGCGTCGCTGCGCGTGACGCTGGTCTCCAGGTTCACCACCCGTACGTCCGGCCGGGCCGCGTCCAGGGCGGCCAGCGCGTCGCCCCACGGCCAGGTGTAGCCGACGGGGCGGGGGATCGGGCCGTTCACCGCCTCCGCGAGAGCCACGTAGTCGCGGGCGTCACGGACCCAGGTCTCGCGCAGCGCGGGGTCGCCGGGGTGCGGAAGGATCTGGTCGACCCCGCGGCCGAGCATCACGTCGCCGCAGAGGAACAGCGTCACCGGCTCCCCAGGCACACTCCCAGCGTAGGCCCGCCGGCCGGCGGCGGCAGATCGGCCCCGGCAGGTCGGCGCCGGACGCGCGTTCCCGGACATCCGCCCCGGGGCGCCGTAGCGTGGTCATGACGGGTGGGACGTCGGACGTCCGATCGCGGGAGGTAGCGATGCCGCACAGCTCTGCCGTGGACGGATTCCGGCTCGGCTACGACCTCTCGGGCTCGGGTACGCCGGTGGTGCTGCTGCACGGCTGGCCGGGCGACCGCACCGATTACCGGGGCGTCGTCCCGCTGCTGGAGAAGACGTACCAGGTCGTCGTCCCGGACCTCCGGGGGTTCGGCGACTCCGACAAGCACACTACGCGGGACGTGCGGCAGTACGGTGCCGCGGCGCAGGCCCGCAGCGTGGTCGGGCTGCTCGACGAACTGGGCCTCGCGAGCGTCGTTCTCGCCGGTTACGACATCGGCAGCCGCATCGCGCAGACGGTCGCGCGCGACCACCCGGAGCGGGTACGGGCGCTGGTGGTCTCCCCGCCGCTGCCCGGGATCGGGGACCGTGTCCTCGCCCCGGCGGCGCAGCAGGAATTCTGGTACCAGGCGTTCCACCGCCTCCCGCTGGCCGAACGCCTCCTCGACGGAAGCCCCTCGGCGGTGCGCGACCATCTCGCGCACTTCTGGTCCCACTGGTCCGGTCCGGAATTCGCCCTGGACGAGGCGGCCCTGCACCATCTCGTCTCCGTCTACGGCTCTCCCGGCGCCTTCACCGCCTCGATCGCCTGGTACCGGGCGGGAGCGGGCGCGGTCGCCGTGTCCCTGGCCGAGAAGCCGCCTGCCCGGGAGGACCGGATCGCCGTCCCGACATCCGTGCTCTGGCCGGAGCACGATCCGCTGTTCCCCAGGGCGTGGTCGGACCGGCTCGGTGACTTCTTCACGAACGTCACCGTCGAATTCGCCGACGGCATCGGCCACTTCGTCCCGGTGGAGGCCCCGGCGCGCTTTGCCGAGGCGATCAGGATGGCCACTACAATCAGTTGACCGATCGGTTGGCAATCAGTTGACCGAAAAAAGGCATTCTGTCGCGGGGCCGTGAATTCCGTTTCCCGGCCGGTAAACCCGTACGCGGCAACGTTCCGGTATTTGGCGCGATAGCACTGGGCGGGGTTGCGGGGCGACCGGCCCGCACGGAAGATCGTTTGTGCGAGAGGGCCCGGCCGTCAGGGCCTTTCTGCGTTTTGGCCCTCTGCGTTTCACGGACGGCTCGGACGAGCCGGTTCCCCCAGCGCCCGCTACTGCTTTGGAGTATGTCGTGCAGCGCCCCAAGTTCCTTTCCCGCGCCCAGGCGTGCAAGGACCCTCTGCCCACGGTGATCGTGCTGCTGACGGTGACCGGGGGAATGCTGGACGCCATCAGCTTCCTGGGCCTCGGACAGGTCTTCGTCGGCATGATGACCGGCAATGTCATCACCTTCGGGTTCGCCCTCGGCGGCGCGCCGCACTTCACGGAACTGGCCCCGGTGCTGGCCGTCCTCGGCTTCGTCGCCGGGGTGATGTCGACGGCGCGCGCGGCGCGCAGACGGCAGGAGGCCGACTCCAGCCGCTGGTTCACGGCCGTGCTGCTCCTGGAGACCACGCTGCTGCTGACCGCGGCGGTGATCAGCACCGTCCCGCACGCCGTCGCGGGCCGCAACACCGTGGTCACCGTGCTGGCCGTGACCATGGGCATGCGGTGCGCGGCCCTGCGCAGCCTGGCCGTCCCCGAACTCCAGGCGACCTTCGCCCTCACCGGCGCCCTGATCGCCCTGCTGCACGACATCTGCGCCGGATCCGCGTCCTCCGTGCAACTGCTGCGCCGGCTGGGGATCATCGGCGCCACCTGCGCCGGGGCCGCGGTGGGCGTCACCGCCATGACGCACTTGGGCCTCAGCGGCGCGCTGGGCACCGTCGCACTCGCCGTCGCCGCCCTCGTCGTCGTCCTGCACCGGCAGCCGGCGGCGGATCCTGCGGCAGCTCCGGCATCGGCATCGGCGCTGCGCAACGGCTGACATTGACACCGGTGCTCACGATGCCCCGGCAGCCGACGGACAACGGATACATGTCACGCGAGCAGCAGCACCCGGTCCCAGGCGGGTCCGGTGTCGGTGGCCGCCGCCAGCAGGGCGAGCACGATGCCTGCCGCGCCGTCGAGGAAGCCCGGGTCACCGGCCGGGAAGGACGACGCCGCCAATCCGGCCGCGGCTGCGGCGAATTCGGGGTCGCCGGTGTCGTGGGCGAAGCGTGAGGTGATGTGGAGCAGTCCCGCCAGGCCGTGGCAGAGGCCGGGGTCGCCGTCGACGCGGCGTACGGCGGCCGGGCGGCGGTGGACGGCCTTGAGCGCCCGTACCGCGAGGTCGCGTGGGGCCTCGTCCCCGAGTGCCGTTCCGGCCAGCCAGAGAGCGCGGGCGGTGCCGGGGCTCCCCCGGCACCACGAGGCGCGTACGGGCCGGCCGGTGGCCGCCCCGGCCCAGTTGGGGCCCCAGGCATCGTCGGCGCAGCGCTCGGTGAGTGTCGCGGCGTACCGGGCCACGGCCTCGCGCTGTCCGGGCACGGCCACGCCCTCGGCGAGGGCCAGCGCCAGGAGGGCGAGCGGTCCGGACAGGCCGTGCGCCACACCGGAGCCGGGTGCGTCCCCGTCGCGGGAGAGGGCGGTGAGCACCTGCCGCAACGCCGTACGCGCCGCCGGGTCGTGGCGCTGCCTCAGGAGGTACACGCCCGTACCGGTCAGCCCGGAGACGAGGTCTACGGCGCGTTCCGCCGGACTGTCGCCGAGCTCGCCGAGCTCCCGGGCCTGCCGGGCGGCCTCGGCGACGACGCGCGCGTGCACGGCGGGCAGACCGTGCCCCAACTCCCCCGCGGCGAAGGCCAGTCCGGCCGCACCGCCGAAGAGGCCGGTCGAGGCGCCCAGCAGCTCGTACCCCGCGGCCGCCGCGGCCAGATAGCCCTCGGCCAGGCCGCCCCAGCCCCGGCCGGGCAGGCAGCGGTCCAACTGGTGGTAGGCGAGGGCCAGTCCCGTGCCACCGGCGGCGAGGTGGGGGCGTACACGGCGGGGCACGCGGTGCGGTCGCGCGGCGGAGCGCACGCGATCGAGGACGGCTGCGGCGGCGGCCGGGGGCAGCAGGGGTGCCCACGGACCGCCGCCGGTCATGTTCCGCTCTCCGTCCTGTCGTTCGTGTTGCTGTCCGGGGGTTCTGCGCGGCCGCCGCGCCGGACGGCCGCGCAGAACGGGGCGGGGCGGTTCAGCTGAATCTAGCGAGGAACCCGGGTGTTCACGCCCGGGAGGAATCGCTTCTCAACGCTGCTCCGGCCTGTGCGTGTTCACAGATCTACGCACTGTTGTCAGCGTCTCTCGATAAGCTGAACGGGTGAGGATCGCTGTGCGGGTGAAGCTGATGCCGGAGGCTGGCCAGGCCGCCGCGCTGCGTTCCACTCTGCGCACGGTCAACGAGGCCGCGAACTGGGTGTCAGCTGTGGCGTTCGAGCGCGGTGTCCCGCGTGAGTACGAGCTGCGGAAGCACACCTACGCCGAGCTGAAGGCCCGGGGCCTCGGGGCTCAGGCAGCGCAGCACGTCATCAAGAAGACCCGCGACGCGTACACCACGCTCAAGGCCAACATCAAGGCCGGGAACCTGGGCAGGCCGGGCTCGAAGCGCAGGGCCAGGGCGGAGTCGAAGCCGGTCACGTTCCGGCCCGAGGCCGCGCAGCCGTACGACGACCGGTGCCTGTCTTGGCAGTACGACGCCCGAACGGTGTCGGTCTGGACGACGGCCGGGCGGCTGAAGAACGTGCGCTTCGCCTGCTCGCCGGACGCGCTCAAGATGCTCCGCGAGCACCGAAAGGGCGAATCCGACCTGATCGAACGCGACGGCGAGTCCTACCTGATCGCCGTCTGCGACATCCCCGAGTCCGAGGTGTACGAACCCAAGGGGTTCATCGGCGTCGACCTCGGCATCGTCAACATCGCCACCGCGTCCACCGGCTATCGTGCCGCCGGACGTGGCCTGAACCGGCACCGCAAGCGGCAACGGGAACTCCGGAGGAAGCTGCAGGCCAAGGGCACCAAGTCCACGAAGCGCCTGCTCAAGAGGCGCTCCCGCAAGGAAGCACGGCACACCGCCAACGTCAACCACATCATCTCCAAGACCATCGTCACCGCCGCTGAACGCACCGACTCCGGTATCGCCCTGGAAAATCTCACGGGCATCCGCAGCCGGGTACGGCACCGCAAGGACCAGCGGACCTCCCTGCACACGTGGAGCTTCCACCAGCTCGCCGCCTTCATCGAGTACAAGGCCAAGCGGGCCGGGGTGCCGCTGGTGTACGTCGATCCGGCGTACACCAGTCAGCGATGCTCCGAGTGCGGTCACATCGACCGGAAGAACCGGGTCGATCAAGCGACGTTCGCCTGTCGGTCCTGCGGGACCGTCATGCACGCGGACGACAACGCGTCCCACAACATCGGCCGCAAGGGCGAGACCGTGTGGACCGCGGGGCGTGAGTCACGCGCCCCTGCCACCCCATAAGGGGTGCCTGGACGGAGGAGGCCACACGGCAACCAGCCGCGCCCTACCTCCAAGCCCGGTCCTTCATGGCCGGGTCAAGTTGACTCCTTGCAGTGCGGCCCCATGGTCGTGCACTGACCACTCGTATGGTCGGCGTCGCAGCACATCGCGGGCTCCAGCCCGAGCTCGTCCGTCTCCGGCAGCTCTTGCAGCTCCAGCACCGTCTCCTCCACGGTTCTCACCTCCTTTCCGCGTGATGCGTTCGCGTGCCGTGTCGGTCGGTCGGATCGTGTACTCCCAGACATCCGCCAGGGGTTTGCCGTCCAGGACCGTCCGCCCCCGTGTTTGAGGCGGAGCAGCAGGCCCAGGGCCCCAGCCAGGCCGACGTGATAGCTCACGCAGAAGTCGCGCAGGGTGTCGTCCGGCACGACCAGCAGGCCGTCCCGCAGGGCGGCCCGCGCGTGGAGACACTGGGGTCGCGGCGATGTGGGCGAGGCCGTCGTGGAGCAGGCGGTCGATCCCGTCATCGCTCAGGGC
>NZ_JAINFC010000397.1 GCF_020740835.1 Streptomyces sp. UNOC14_S4
GGGCGGGGGTCGTTCGGCCGGAGGGTCATGCCCTCCATGCTCCCGGCCAAGTCACCTCCCGACGGGGGTAGTTCCCGGAAGTCGGGACAGCGCGGTGCGTGGTGCGCTATCTTCCGCGGCGCATATGCCAACGGCCCATGGGGGAGAACCATGGGCCGCTGCGGTCACTCGACGGTGCTGCCGCCACGCAGCAGATCACGGCCGAACTCGACCATCTTCTTCGCGTAGTCCTCGCTCCACTCGGCGCGCTCCGCGATCACGGCGGTCGGCAGCCGGTCGAAGCGCCGGGGGTCGGCGAGCTGGGCCGCTGCCACCGCCTGGAACTCCGTCGCCCGGTCGGCGGCCGCGCGGAACGCCAGTGCCAGCTCAGTGGAGCGGGTCAGCAGCTCCCGCGGGTCCTCGATCGACTCCAGGTCGAAGAAGTGCTCCGGGTCGGAGACGGCCTCGGGCGGCTCGAAGAGCAGCTGCGCGGGCCTCAGGCGACGCGTGACGCCGTCGTCCCGCGCGCCGGGAGCCTGCTTCGGCTCGCACATGTACATACCTCCAGGATCGTCTGCACCGCCATCCATTGTCCTGCGCCGCGCAAGTGGGCCGAGCGCGGAGGTCTTTCCTCGCTCTCACGTGAGCGAGCCGCGTGGTCGGTTGCGGCCGGTGGTCCGGTTGTGCCCACCCTCCCCCAGACTCCGTCCGGGGGGACCCCCAGCCGTGCGGAACGCCTGCCCACAACCGGAAAGGTAGGACGCAAGGGCACCCCATCAGGGGCGCGGGGAACTGCGCGACCAGCCGTCGACGACCCGCAGCCGCGCACCGGGCCCGGGTGGCAACCCGGTGGGCGCAACGGGCCACCGACCCGCAGCCGCGCGCGTAGCGCAAGTGGCACCCCGGCAGGCGCCGCGCAGCGACCCGCAGCCGCGCGCCAAGCGCAAGCCGCACCCCGGTAGGCGCGACCAGAGCCGAGCTACGGCACCCCGTCGCGTCAGGCTGCCCGCCAGGGCACCCGGTGCTCCAACAGGTGCGCCCACACGGAGTGATTCGCCTCCCACCCGTCCGGGAACTTCACCGTGACCCCCAGCCGCACCGGGTCCGTCGACGGATGCTCGTCCAGCAGGCGGTCGACGCCCGCGCGGCCGACCACGACGCACGCGTGCCGGTGCCGCGAGGCGAGCACGCACAGGCGGCCCGTCTCCAGGTGGAAGGCCGTCGCGTCCGGGCGGCCCGACAGCGGGTGCAGCACCACCGTCAGGTCGAACTCCCGGCCCTGCAGCCGGTTCGCGGTGTCCACGGTCACACCCTGCACGCCCAGCCCGGCCAGGGCGGCCCGTACGGCCGCCGCCTGGTCGCGGTGGGCGGTGCCCACCGCGACGCGGTCCGCCGTGAGCGGCACCGGGTCCGGGGAGAGCTCGCTCGTCGCCGCCCCGCCGCGGTCCAGCAGCCGCCGTACGACCAGCGCCACCGCGCCGACCGCCTCCGGGTCCGTCCTGGGCGTGTGCCGGGCGGGCAGCTCCAGCAGGCCCCAGCCGGACTCCGCGGCCTCGTCCAGCACCCGGTCCGCCGCCGAGCCGTCCGACGGCACGCCGAACGCCAGCCGCCGCTCGCCGTGGCCCGTGCCGCTGCGGAACGGTGTGTACGGGTAGAAGGCCGCCGACACCAGCGGCGCGGCCGACGCGGGCAGCCGCCAGGAGACCGGCAGCCGGTGCTGCGGCAGGCCGGGGTTGTGGGCCAGCAGCGTGGAGACCGCGCTCGCCGACGGGTCGTACGACAGACCGGCCCACTGGGCCGCACCGTCGGCACCCACCACGCTGAACGGGTCCAACTGGCCCGGGTCGCCCACGAACAGCGCCCGCTCGAAGAGCCCGGCCACCGCCAGCAGGGCGTCCGACCGCATCTGGTACGCCTCGTCGACGATCGCGTGCCCCCAGGGCTCGGTGACCTTCGTGTGCGCCCACTTCGCGGCCGTGGACACCACGACACCGAGTCCCGCGAGGTCGGCCGCCTTCGCCGACGTCACCACCGACGGCAGGCCGTCGAGCGCCCGGTCGTACGGCTGGGCGTCGTTGCTGTGCAGCCGTCCGACGGGCAGCTCCGGGTCCTTCGCGGCCAGCCGCAGCACCAGGTCGTCGACCTGGGCGTTGGTCTGCGCGACGATCATCAGCCGCCGGCCCGCGGCGGCCAGCTCCCGCGCGGCACGCACGACCAGTGTCGACTTGCCCGCGCCCGGCGGGGAGTCCACGACGACGCCCTGGTGCGGCCCGTGCAGCGTGTCGCGCAGGATCGCGTCGGTCGCGGCGGCCGCGGCCGCCGAGGGGTCGAAGCCGTCCCGCCCGCGCGGTGCGGGAACGGCGTGCACGCCCGGTACCGCTCCTGTCGCGCTCACAGGTAGTCCTCCGAGGTCAGCGGGTCGGGTCCGTCCACGGCGTCGCCCGGCGGGCCGCCGTGCGTCCAGGGCGTCCGCTCGGGCTCGGGCAGCTCGGGGCCGCCGCGCGGGGAGTGCTCGAAGAGCGTCCAGCAGACGCGGTCGCCCTTCTCCGGCACGGAGCCCGGGTCGGGCACCTTGCCCCGGCCCATGCCCCCGGTCAGCCGGACCGTCAGCAGGCCCGGCTCGCCGGGCACGGCCTCCACGAACTCGGCGGTCTGCGCCGTCGTGCTCCCGCCGAGCGCGCGGTGGACCTTCGCGCCCTCGGCCAGGAGCGGGGTGTCGTCCGTGCGCACCGTCACCAGCGGGCGCGGGCGGGGCACCTTCGCCTCCGTGTACTCCATCACCACCTCGGTGACCTCGCCCGCGAACGCCTCGCCCGCGAGCCGCCGGGCGGCCATCACCAGCGGGTCGTCCAGGGCCTCCTGCGCCTCCAGCCGGGCCAGCGCGGTCTCCCGCACGGCCAGCTTGCGGGCGGCGGACACCGCGTCGTCCTGCCGGGGCTGCGGCGGCTCACCGGCCCGTACCCGGTCGCGGTGCGTCGTGTACGACCACCGGTCGCGCTTCCACCGCTCGGCGACCCGCGCGCCCTCCGGCAGCGCGCGCAGCAGGTCGAAACCGTGCCACACGGCGTCCCATGTGGGGCGCAACTGGGACTCCAGGAGGGCGCGGATCTCCCGCTCGGCGGCCCCTCGCGCGGCCTCGGCGGCACGCCGCCGGGCGACGGCCATGGACCCGCTGCCGGACCCGCTGTCCGGCCCGGCCGCGACCTCCGCGAGCTCGGTGCGGGCGCGGTCGTAGCGGGCCATGGCCGGGGCCAGCTTCCTGTTGTCGAACGCGGGGTCCGTCGCGGGGCCCGCGGGCGGGCACAGCAGCAGCCCCCCGGTGTCCCGGGCGAGCTCCGCGCGCAGTGCCGCCTCCGCGCCCGTCAGCCCCTCCGGCGGGTCGATCCAGGCGAGCAGTGCGCCCAGGTGCTGGTCCTCCAGCGGGCTCTGGCCCGTCGCCCAGTGCCGGGACAGCAACTGCGTCATGGACATCAGCAGCGCCGAACCGGGCACCCGCGCCCGCTCCCCGTAGTGCGTCAGCCAGCGCCCGAGCAGCGGTACGCGCGGCGGTGCGGGACGGGCGGTCTCCGGGTCCTCCTCGGCGGTGCGGCGGAACCGCATGGAGCGCCCCAGCAGCCGTACGTACTCCACGCCCGCGGCACCCGGCACCAGCAGCTGCGGCGCGTCCGCGCACAGCTCGGCCTCGACCGGGACCTTCTTCCCGGTCTCCGGGTCGGTCTCCTTGCGCACCTCCGTCTCCACCGCGTCGGCGAAGCCCTCGACGTACGGCAGCACCGCGTCGGCCAGCTCCGCGAGGAACGCGGACCGCAGGTCGCGGTCGCGCGGCTGGGGGACCACCAGCAGCCGCGGGGCGTCCCGGTCGGTGCCCACGAGCGCACCCAGCGGCGCGCCCGCCTCACCGGCGGTGGTGAGCGGCACGAGGACGAGGGGCCGCTCCGCCAGGTGCCGGTGGCGCACGGTCGCGAGGGGGCGCGCCCTGCCGTCCCGTACGGCCTCCATGCGGGCGAGCGAGGAGATCAGCGGCATACGGCGGCCTCCGGGAGAGGCGTCGGGGCGGGGGAGCCGTGGGTCCGTGTCATACGGCGGCCTCCGCTCCCGCGCTCGCCGCGGCCAGGGCTTCCGCGCGCAGGGCGGCGGCGCGGCGGAGGGCGGCGACGGCCGGGTCGTCCGCCTCGCCGGCCTCGCCCCGGGCGGCGGCTAGGGCCGCGCCGACGGTGGTCAGCCCGCCCAGCTCGCCGCGCAGCCCCCGGCCCAGCGCCTCCACCGCGCCCGCCTCGCGCGAGCGGGCGCGGCAGTGGAAGGCCAGCTCGCACGCGGCCAGGCACTCCGGGGCGTACGCCGCCTCGACCGCGTCCAGGGCGGCCAGCAGCTCCCCGGCGGGCCGGGTGACGGTGCTCCCGTCCCCGGAGGGGCACAGGTCGAAGGTGGTCTCCGGGGGCAGGCCCGCCACGATGTCCTCGACGAGGGACAGGCGGGCGAGCTGGCGCCGGGTGGTCGCGAGCTGCTTGCGCACGTCGACGAGCTCGGCGGCCGGGAGGTTCGAGAAGTCCTTGGGACAGACGAGGAGCACGCGCGCGTGCACGCGCGGGGAGGGCTCCTGGAGCCTGCCCGCCACCTGCTCCAGGGCGAGGGTGTACACCGCCGCCTGCCGGGCCGCCGCGCCCGCCTTGGCGGCGTCGGCCGTGCCGTCGACGATCGGGAAGGACTTGATCTCCACGACGGTCCAGCCGCCGTCGGGGTGCACGACCACCGCGTCGGGCTCCAGATAGGCCGGGGTCCCGGCGACGTCCAGGGCCAGCATCGGGTGGTCCAGGAGCGTCCAGCGCCCGGCGGCGGTGGCGTCCCGCAGGGCCAGCGCCGTGCGCGCGGTGCGTCCTTCGGGGCCCGCGGCGCAGAGGTCGGGGGCGTCGACGGACTCGGGCTCCGGCCCGGGCGAGCCGTCGCCCAGCCGCTCGTGCAGCAGGCGGACCAGCGCGGTGCCGCCGTCGGCCTTGACCCGCTTCTCGAAGGAGTGGCCGCGCGCCATGGCGAACTGCGACTGTCCGAAGGACGCGGGCGCGCCCAGCGCCCGGGCCAGCGCGCTCTTGTCGATACCGGCGCCGTCGAGCAGTACCCGGCGGCGGCAGCCGGGGTTCGCCGCCAGCGCCGCGAGGGCGCGGGCGTCGAGCGGGCGGGCCGCGGTGCCCGGCCCGCGCAGCTCAGCGAGCCGCTGCCGCAGCGCCGTCGGGTCGGCTGTCCCCGGCCTCGCCGGGGGTCGGCTGTCGAGGGAACTGGTCACTGGCCTCCGCCTCGCGAAGTCTCTCCGGCGCGCCCCGGGAGCCGTCCCCGGCCGGAGTGCCGGAGCCGGCGGACATCCCAGCGGACGCCCCGGAAAGCGCTGTACCCGCCGAAGTGTCGCATCCGGCACCGACATGCGCGGGCGTACCGGTGGTTTCCGCCGCGTCCTCCTTGCCGGCAGACGGGCGGGACGTTTCGGTGGCGGGACCGGCGGAGCGGGAGACACGGCTCCGGATCCGGTCGGCGAGCCGTACCGTGGGCCCGGCCAGCAGCGCCCCGACGCCCATGACGGCGCAGCCCGCGACGGCGTCGAGGAAGTAGTGGTTGGCGGTGCCCATGACCACGAGGGCGATGGCCAGCGGGTAGGCCACGCCGGCGATCTTCGCCCAGGCCGAGCGCATGTGACGGAACATCACGACGCCGCACCACAGGGCCCAGCCCACGTGCAGGCTCGGCATGGCGGCGTACTGGTTCGTCATCCCGCCGAGGCCGCGCGGGGCACTGGCGTCACCGCCCCACCAGCCGTACTCGGCGTACATCCGCATGGTGTCGACGAAGCCCTCGGCGGGGTCGAGCAGCCGGGGCGGGCAGGTGGGCAGGAGCGTGAAGCCTATGAGGCCGATGAGGGTGGAGATCATCAGCCAGCTGCGCAGGCGGCGGTAGTCGTCCGGGCGGCGCTTGAAGGCCCAGACCAGGAGCGCGGGGGTGAGGAGGTAGTGCAGGGACGCGTAGGCGAAGTCGGCGGGTATGCCGAGGGCCGGGTGGTCCGTGAAGAGCCGGTTGAGCGGGTGCTCGAAATTTATTCGGAAGCTCTTCTCGAGATCGAGGATCGCCAGGCCGTGGTCGACGGCCGACTGCACGTCGCCCCGGACCAGCAGGCGGCCCGCCGAGTACAGCGCGTACACCACGGCGATCAGTGGCAGCTCGGTCCACCAGCGCGGCCGCTTCCCGAGTGGTGCGGTGCGGTACATCCGGACGCTCTCCATGTGTTCAGGCGGCATGTGTTCGGCGGCCAACAAGCGCGCATGCAACCGTACGGTGTACGCCGCATCCTTCGCACACCGCCCCGCGACTCGACGGAAACGCCGAGTTCGCCCGCCGTTCCGTCGGAGGTGGGGGAGCGCGAGGGGGGAGACGCCGGGATTGAGCCGCAGGGTTGCCTGCGCCGGGCGTGAGCGATGATGGAGACGAGCGGCCGATTTCTGTCGGATCTTGCACAGATCTGCCGCGATCTGTAGCCAAAATCACCGAATTTTTCTGAAGGGGCGCTCGTCATGGCACCGCGCATCCTGCTGGCCCGGCACGGACAGACGGAGTGGTCGCTGTCCGGCAAGCACACCGGCCGCACGGACATCCCCCTCCTCGACGAGGGCAGGCGCGGCGCCAAGCTGCTGGGCGAACGACTGCACCGCGAGCCCTGGGACGGCCTGCCGGGCGTCGAGATCCGCACCAGCCCGCTGGTCCGGGCCAAGGAGACCTGCGAACTGGCGGGCTTCGCCGACCGTGCCATCGAGTGGGACGCCCTCATGGAGTGGGACTACGGGGCCTACGAGGGCATGACCCCCGCCGAGATCAAGACGACCCGCCCCGACTGGCTCATCTGGCGCGACGCGGTCCCCGAGGGCGAGACGCTCGCGCAGATCAGCGCGCGAGCGGACGAGGTCGTGGAGTGGGCGCGCTCGGCCGACCGCGACGTACTGATCTTCGCGCACGGCCACATCCTGCGCACGATCTGCGCCCGCTGGCTCGGCTACGACGCGGCGTTCGCGGCGCGGGTCCGGCTGGCCCCGACGTCCCTGTCGATCCTGGGCTGGGCGTACGGCGCACCGGCGATCGAGCGCTGGAACGACACGGGTCACTTGGCGTAGGCCTCACCCGTGGGTGGCTCCGTCCGTCGTCGGTCGGCTTCCCCGCCGTGGGTGGGCACGCCCTCCGGGCGTGTCCTCAAACGCCGGACGGGCTGGGTGGGGGTGAGGGTGAGTTTTTTCTGGGGGCTCCGCCCCGGACCCCCGTTCCGGGT
>NZ_JAINFC010000398.1 GCF_020740835.1 Streptomyces sp. UNOC14_S4
GGGGGTAACCGACCGGGGGCGGAGCCCCCGGTCGGTTACCCCCGGGGACGGACGACCGCCGCGGAGCCGCCGCCGCGGCGGGTTCGTTCCGCCGCGGCCAGCCAGCGCCCGTCCGGCAGCCGCTGCACACCCGTCGCCGCGCCGATCTCCGGGTTCTCCTTGAAGACGTGCCCGATCGCCTCCAGGCGTCCGCGCAGCGGGCTGTTCCACAGGCCCGGTTCCAGTTCGGTCGCCGCCGCGTTGCGCTGGCTGGCGCGCGGGGCGGCGATCGCGTCGACGAGGGGCATGCCGCGGTCGACGTGGTTGAGCAGGGTCTGGAGGGCCGTCGTGATGATCGTCGCGCCGCCGGGCGAGCCGAGCGCGAAGGCGGGCGTGCCGTGGTCGAGGACGATGGTCGGCGAGATGGACGAGCGCGGCCGCTTGCCGGGGCCCGGCAGGTTCGGGTCGTGGACGCCCGGCGTGACGGGGACGAAGGAGAAGTCCGTCAGCTCGTTGTTGAGCAGGAAGCCCCGGCCGGGGACGGTGATCCCGCTGCCGCCGGTCTGCTCGATGGTGAGTGTGTAGGCGACGACGTTCCCCCACTTGTCGGCGACCGTCAGGTGCGTGGTGTTCTCGCCCTCGTACGGTGTGGCCGCGGCCTTGCCCCGCGCGGCGCAGGGCACCGGGTGCCGGGGGTCGCCGGGCACGAGCGGGCTGCTCAGCACGGATCTGTCGGAGACCAGGCAGGCGCGGGCGTCGGCGAAGGACTTGGACGTGAGCGCCTTGGTGGGCACCTTCTCCTGTGCCGGGTCGCCCACCCAGCGGTTGCGGTCGGCGAACGCGATCCGGCTGGCCTCGATGTAGCGGTGGAGATAGGTCTTCTCGTCCAGCTTCGAGAGGTCGCCGTGCTCCAGGATGTTGAGGGCCTCCGCGACCGTGGTGCCGCCGGAGGACGACGGTGCCATGCCGTAGACGTCCAGCCCGCGGTAGGTCGTACGGGTCGGGGCCTGCTCCTTCACCGCGTACGCGCGCAGGTCGCGTTCCGTCAGACCGCCCGGACGCGCGACGCGGTGGGCCTTCGGGTCGACGGGGGGCTTGTGCACGGTCCGCAGGACGTCACGGCCGAGGGCGCCGTGATACAGGACGCCCGTCCCCTTGTCGGCGAGCAGTTCGTAGGTGCGGGCGAGGTCGGGGTTCTTGAGGGTGCTGCCGACCACGGGCAGCTTGCCGCCGGGCAGGAAGAGGGCCGCGGTGTCCGGGAAGTCCCTGAAGCGCGCCTCGTTGTCGGCGGTCTGCTGCCGGAACGTCGCGTCGACGGTGAAGCCGTGGCGCGCGATGCGCTCGGCGGGCTTCAGCGCCTGCGCCAGGGACCGGCTGCCCCAGTTGCGCAGGGCGGCGTCCCAGGTGGCGGGGGTGCCGGGCGTGCCGACGCCGAGGCCACTGGTGACGGCGTCCGCGAACGGCAGCGGCTTCCCCTTCTCCAGGAAAAGGTCCTTGTCCGCGCTGAGCGGGGCGCGTTCGCGGCCGTCGAGGGTGGAGACGCGGTGGCGCTTCGCGTCGTAGTAGACGAAATAACCGCCGCCGCCGATGCCCGACGAGTACGGCTCGGTGACGCCGAGCGCGGCGGCGGTGGCGACGGCGGCGTCCACGGCGTTGCCGCCCTTGCGCAGTATCTCGATGCCCGCCGCCGTCGCGTCGGCGTCGACGCTGGCCACGGCCCCGCCGTAGCCGGTGGCGACAGGGGATTTCGGGGGTGTGCGGTCGGGGGCCGCCGCCGCGGTGGCGGGTGCGATGCCCGCGGCCAACAGGCCGACGGCGGCGGCGAGTACGGGCAGGCGCCGATGAGTGGTCGTTCTCGCGCGGACCATCCCTACCTCCATACGGGAGAGCGGGCCCCGGAGCCTACCCGCCCGTCCGGGGGGCGCGCCATGACCCCACCGACGCGGAAGACGCCCCGGAAGACGCTCCTCCGTGCGCCGGGGCGCGGAGGAGCGTCTTCCGGGGCGGCGGAGCGGTCGTACGCGTCGGCGGAGCAGCCGTACGCGTCAGCTCGCGCGGCCCGTGGCCTTCAGGACGGCGCCCGCCATCGCCGCCTCGCCCTTGGCGTTCGGGTGGAAGGGCGCCGCCGGGTTCTCCGGCTGCACGCCCTCGACCCAGCGGTCGTCCTTCGGGGTGCACACGTCGTGGCCGACGGTCGGCGTGTAGGTGTCGGCGTAGCGGACGTGCGCCTTGGCCGCCTGCTGCTGCAGCATGGCGTTGAGCTTCTTCTCGGTGTCCCGGAGGTAGGGGACGTCGCCCGCGGCCATCGGCAGCTTGGGGAAGCAGCCGACGCCGTTGTCCGGCATGATCGACGGGTAGCCGACGAGCACCACGCGGGCGAACGGCGCGCGCTGGTGAATGCCCTTCAGTACCTTGGCGACCTTGGTCGCGGCACCCGCGATGCGCCCGTCGAGCTCGTCGCCGCCGTTGGCTGTGTACTGCTTCTTGCAGGGCGCGCCGGCGGGGTCGGATGCGGACAGCTTGGCGCAGGTCTCGATGATGCCGCTGAAGCCGATGTCGTTGCCGCCGATACCCAGCGTGACGAGCGTGGTGCGCTTGTCGAGGGTGTTGAGCTGCGCCGGGTTGGCACCCTGCGCCTGCCACATGTCGTCGGTCTTCGCGCCGCTGCAGCTGACGTCCTTGAAGGTGGCGGTGCCCAGCTTCGCCGAGGTCAGCGCGGGGTAGTTCACGCTGGAGCGGAGGCAGTCGCCGCCGGACTGCTGCGGGATGCCGGGGCCGGAGGTGTAGGAGTCGCCGAGTGCGACGTAGCGCTCGCCGCCGGGCCGCGGGGTCTGGGCCGCCGCGGGCGCGGCCGCTGCCGCCGCCAGGGCCGCCACGGCGCCGACCGCCGCCAGGGCCTTTCCGTACTGCCCGCCGCGTGCGTGCGCCTGTGCCACTACTGCCTCCGAAGTCTTGCTGAAGTCGTTACCGAAGTTGTTGCCGAAGTCGTCACCGAGTGCGATGCCGTGTCCGGTGGGACGCAAGACTCGCTGTGACGTGACCGTCTGTCAACGTGGCTCAATCATTCCGCTGAGACGTACGCACTGTAACGGGGCTCGCGAAGCGGGCGATGACGGGCCATGTGATGCATCGAAGAGCGGCACTCAGCGTGGCGGCCGTGCTCGCCACGATCGCACTGGTCACACCGTCGTCGGCGGCCCTCGCCGACCCCGCCCCCGGGGCCGACGTCTCCGTCGGCCTGGCGGGCAACTACCCGGCACGCGCGAACGATTCCGGGAACTTCTCGGTGACCTGGACGTCCGAGGGGAGCGAGGACGTCACCGGGGTGACCCGTCTCACCGTGGACCTCCCGCCCGGCCTGACCACCAGCGGCGCGCTGATGTACTCGACGCCCTACGACTACACCTTCACCGAGACCGTCTCGCCCGACGGCCGCCACCTGGAGGCCGTCTACACCGGCACCATCGTGCCCGGCCGCAGCCACTTCATGAAGGTGCAGGTCCGCTCCGGAGCGCAGACGCCGTCCGGCACGATCACGGCGACCGTCGCCAACGCCGGGGACGCCGACCCGGCGGACAACGTCGCCTCCTATACCTACGGCGGCTCGTCCGAGCCGCCCGCCGTGCCCGGCGAGCCGGTGGTGACCGGGGTGGACACCACGACCGGACCGGGCACCGGCGGCACCACGGTGCGGATCACCGGCTACGGCCTGGACTCCGGGCTCGTGCTGTTCGGTGACGACCCGGCGCGGACGTCCTGCACGAGCACCGCGTGCACGGCGGTCGCGCCGGGCGGCACGGGCAGTGTCCCGCTCGACGTGCTCACCCCGGGCGGTGCCGTGGAGGCCGGGCACTTCGCCTACACGGGCCCCGGCCCGGTGCCGCCGCCCGCGCCCGCCGTCACCCGCCTGTCCACGCAGAGCGGACCGGCCGCCGGCGGGACCTCGGTGAACGTCTTCGGGACGTACCTGGCACATGGGACCGTACGGTTCGGCGGCAGGCCCGCCGCGCACACCTCCTGCGGGCCGGAGTTCTGCGGCGCGGTGGCGCCCGCGGGCACCGGCACGGTCGACGTGACGGTGGAGACGGGCGGCGGCACGAGCCCGGCGGCGGCTCCGGCCCGCTACACGTACACCACCTCCGCCGGCATCTCGGGCTGACGCCGATGAGCTGAGGCCGGGGAAAGAAAAGGGACTCCTGGGGCGTTCACGGGGAGGCGGCGCGCGGTCCGCGCGCCGTCGGCACACCCAGCGAGGAGTTCCCATGCGCCTGCACGTCGTCCTCCCGGACGAGTCCCCCGAGATGCCCGTCTCCCGGCTCGTGGAACTGGGCCGGGAGGCGGAGGCCCTGGGGTTCGCGGGCCTGTGGCTCCCCGACCACCTCCTGCCGCCCGGCGACTACGGCCCCACGTACGGCGGCGTCTACGAGCCGCTGGTCACCCTCGCCCATCTGGCGGCCGTCACCACCCGCGTCACCCTGGGCACCTCCGTGCTCGTCCTGCCGCTGCGCGACCCGCTGACCCTGGCCAAGCAGACCGCCACGCTCGCCGAGCTGAGCGGCGGCCGGTTCGTCCTGGGCGTGGGCACCGGCTGGGAGGCGTACGAGTTCGACGCGGCGGGGGCGGACTTCGCCGGGCGCGGCGCCCGTACCACCGCGGCCCTGCGGCTCCTCCGCCACCTGCACACCCAGGGCGGCGGGCCCTACGAGGACGCCTTCCACTCCTTCGACGGGCGCGCCGTCTTCCGGCCCGTCCCCAGGACGCCCGTGCCGTTCCTCGTCGGCGGGAACTCCGACGCGGCCCTGCGCCGGGCGGTGCGGGTGGGCGACTTCTGGCAGGCGGTGTTCCTGTCGCCCGAGGAGTTCGCCGAGCGCCGCGACCGGCTGCGGGAACTGGGCGGCGAACGGGTCTCCGCGGGAGCCCGGGACAGCTGGGACGACGACGCGGTCCCGGTCGACGACGTGGTGCGGCGCGTACGGGACTGGGAGCGGGCCGGCCCCGACGACCTGGCGCTGCACTTCGGTCCCGCCGAGGGGTTCGGCCGCCGTATGCGGGCCCTGGCGGAGCGGGTACCGGGACTTCTGGCCCAGGGCTGATCGCGGGGCCCGGCCGAAATCAATTCTTTTGTCGAATTCCGGCCTGTGACCCCTGTGACCAAGGCCATAGCTCCGCGTCCAAGGCGACTTGATAGATTTTTGAACGGCACGGCAATTGCCGCGGAGTTCGAACCGGGGGGACGAACTGATGAATTCTCAGCAGGTCGCCGCGGTCCCGGCGGCCGGTGCCGCGCATCGCTCCTGCTCCGCCCTTCTGTAGGCGAGCCGCAGCCCACTCCTGCTCCCGCCCGCGCCTCCGCGCCGCGAATTCCCCGCGCCGGTATGCGCAATTCCACGATTCCACGCCACCGCGTGCCCGGGGCGCGGCACGGGCGGCCGACGCCCTACATCGTCCGGCCGCCGTGCCCGCTCCACCCCCACGGAAGGAATGACGCACTCATGCATGGCTCCACGGCCGCACAGTCCGACGCCCTCGAGGCCCGGAAGACCGAACTCACCATCGACGGTCACACCCTGACGGTGGGCGACGTGGTCTCCGCCGCGCGGGGGGAGGACGCGCCCCGCGTCGTCCTCTCCGAGGACACGGTGCGCCGCATGCTCATGTCGATCGAGCTGAAGGGCCAGGTCATCGAGGCCGGTGTGCCGGTCTACGGTGTGACGTCCGGCTTCGGCGACAGCAACACCCGGCAGATCTCCGGGAAGAAGGCCGAGGACCTCCAGAAGAACCTCATCCGCTTCCTCTCCTGCGGCATCGGTCCCACCGCGCCGGAGGACGTCATCCGCGCCACGATGATCATCCGGGCCAACTGCCTGGCCCGCGGCTACTCGGCCGTCCGGCCCGAGGTCGTGGAGCTGCTCCTGGAGTGCCTCAACCGCGATGTGCTGCCGCCCATCCCCGAGCGGGGCTCGGTCGGCGCGAGCGGTGACCTCGTCCCGCTGAGCTACGTCGCCTCCGTGGTCACCGGGACGGGCCGGGCCCTGCACGAGGGGGTGGAGAAGCCCTCCGCCGAGGCGCTGGCCGCGGTCGGCCTGGAGCCCGCGGTGCTGGAGGCCAAGGAGGGCCTGGCGCTGGTCAACGGCACGTCCTTCATGTCCGGCTTCGCCGCGACGGCCCTTCACGACGCCGGTGAGCTGGCGTTCACGGCCGACCTGTGCACCGCGCTCGCCTCGCAGGTGCTCCAGGGCAACCCGATGCACTTCGCGCCGTTCATCTTCGAGCAGAAGCCGCACTCCGGCACCATCCGCAGCGCCCACACCATCCGTGAGCTGCTCGGCGACCCCGAGGACCGCGACCCGGGCGTGGCCCAGCGTGACGCGTCGCTCTCGGAGGCGGGCTTCCGCGAGCTGGAGGAGCCGATCCAGGACCGCTACTCGATCCGCTGCGCCCCGCACGTGACCGGTGTGCTCCGCGACACCCTGGACTGGGCGACGAACTGGGTGGACATCGAGATCAACTCCTCCAACGACAACCCGCTGTTCGACGTCGGGGCCGGTGTCGTCCGCAACGGCGGCAACTTCTACGGCGGCCACGTCGGCCAGGCCATGGACGCTCTCAAGACCGCTGCCGCCAGCGTCGCCGACCTGCTCGACCGCCAGCTGGAGCTGGTCGTGGACGAGAAGTTCAACAACGGCCTCACGCCGAACCTGATCCCCCGTTTCGAGGAGGACAGCTGGGACGCGGGCATGCACCACGGCTTCAAGGGCATGCAGATCGCCGCCTCCGGCCTGACCGCCGAGGCGCTGAAGAACACCATGCCCGCGACCTCGTTCTCCCGCTCGACCGAGGCCCACAACCAGGACAAGGTCAGCATGGCGACCATCGCCGCGCGCGACGCCCGCACGGTCGTGGAGCTCGTCCGCCAGGTCGCCGCGATCCACCTGCTCGCCCTGGCCCAGGCCGCGGACCTGCGCGGCACCGAGGTCCTCAGCGCCCCGACGAAGGCCGCGTACGACCTCGTCCGCTCCGTCTCCCCGACCATGGAGGGCGACCGCCCGCTGGAGGGTGACATCCAGCGCGTCGCGTCCCTCATAGCGACGGGCGCTCTGCGCTCCGCCGCGGAAGCGGCCGTGATGGCGGCCTGACCGCCTGGGGTTCCTGGGGGCTCGCACCCCCAGAGCCCGCCTACTGGGCTGCCACTTGCGCTCGGCGCGCGACTGCGGGTCGTGCACGGTTGCTCGCGCAGTTCCCCGCGCCCCTGACGGGCGCAGCCCCGATAGGGGCGCGGGGAAC
>NZ_JAINFC010000399.1 GCF_020740835.1 Streptomyces sp. UNOC14_S4
CCGGAACACCGCAACCCCACCTGGCTCCCCCGCTCCGCACGCGCCGCGGGCGTCACGCTCTCGACGCGTCCCCGCGGCACGTACTCCTCGACGCAGCGGAGGAAGAAGTCCGTCAGGGCGAGGCTCTTGGCGCGTACGGCCGTGATGTCGACGTCGTCCCATACGTCGAGCGCGGTGTCGAGGGCGAGTAAGGAGAGGACTTCGGGGGTGCCGACCCGGCCGCGCGTCGCGCCGTCGGCGGGCGCGTAAGCGGGGGACATCGCGAACGGCTCGCTGTGCGAGTTCCAGCCGGGCAGCGGCGAGTCGAAGCGGGGCTGGTGCTCGCGGCGGACGTAGAGGTACGCGGGCGAGCCGGGCCCGCCGTTGAGGTACTTGTAGGTGCAGCCGACCGCGAAGTCCACGCCATGCGCGTCGAGTTCGACGGGGAGGGCACCCGCGCTGTGGCAGAGGTCCCACACGACGAGCGCCCCGGCGGCGTGCGCGGCGGCGGTCGTGCCGGGCAGGTCGTGGAGGCGGCCCGTGCGGTAGTCGACGTGGTTGACGAGCGCGACGGCGGTGCGCTCCCCCGCCACTCCGGCCATCTCCCCGGCCATCTCCCCGGCGGCCACGGCACGTATCCGGCAGCCCGTCAGCCGCGCGGCGGACTCGGCGATATAGCCGTCGGTGGGGAACGTCGCCGCGTCGACAAGGATCTCGTCGCGGTCCGCCGACCGCTCCCGGGCCATGCGGACGGCGGCCACGACCGCCTTGAAGACATTGACGCTCGTCGAGTCGCCGACGACGACCTGGCCGGGCGCGGCCCCGACGAGTCCGCCGACGCGGTCGCCGATCCGCTCGGGCGAGGCCCACCAGCCCGCCTCGTCCCAGGCGCGGATCCGCAGCCGTCCCCACTCGTGGCCGACGACCTCCGCGAGGCGGGCGGAGACGGTGGTGGGCAGCGCGCCGAGAGAGTTGCCGTCCAGGTAGACGGTGTCGTCGTCGAGCGCGAACGCCGCGCGCTTGGCGCGCAGCACGTCGGCCTCATCGAGCGCGGCGGCCTCGCGGGCGAGCTCGCCCCTCGTCTCCTCATTCATCTCAGACATGGCTGCGCGCCGTCCACAGCTCCGGGAACACGTGCTTCGTCACTCGCTTCTCCAGCCACGCCACTCCTGAGGAGCCGCCCGTGCCCTTCTTCGCGCCCATGGCCCGGCGGGTGGCGACAAGGTGGTCGTTGCGCCAGCGCCAGACCAGCTCGGCGACCTCGGTGAGGCTCTCGCCCAGCGCGCACTCGTCGCCGTGCTGCGGGCCCTCGTAGATCCGCTGCCAGACCCGCTCCACGCCGGGGTCGGGGACGTAGGCGACGGTCACGTCACGGCCGAGCACGGCCTCGGGTATCGCGTGGCCGCGGCGGGCGAGGTGGCGCAGCGCCTCGTCGTACAGGCTCGGCTCGCGCAGCGCCTCCTCCAGCTCCGCCAGCTCACGGGGCGCGCCGCGGTAGGGCACCAGCATGGCCGTGGACTTCTCACCGAGCAGGAATTCCAGGCGGCGGTACGCCACCGACTGGAAGCCGGACGCCTCCCCCAACGCTCCCCGGTACGCATTGAACTGACTTGGCGTCAGGTGCGCTATCGGCCGCCACGAGGCGTTGAGGGACTCCAGCTCGTACGCGGAGCGCTTGAGCGCGGCCATCGCCGTCGCGACGTCGTCCCGCCGGAGGGCCCGCGCGGCGGTGCGCCACTCGTGCGCGAGGACGGTGAACCACAGCTCCATCACCTGGGTGGTGACCAGGAAGACCATCTCGCCCGGATCGTCGGACAGCGGCTCCTGGAGGCGGCCGAGCACGGAGGCCCGGACGTAGTCCTCGTAGGGTGTGGTGCCCTCGAAGTCCAGGAACGGCTCCTGGTCCGGGGACGCCGTGAGGGTCGCCCGGGCGGTGCGCGGGTGGGGTGGCTGCGGCTGCGACATCGCGCTCTCCTCGGCTGCACGGTGCTTCCGGGTAGCGGTCCGCCCCTTTCCCGTCGGCCTCGGAGCCCCGGTCCCCTGCCAGACATCGTGCGTCCCGCGCGCCGCCGGGGCAAGGCCTGTGGATAACTCTCCGCACAGACGGAACGCCCCGCTCCGGGCGGGGCGTTCCGGTCGGTTCCCGGGTCAGCCGAGGGTGTTGGCCGCCGTCGGGGAGCTGTCGCGCAGGAACGTCGAGCAGCGCTCGTACTCCTCCTGCTCACCGATCGCCTGCGCGGCCCGCGCGAGCGCGTGCAGCGCGCGCAGGAAGCCGCGGTTCGGCTCGTGCTCGAAGGGCACCGGGCCGTGGCCCTTCCAGCCGTTGCGGCGCAGGGCGTCCAGACCGCGGTGGTAACCGGTGCGGGCGTACGCATAGGACTCGACCACGCGACCGGCCTCGTAGGCGTCGTCGGCGAGCTGTGCCCACGCCAGCGAGGAGGCCGGGTACTTGGCCGCGACCTCGGCGGGTGCGGCGCCGGAGGCGAGCAGCTCGCGCGGCTCGGGGTCGTCGGGCAGGTGGGTCGGGGGCGGGCCCCCGAGCAGGTTCTCGTGAATGGACATGCACCCCAGTGTGCCGCGTCGCTGCGCTGTGCGGTGCGGCCCCGTGGCGCGGAGCCCCGTAAGGGGCGCGGGGAACTGCGCGACCAGCCACGACGCAACCTGCAGCCGCACACGGACCTCACGAGGCAACCTGGTAGGCGCACCCGGCATACAGGAACCGTCACGACGACGTCGTCTCGTCCCCCGGGTCGAGCGGCGGTGCCTCCACCCCGCAGTGGTACGGCGTCTCTGGGTGGCAGACAGGCCGCCGCACCCGCCGGATCGCCCACAAGGCCAGTACGGAGCCCAGGACCAGCACCCCGGCGCAGTAGAGCATGGAGCGCCGGAACGCCTCCGAGAACGCCGCGGGGTCGCGGTACGTGCCGCTCTCCATGCCCGCCAGCAGCGGCAGCGCGGCCACCGCGATCAGGCCCGCCGCGCGGGCCGCCGCGTTGTTGATACCGCTGGCCAGGCCCGCGCGGGCGACGTCGACCGAGGCGAGGACGGTGGAGGTGAGCGGGGCGACCAGCACCACCATGCCCATGCCGAGCAGCACCAGAGCCGGGAGCACGTCCCGCCAGTACACGGCGCCCGGGCCCACCCGCGTCATCAGCAGCATCCCGGCCGCGCACAACAGCGGGCCGACGGTCAGCGGGAGCCGCGGTCCGGTGCCCTCCGCGATGCGGCCGGAGCGCGCGGACAGCAGCAGCATGAGGATCGTCGTGGGCAGCAGCGCGGTGCCCGCCACCAGCGCGGACCAGCCCACGACCACCTGGAGCTGGAGCACGGCGAGGAAGAAGAAGCCGCTGAAGGCGGCGTAGACGCACACCGTCACGGCGTTGACCGACGAGAACATGCGGTTCGCGAAGATCCCCGGCGGCAGCATCGGTTCCGCCCGCCGTTTCTCCACCTTCCAGAACGCCACGCCCAGCAGCACCCCGGCCACCGCCGGGCCGACCACCCAGGGCGAGAACCCCTTCTCGGGCGCGGCGATCAGGGCGTACGTCACCGCGGCGAGCGCCAGCGCGCCCAGCACCGCGCCGAGGACGTCGAACCGCCCGTGGGAACGCGGATCCCGGGTCTCCGGGACGTGCCGCAGGGCCACGGGCACGCACACGGCCGCCACGGGCAGGTTGATCAGGAACACCCAGCGCCAGCCCGGCCCGTCCACCAGCCAGCCGCCCACGAACGGCCCGACCGCCGCGGCCACCCCGCCGAGCCCCGACCACGCGCCCACCGCGCCGGCCCGGTCGTCCGGGTGGAAGACCGCCTGGATCAGGGCGAGCGACCCGGGCGTGAGCAGCGCCCCGCCCACGCCCTGCAGCGCCCGCGCGGCGATCAGCACTCCCGCGTCCGGTGCCACCCCGCACAGCAGCGACGCGAGCGCGAACCACACCACCCCCAGCACGAAGATCCGCCGCCGCCCGAAGCGGTCGCCGAGCGCCCCGCCCAGCAGGATCAGCCCGGCGAGGGTGAGCATGTACGCGTTGACCGTCCACTGGAGGACGGCCAGGTCGGCGTTGAGGTCCCGGCCGATGTGGGGCAGCGCCACATTGACGACGGTGCCGTCGAGCATCGCCATCCCGGACCCGAGCACGGCCGTGAGCAGGACGGCCCGTCCGGTGCGCGTCCCCAGCCGTACGGCGGGCGAGTCCGCCGCGGATGCGCTCGTGTCCGCGGATGCGTCGCTCATGCCCGGATCATCGCGCGCCCGCGCCCGCCCGGCATCCGGAACCGGGAAACGCGAGGGCCCCGCACCGCCGGACGTCGGCGGTGCGGGGCCCTGTCGCAGAACCGGGAGGCCCGGGAGGCCCTTACTGCAGCTTGGTGCCCGTGGAGCGCAGGTCGGCGCACGCCTTGGTGACGCGCTCGGCCATGCCCGCCTCGGCCAGCTTGCCCCAGGTGCGCGGGTCGTAGGTCTTCTTCTCGCCGACCTCGCCGTCGACCTTCAGGACGCCGTCGTAGTTCTTGAACATGTGGGCCGCGACCGGACGGGTGAAGGCGTACTGGGTGTCCGTGTCGAGGTTCATCTTCACGACGCCGTTCTCCAGCGCGGTCGCGATCTCCTGCTGGGTGGAGCCGGAACCGCCGTGGAAGACGAAGTCGAACGGGCTGGCCTTGCCGTACTTGGCGGCGACGCCCTCCTGCAGGTCCTTGAGCAGCTCGGGACGGAGCACGACGTTGCCCGGCTTGTAGACGCCGTGGACGTTGCCGAAGGAGGCGGCCAGCAGGTAGCGGCCCTTCTCGCCCAGGCCCAGGGCCTCGGCGGTGCGCAGGGCGTCCTCGACGGTGGTGTAGAGCTCGTCGTTGATCTCGTGGCTGACACCGTCCTCCTCGCCACCGGTCGGGGTGATCTCGACCTCGAGGATGATCTTGGCGGCGGCGGCCTTGGCCAGCAGCTCCTGGCCGATGGCCAGGTTGTCGGCGAGGGACTCGGCGGAGCCGTCCCACATGTGCGACTGGAAGAGCGGGTTCTGGCCCTTGGCGACGCGCTCGGCGGAGATGTCCAGCAGCGGGCGGACGTAGCCGTCCAGCTTGTCCTTCGGGCAGTGGTCGGTGTGCAGCGCGATGTTCACCGGGTACTTCTTGGCGACCACGTGCGCGAACTCGGCGAGCGCGACGGCGCCCGAGACCATGTCCTTGCTGTACTGGCCGCCCAGGAACTCCGCGCCACCGGTGGAGATCTGGATGATGCCGTCGCTCTCCGCCTCGGCGAAACCGCGCAGCGCGGCGTGCAGAGTCTGCGTCGAGGTCACATTGATGGCCGGGTAGGCGAACTTGCCTGCCTTCGCCCGGTCGAGCATCTCGTTGTAGACCTCGGGAGTTGCGATGGGCATTGTCCGCTCCTTGTGATGTGCGGGTGCGTATACGGGGCCCTGACCTAGGGGGCGACGGTCACCGTCGCCCCCATCTTCCCAGACTCCCCGAATTACTCCACATGATGATCAGCGCGCTTATATGGGAAGGCGCGCCGTTTCACGTGAAACAACGCGCCTTCCTCTTTCGCCGTGGCGAAAACAGCAGGTCAGACGGTCAGGCCGGTCAGGCCGGTCAGGCCAGGTCCAGGTCGCCCAGGGAGTAGCCCGTCACATAGCGCAGGCCCGCGCCCTCGATGGCCGACTCGGCACCGCGGTCGACGATCGTCGCCACGGCGACGACCTCGGCGCCCGCCTCGCGCGCGGCCTCGACGGCGGTCAGCGGGGAGCCGCCGGTGGTCGAGGTGTCCTCGACCACCAGGACGCGGCGGCCCTTGATGTCCGGGCCCTCGATACGGCGCTGCATGCCGTGCGTCTTCTGCGCCTTGCGGACGACGAACGCGTCGAGCTTGCGGCCGCGCGCGGCGGCGGCGTGCAGCATCGAGGCGGCGACCGGGTCCGCGCCCAGGGTGAGCCCGCCCACGGCGTCGAAGTCCAGGTCCGCCGTGGCGTCCAGCATCACCTGGCCGACCAGGGGCGCCGCCTCGGCGTCCAGGGTGATCCGGCGCAGGTCGATGTAGTAGTCGGCCTCCTTGCCGGAGGAGAGGGTCACCTTGCCGTGCACCACGGCCTTGTCCTTGATCTGCTGCAGCAGGGCGTCACGCGCTTCGCTCATGCCGATGAGCTTAGGCCAGCCGGGCTCAGGCCAGCGCGCGCCAGGTCCAGGTCGTCGAGATCTCCAGGGGGTCGATCGGCGTGACGAGGCGCGGCAGCGTGTTGAGGCCGTTCGGAGGTCCGGACTGCGGCTCCACGCACACGGCCTCCGCCTGCTCGTCGTAGACCACGACCCACTCGGCACGGCTGGTGACCTTGAGCTCCAGCGCGCCGGGCCAGGTCAGGGTGACGTCCACCCCGTCGGGCATGCCGAAGCAGTCGTCCCAGGGGCCCGGGAGCGGGGCGATCCGGCGGCCGGTGGGGAGGTGGTCGTCACCGCGCTCCTCCTGCCACTCCGCGTCGAAGTCGAGCCGTACGTCCTCCCCCGTGCCGAGGTTGCGCCGGAACCAGGGGTGCCAGCCCGCCTGCGCCGGGAAGGACGTGTCACTCGCCTCGACCCCCATGGTCAGCGTGACGGAGTCCGCCGTCAGCTCCACCAGCTGCGTGACCCGGCCGTCGTACGGCCAGGGGTCCCCGAGCTCGTAGGTGAACGCGGCAGTGGTGTCCGTCGCCCTGACGGTGTTCCAGGCGGTGTCACGGCCGGTGCCGTGGATCGCGTGCGGGGCGGAATTGATGGGCATCTGGAGCCGCTCGCCGCCGTTGCGGAACTGCCCCAGCTCGATACGGCCGCACCACGGGACCATCGGGAAGGCGCCGTAGCGGGCGCCTTCCCGGAGGAGCTCGTTCCCCGCGATACGGAGGCTGCTGATCCGGCAGCCGTTGCCGGGATCCACGGTCAACTCGGCGGGGCCGGCGTTGAGGTGGACCTGATGCGTGTTGTCGGTGCTCACGCACCGACACTACGGGGCGGAGGACCCTCGGCGTGGGCACCCGGGTGCGTCATGTCCTGGGGGCTCCGCCCCCGGGGCCCCTGCGCCTACCGGGGTGCGTCTTGCGCTGCACGCGGCTGTGGTCGGTGGGGGCTGGTCACGCAATTCGCCGCGCCCCTCAAAAGCCGCCTACGAGCTCGACCACCGGCGCCGTCGCGCGACTGCGGCCCGGTGGGGGTTCCTCGCGCAGTTCCCCGCGCCCCTCCTTCCACCTGGTTGTGGGCATGCGTTCCGCTAGGGGCTGGGGGTCCCCCCGGACGGAGTCTGGGGG
>NZ_JAINFC010000004.1 GCF_020740835.1 Streptomyces sp. UNOC14_S4
GTCCAGGGCCGAGGGGGCGGGCACGCCCTCGGGGTCGGGGATCACCGCATGGTCCCGCATGCGGACGCCGACGATACGGTGCCTGACGATGCCCTCGGGGTCGTGGAGGCCCACGGTGACCACGCGGTCGACGGTGCCGTCCGGGTTGGTGACGTCGGCGAGCGGGGGCATCGGCCGGTACGCGGTGACGCGGCCGGAGGCGAGGACGGACCCGAACGTACCGTGGCCGCGCAGCGCCTCGACGGCCCGCGCGAACTCCTCGGCACCGGGCACGGGCCGGAACCGCACGAAGCGCGCCCGCGCGCCCGCCAGGTCGTCGAGTCGGCCGGTGACCTCCAGGGAGCGGTAGGCGTCCGGGTCGTGGACCAGGGCCCGGAAGGGGGAGCCGGGGGACGGCTCCTTCTCCAGGACCTGGAAGTCGGCGACGCCAAGCCGGGGGCCGGTGAGGTGTTCGCGGACGGCCGGCAGGCCGGTGAGGTCCCCGGCGAGGGACGCTGCCGCCCCTCTCCCGCCGTGGAAAGGTTCGATCTCGACGGTGACCGGATCTGGCACGGATGTCCCCCTTGAGCCGCCACCACGGGAGTGGTGAGCCCAGGGTGCACGGGGCCGGTCGGGCGGGACACCGCCCGGCGAGGGGCGCAGTGGGTATGTACGGGGCGCATCACGGCACAGGCCACCGGGTGTTCGGCCTTTCACGCGGGAGCTGCGATCCATGTGACCGGGGAGTCCTGGGCGGCTGTCCGGCAAGTCCCCGTCCGTTCGTGGCTTGTTCACGCTGTTTCCACGGAGGTGTGTGGGAGGAACTTCCGCCGGGCGGTTACCATCACGGCATGGTCACCGCCCGGTCGCCTTTCGGCATACGACGCGTCGCCCGTGCTCGCGGGTCCGTGTCGCGTCTGCTGTGGCTGGGGGCCCTTCTGTTCGCGTTGTTCTCCACGCACGGGCTCGGCATGGAAAGCGGTTCGGGACATGTCACCGCGAGCATGATGGTGTCATCCTCGGCTACGGCCGCGGCCGCGACGTCCGACGGCGACAGGGCCGAGGCCCCGCATGATGCCGACGCCTCCGGGTCGCATCCCGAGCAGGGCGACGACGCCCATCCCGGTGGCGAGTGTCTGTCCGGCAAGCCGCAGGACGATCCGCTGGTCGATGAGCCGACCGCTGTGGGGCACAGCGTCCTGACGGCGGATGTCGGGCAGTTCCCGGCCGCGCCGTGCTCGGCCGCCGCCACGGTGAACGCCCGTGCCACGGAGTATCCGCACCAGGCAGCGAATCTGCGGATCTAGAAACCGGCCGGTCTCCCCCGCCGGCCGCCGATACCCCCTGGTTCCGAGGGCACTTGCCCGCGTCTTCGCGCGCGTCCGTACCTCCGTAGCCTCCGTACCTCCGCGCGTCGGTACCTCCGCGCCTCCGTGCCGTACGCGCCTTCCCGGGGATTCTCGACGGCTTGTCTCTCCCGCCCGTTTCCGGTGACCGCTGCCGCGTGGCAGCCGAGCGGAGTTCGCCTTGCCGTCCTTCCTTGACCACCGCCCGTCCGGCCGGCTCGCCCACTGGAGCCTGTGGAGCGTCGTCCTCGTCCTGGGCGCCCTGCTCCTGCCGGTCCTGGGCTGCGCAGGGCATCCGGCCCCTGTCGCGTCCCCCGGTGCCGGCTCACCCATCGCGGCCGTGTCTTCGCAGATGCAGGACCTGCCGCAGGCCCCGCATCCCTGCCATGAGCGGAAGAGCGAGGCAGGTGCCAGTACCGCCCGCCCTTCCGCCCGTCACGTTCCGCAGGGACCGGGCCCGGAGCCGGTCCCGCGGACCGCGGCCGTGCGCCACCCGCGGGGTGACGTACAGCCCACCGGTGCGCGCATATCCGAGCCCAGGGCCGTGCTCTCCGTCAGCTGTCGGTGGCGTTTGTAGGAGCTCGCCTCCCCACGAGCCTCACATGCGCCAATCACCGACAGGAGTGACAGAGATGAACTCGTCGATCACCGACGACCACGCGATACCCGGCCGGTCCTCTCTCACAGGACTCACAGGGCTGGTCGGCAACACCCCCGTGCTGCGCGTCAGCGAACCGCTCACGCCCTCCGGCCGCGGCTTCTGGGCCAAGCTGGAGGGCTTCAACCCCGGCGGGATCAAGGACCGGCCCGGCCTGCACATGGTGGAACGGGCCCGTGCCCGGGGCGACCTGCGTCCCGGTGGCCGGATCGTCGAATCGACCAGCGGAACCCTCGGCCTGGGCCTGGCCCTCGCCGGCATGGTCTACGGACACCCCGTCACCCTGGTCACCGACCCCGGCCTCGAACCGTCGATGAACCGGCTGCTGGCCGCCTACGGCGCCCGGGTCGACATCGTCACCGACGCCCACCCCACGGGCGGGTGGCAGCAGGCCCGGCGCGACCGCGTGACCGAACTCCTCGCGCACCACGCGGACTCCTGGTGCCCGGACCAGTACGGCAACCCGGACAACATCACCGCGTACACCCCGCTCGCCCTCGAACTCGCCGCCCAGCTGGGCCACATCGACGTCCTGGTGTGCAGCGTCGGCACCGGAGGCCATTCCGCGGGCGTCTCGCGCGTCCTGCGCCAGCTCCACCCGCGGCTGCGGGTCGTGGGCGTGGACACCATCGGTTCGACGATCTTCGGCCAGCCCGCCCGCCCCCGTCTGATGCGCGGTCTCGGTTCGAGCATCCACCCCCGCAACGTGGCGTATGAAACGTTCGACGAGGTGCACTGGGTGGCCCCTGCCGAAGCGGTGTGGGCCTGCCGTCTGCTCGCGTCCTCCCACTACGCGACCGGCGGCTGGAGCGTCGGCGCGGTCGCGCTCGTCGCCGGCTGGCTGGCCCGTACGCTTCCGGCCGCCACCAGGATCGCGGCGGTCTTCCCCGACGGGCCGCAGCGCTACCTCGGCACGGTCTACGACGACGAGTACTGCGCGGCCCACGGCCTGCTGGAATCGCCTCCTGCCCAGGAGCCGGACGAGATCGCCCGCCCCGACGACAAGGAGGTGACGCGCTGGACGCGGTGCACCGAGGTCGTCGACCCGCTGGCCCTCGACGCGGAGCGTGCGCAGCGCGAGGTGACCGGGTGAAGGCCGCGCTCGCGCAGGTCCGTTCGTACGAACGGAGTGTCCAGCTGTTGATGGTGAACCAGTTCACCATCAACCTCGGCTTCTACATGCTGATGCCCTATCTGGCCGCACACCTGTCCGGGACGCTCGGCCTTGCGGGCTGGACGGTCGGGCTCGTCCTGGGCATACGCAACTTCAGCCAGCAGGGCATGTTCCTGGTCGGTGGCGCGCTCGCCGACCGCTTCGGCTACAAGCCTCTGATCGTCGCCGGGTGCGTCCTGCGCACCGTCGGCTTCGCCGCTCTCGGGCTCGTGGACTCGCTGCCCGCGCTCCTGGCCGCGTCCGCCGCGACGGGGCTGGCAGGAGCGCTGTTCAATCCGGCGGTGCGGGCCTACCTGGCCGCCGACGCGGGAGAGCGCCGGGTGGAGGCGTTCGCGCTCTTCAACGTCTTCTACCAGGCCGGTATCCTCACCGGTCCTCTGGTGGGCATGGTGCTCACCGGCGTGGACTTCCGTGTCACCTGCCTGGTGGCGGCCGGGATCTTCGCGCTGCTGAGCGCCGTGCAGATACGGGCGTTGCCCGCCCGCCGGGCCGAAGCCGCGGACGGGCACGGCCCGGACGGGCACGGCGCCGCGGGCGGGAACGGCGCGGACCGGCCCGAGCGGCGGCCGCGGGAACAGTGGCGCGGCATCGTGGCCAACCGGCCGTTCCTGCTCTTCTCCGCCGCCATGATCGGTTCGTATGTGCTGTCCTTCCAGGTCTATCTCGCCCTGCCTCTGGAGGTGCGGCGCCTGGGCGGTGACGGGAACTTCGGCACCGTGGCCGTGGCGGGGCTCTTCGCCGTCTCCGGGCTGGGCACCATCGTCCTGCAGACCAGGGTCACCGCTTGGTGCAAGGCCCGCATGGAACCGGGCCGGGCTCTCGGGCTGGGGCTGCTGACGATGGCGGTGGCGTTCGTCCCGCTGCTCGTCGCGACAGCCGTTCCGGTGCCGGGCGGTGGGATCGGGCTGTGGCTGCTGGCGGCCGTGCCGCCGACGCTGTCCGCGCTGCTGCTGGCCCTGGGCACGATGATCGCGTACCCCTTCGAGATGGACACCATCGTCCGGCTCTCCGGCAACCGCCTCGTCGCCACCCACTACGGCCTCTACAACACCATCTGCGGCATCGGTATCACCCTCGGCAACCTCCTCACAGGCGCAGCCCTCGACGCCTCCCGCGCCGCCGGGCTGTCCGCCCTGCCCTGGCTCGCCCTGCTCATGCTCGGGCTGGCCTGCGCGGCGGCTCTGTACGGGCTACACCGCACCGGCCGGCTCACCGCCGCGCCCGGGCCCCGTCCCGTCACCGCGTAGTCCATCGCGTCGCACGGCCGAGGGGCAGGCAGCCGCAAAGCCGCTGCCCCTCGGCCCGCCGCGCCCCCGCTCGCGCCGTTCTCCGGCGGACAGCGGCCCTGGTCGCGTGCGGCACGAGGCTTCTCGTCGTCGCGCGACCCCCTACGACCGTGACGGCCAGACCAGTGCCTGGGCGACGATGACGTTCTCACCGTTGAAGGTGGCGGCGGGGCCTTCATGCAGTTCGTAGCCAAGAGCAAGCGCTTCGCTCACACGCCGGCAGAACGTGGCGTTGTCCGGTCCGGTCAGGACTCGATAGACGGGCAGTCCGTCTGGTGGTGTGCTCATGGGGAGAAGGATTCCAGACGCACTCACTGACCGAGTCGGCGGGATCGGTGGGCCGAAGCCCATCGTTCTCAAGATCGTAAGCCGAACGGGTGGGCTCGCCCCGCAGGCAGGGGCACTGATCCAGCACGGCTGGGCGGAAGATGCCCGCGTCCTCCCGGAGCCGCCCTGCGAGCCGGCCGTGGTGGACAACCGTTGGGCCCTGCTGCCGCTGTCCGCCGACGCCAAGTTGCAGGGTGTCATGCTCATTCGCTCCTCCCTTTTGCCGGCACCCAGGCGGCGCGTGCGGGGCCGCTGTGCGGCGGGCGTGGCGACCGCGCATGCCGGGGGCGATGTGTCAGCCGCCCGGCACCATCCAGTCCAGGACCGGCGTGGACTGGAGCAGGGCGACGAGGCAGAGCACGACGAGCAGGCCGAGGCTCCAGCCGATGACCTTGCGGAGGATCTCCCCTTCGCGGCCGGAAAGGCCCAGCGCGCCGGCCGCGATGACGAGGTTCTGCATGGCGGCGGCCTTGCCCAGGACGCCCGCGCTGCTGTTCGTGGCTGCCATCAGCAGCGGGGAGAGTCCCGAGTGCCGGGCGGCGGAGACCTGCATGGCCCCGAAGAGCGCGTTGGAGGAGGTGTCCGAACCGGTCAGCGCCACACCGAACCAGCCGAGGAAACCGGAGAGCAGCGCGAACGCGCTCCCGATCCCGGCCAGCCAGGTGCCCAGGGAGACGGCCATCCCGGAGAGGTTCATGACGTAGGAGAGGGCGAGGACGCAGGCGATGGTGAGGGCCGCCGGGCGCAGTTGCCGCAGTGCCTGCCCGTAGCAGCGCACGGCCTGCCGGAGCGGCACGCGCAGCAGCCACGATGTCAGGACGCCGGTCGTCAGCAGCAGGGTGCCCGCCGCGCCGAGCCAGCCGAAGTCGAAGTCGGCGATGGACACCGGGCGGCCCGAGGCGCCGGCCACGTGCAGCCCGGGCCAGGCGAACCTCGTGTCGAAGGACCGGACGAACCGTTCGACGGGCCCGTGCAGCGACACGAGCGCGAAGAGCACGGTGAGGATGGCGTAAGGGGAGAAGGCCCGCACGGCCTCGGACCGCCCGTCCGGCCGCCATGCGGGGCCGGTGACCGTTCCGGCCACCGCTTCCGCGGCAGGAGCGGGTGCGGGTGCGGGCACGAGCGGCGCGCCCGCCGCGACAGCGGGCCCGCCCAAGGCGTTCACGGTGGCAGTCGGCACGGCAGAAGCGCTCACCCCGCCCCCTCCTTCGCCCTCGGCCGCCGTCCGGCGCCGTGGCGTCCACACGCGCAGGAGCAGCACGAGCGCGACGGTGGAGGCCACGGCGGCCCCGACGTCCGTGAGCTGGTAGACGAGGTAGTTCGCGCACAGGAACTGACCGGCGCCGAATCCCGCCCCTGCCACGGCCGCGGCGGGCCACACCTCGCGCAGCCCCCGCCGCCCGTCCAGCATCAGCAGCAGGGCGAAGGGGACGAGGAAGGCGACGACCGGGGACTGCCGCCCGACCATGGCCCCGAGGTCGTGGGTGGAGTAGGAGGTGACTTTGGCCAGTGCCTGGATGGGGTTGCCGACCGAACCGAAGGCCGCGGGCGCGGTGTTGGCGAAGGTGGCGACCGCGGCGGCCTTGAGCGGTTCGAGTCCGAGCGCGAGCAGCAGCAGCGAGGTGATCGCTATGGGGGTGCCGAAGCCCGAGAGCGACTCGATCATGGCGCCGAAGCAGTAGGCGATCAGGAGTGCCTGGACGCGGGTGTCGTCCGACAGGGAGGAGAAGACCTTCCCGATGGTGTCGAAGTGCCCGGACGCGCGCTGGAGTTTGTTGATCCATACGGCGTTGAGCACGATCCAGACGATGGGGAACAGTCCGAAGGCCGCCCCTTCGGCCGCGCCGTCCGCCACTTGGAGCACGGGCATGCGGTAGCAGGCGATGGCGACGAGGGCGGCGGTCGCGAGGCCGCCGAGGGCCGCGGTGTGGGACTTGGTCCGCACGACCCCGAGGAGGAACAGGAGGACCAGCAGGGGCAGGGCGGCGAGCAGCGCGGTGAGGGCGGGGTGCCCCAGCGGATCGGTCACCTGACGGTACACGGATGCGTCTCGCTTTCTCCGGCCGGTGGGGACCGGGAGGCCAAGCGCTCCATCCGTCCGCGACAGGACACGGCAGATCCCGCACCGGGCACGGCGAAGGCCATGCCGGACACGGCGAGGGGCTGTGCAGAAGCGGAACAGGCGGACGAGGCGGACCAGGCGGGCAAGGACACGCGACTTCCGCTATACGGAACTTCGCTCCCGAGTGCCGTCAGCATGGAGGCCCTCCCCCGCGCCGTCAAGGGGTCCGGTGCCGTGCCGTGTCACGGTCCGGCGCCCGGCGACGGGCGAGCACGTCGCCGAGCGTCTTCGCGGCGGCGGCGACCAGGGCGCCGAACGCCGAGCGTGACGCGTCGGTCATCCGGCTGGTCGGCACATTGACGCTGACGCTCGCCACGGGCAGGCCGTCACGGTCGGCGCCCCCGACGACGGCGGCCGCGACGGCGGAGACGTCCGCGCGCCATTCGCCCCGGTTGGCCGCGTAGCCCCGGGCCCGGATGCCGGCGAGTTCGGTACGCAGCCGCCCCGGGTCGGTGATGGTGGTGCCGGTGAAGCCGGGCAGCCCTTCGGCGATGTACCGCTCGACGACCTCGTCGGGGCTCGCGGCGAGCACGGCCTTGCCGTTCGAGGACGCGTGCAGGGGGAGGATCTGCCCCAGCGGCAGCACGATGCGCACCGGCTGCGCGGTCTCCAGCCGTTCTATCAGCACGACCTTGCCGCCCTCCGGCACCGCCAGATGGACCGTCTCGTCGGTGCGCCGGCGCAGCTCCTCCATCACCGGCACGGCGGCGTCGCGCAGCCCGAGTTCACCGGCGGCGCGGCGGCCCACGTGGAGCGCCTTGGTGGTGACGGCCCAGCGGGTGGGGGTGTCCCCGGCGGGCTGGATCCACTCGGCGGTGTGCAGGGTGACCAGGGCGCGTTGCACGGAGCTCTTGGGAAGTCCCATGGCACGCGCGAGGTCCGTGACGCCGACCGGCTGCCGGTCGGCGACCTCCTCCAGGACCCGAAGGGCGTTGAGAACGTTCTGCACGCATTGACTCCCTCCGCGAACAGAGCCTACGCTCCAGCGTGCCACCTCACGATACGCCGTGCCGTGAAACGGCACAAGGGTCAAGGGAGTTGATCGCATGACCTCCCGCACCGGACGCCATTTCCTCCAGATCCCCGGCCCCACCAACGTCCCCGACCGCGTGCTGCGCGCCATGTCCGCCCCGACGATCGACCACCGGGGACCGGAGTTCGCCGAGCTGACGCTCCGTCTGCTCGGCGCCCTCAAGCCGGTGTTCGACACCGAGGGGCCGGTCGTGATCTACCCGTCCTCCGGTACCGGCGCCTGGGAGGCCGCCCTGGTCAACACCCTCAGCCCGGGCGACCGCGTGCTCTGCTTCGAGACGGGGCACTTCGCCACGCTCTGGCAGCGCATGGCGCGGGACCTGGGGCTCCGGGTCACCCTCGTCCCGGGCGACTGGCGGCACGGCGTGGACCCCCACGACGTGCGCCGCGAACTCGACGCGGACCCGGGCGGGTCGATCAAGGCCGTATGCGTCGTGCACAACGAGACCTCGACGGGCGTCACCAGCCCGGTCCCGGAGGTCCGCCGGGCCATGGACGCCGCCGGGCACCCGGCCCTGCTGCTCGTGGATGTGATCTCCTCGCTCGGCTCGATCGACTACCACCACGACGCGTGGGGGGTCGACGTCACCGTGGCCGGCTCGCAGAAGGGTCTGATGCTGCCCCCGGGGCTGGGCTTCAACGCCCTCGGCGCCAAGGCCCTCGCGGCCTCCCGCACCGCCCGGCTGCCGAAGTCCTTCTGGCACTGGGGGCCGGTCGTCGAGGCCAACCGGCACGGCTTCTTCCCGTACACCCCGGCCACCAATCTGCTCCTCGGCCTGGACGAGGCCCTGCGCATGCTCGCCGAGGAAGGGCTCCCCCAGGTCTTCGCCCGGCACACCCGGCACGCCGCCGCCACCCGTGCCGCCGTGCGCGGCTGGGGACTCGACGTGCTGTGCGCCGACGAACGCGCGTACTCGTCCTCGCTCACGGGCGTCCTCCTGCCCGACGGACACGACGCCGACCGGGTCCGCCGGATCGTCCTGGACCGGTTCGACATGTCCCTTGGGGCGGGCCTGGGCAGGCTCGCGGGCCGGGTCCTGCGCATCGGCCACCTCGGACACCTCGGCGACCTCACGCTCGCCGGCACCCTCGCCGGTGTGAAGCTGGGCCTGACGCTCGCGGGCGTGCCCGTACGACCGGGCGGCCTGGACGCGGCCCTGGAACTGCTGCGCGCCCCGTGACCGGCGCCACCGCCCGCTTCCCCCCTCGTCTTCGCCCCCGGCATCAGGGAGACACGGACATGACGGCAACCGACCCGGGCGCTGACGCCCCTCAGGACTCCCCCGCCCCCGACCTGGCCGAACGCCTGCGGCGCGACCTCGGTGGCGAGGTCCGCTTCGACTCCTACACCCGCCATCTGTACGCGCGCGACGCGAGCATGTACGCGATCACCCCGCTGGGCGTGGCCTTCCCCCGCGACGCCGACGACGTCCAAGCGGCGGTCGCCGCCGCGGCCGAGCACGGCGTCTCCGTACTGCCGCGCGGCGCGGGGACCAGCCTCGCCGGCCAGACCGTGGGCCCCGGCCTCGTGCTGGACCTGTCCCGTCACATGGACCGCGTCGTCGCGCTCGACCCCGAGGCGCGTACGGCGGTGGTCGAGCCCGGGGTCGTGCAGGACCGGCTCAACCGGGCGGCGGCGGTGCACGGCCTGATGTTCGGCCCCGACACCTCCACCAGCAACCGGGCCACCATCGGCGGCATGGTCGGCAACAACTCGGCGGGCAGCGGATCGCTGCGGTACGGCATGACCATCGACCACGTACGGGCGCTCGACGTCGTGTTCTCCGACGCGACGCGGGCGCGGCTCGCGCCGGTCACCGAGGCCGAGCGCGCGCGCCGCGCCGCCCTGCCGACGCTGGAGGGCCGCGTCCACCGCACGCTGCCGGGCATCGTGCGCGCCAACGCGACGGCCATCGCCGAGGACTACCCCGCCCACTGGCGCCGTGCCGGGGGCTACCGCCTCGACCGCCTCGCGGCCGAGGGCGCCCCCTTCGACCCGGCGAAGTTCGTCGTCGGCTCCGAGGGCACCCTCGTCGTCGCCACCCTGGCCGAGGTCGGCCTGGTGCCCAGGCCCGCCCGTACCGTCCACGCCGTGGGGCACTTCGCCTCCGTCGCGCAGGCGGTGGCGGCCACCGAGGACGCCCTCTCCTGCGGCCCGGCCACCGTGGAGCTGCTGGACCGCACCATCCTCGAACTGTCCCGCCGCAAGCCCGCGTACGCCGCGCTCGGCAGCCGGCTCCACGGCGATCCCGGCGCGCTGCTCCTCGTCGGGTTCACCGGGGACGACGAGCGGGAACTGCTGGGGCGCCTGTCCACGCTCGGCGCGCTGTGGGACCGCCACGGCCACGGCTACCACACGCTGCACGCCGTCACCCCCGACCAGCAGTCCGCCCTGCTCACGGTGCGCAAGGCCGGTCTGGGGCTGCTGATGGCCGCGGGCGAGGGCACACGGCGTCCGCTGGCGTTCGTCGAGGACACCGCCGTCGACCCCGCCCACCTCGCCGAGTACACTCGGCGCTTCCAGGCTGTCCTCGACCGGCACGGGCTGACGGCCGGGTTCTACGGGCACTGCTCGGTCGGCTGCCTGCACATCCGCCCCTTCGTCGACCTCCGCGACCCCGGGCAGGTGCGCGCGATGCGGGCCGTCGCCGAGAAGGTCAAGGACCTCGTGACCGAGTACGGCGGCGTCAACTCCAGCGAGCACGGCGACGGTCTGGCACGCAGCGAGTTCAACCGGGAGCTCTTCGGGCCCCGGCTGTACGAGGCCATGCGCGAGGTCAAGCGCCTCTTCGACCCCGACGGCCGGCTGAACCCCGGCAAGATCGTGGACGCCCCGCCCATGACCGACCACCTGCGCGACCGGGACCTCGCCCCCGCGGTCCCGCTGCGCACCCGGCTGGACTTCGAGGTGGTCGGCGGCATGCGCGCGGCGGCCGACCGGTGCATGAACATCGGCCAGTGCCGCAAGAGCGCCACGGGCACCATGTGCCCGTCCTACATGGCCACCCGTGACGAGCAGGACTCCACGCGCGGCCGGGCGGGTGCCCTGGTCAAGGCGCTCTCCGAGCCGGACCCTCGGCGCGCCCTGGGCGACGAGCGCCTGCACGCGATCCTCGACCCGTGCCTGATGTGCAAGGCGTGCAAGAGCGAGTGCCCTCTCGGGGTGGACATGGCGGCGCTCAAGGCCGAGGCCCTCTCCCACCACCACGACCTGCACGGCGTCCCCGCCCGGTCCCGCGTCTTCGCCTCGGTCCGCGCGCTGAACCGGCTGGGGTCGGCGACCGCGCCGCTCTCGAATCTCCCCGGTCGCCTCCGCCCGGTGCGGCTGCTCATGGACCGTTTCCTGGGCATCACCGCGGCCCGGCCCCTGCCGGTCTTCGCCCGCGAGGACCTCGTGCGGTGGTTCCGCCGACGCGTGCCCGGGGCGCCGTCCGAGCCTCGTGGCACCGTGACGTTCCTCGCGGACTCCTTCACCACCTTCACGGAACCGGGCGTCGGCCGCGCGGCCGTGGAACTGCTGGAGCTGTGCGGCTGGCGGGTCCGGCTGGAGAGCGGTGGCTGCTGCGGCAGGGCCGCCCTGTCCAAGGGCCTGGTGGACGACGCCAAGGCCAGGAGTCTCGCCCTCGCCCGGTCCATCGCGCGCGCAGGCGAGCCCGGTTCACCGGTCGTCGGCTGCGAGCCCTCGTGCCTGATGACGCTGCGGGACGAGTTCCGGTCCCTGCACCCGGGCGACCCCGTGGTCGAGGACCTCGCCGGGCGGGTGCGCCAGATCGAGGAACTGCTCACGGAGGCCGTGGACGAGGGGCGGCTGCGGTTGCGCGAGGACTCCTGGCCGGCCGGGCGCAGGCTCCTCTTCCACGGCCACTGCCACCAGAAGGCGGAGGTCGGCACACAGGCCACGGTCGAGCTGCTGCGGCGCCTCCCCGGTGCCGAGGTCGTCGAGCTGGACGCCGGCTGCTGCGGCATGGCCGGGTCGTTCGGCTTCGAGTCCGAGCACTACGACCTGTCCATGACCGTGGGCGACGACCGCCTGTTCCCCGCGATCCGCGCCGAGGCCGACGAGACCGTGCTCGTCGCGACCGGCGTCTCCTGCCGCCAGCAGATCCGCCACGGAACGGGACGCAGGGCCTGGCACCCCGTCGAGCTCATCCGCGAGGCGCTGCGGCCGGGTCCCGCCGCCGACCGGACCGGCCTCAGCCCCGCGCACCCATAGCGCCGAGCAACAGCGGCAGCGAGCGGTGCAGTTCACGCTGCCAGTACGGCCATTCGTGCGTGCCGTGGCCGTAGAAGTCGGTGACCAGACGGTGGTTGCCGAGCGCGTGCAGCCGGTCGGCCACATGACGGCTCTCGGCCAGGAAGAGGGTCTCGTACGCGCTGGTCGCGCCCGGCGGATCGAACGGGCCCGCGGTGCCGTCCCCGCAGGACAGGAAGACCGGCAGCCGCCGCAACGCCCCGGCCAGCACGTACGGATCGTGCTCCGCCCAGATCCTCCGGTCGGCCACCGGATCGCCCCACAGCGCGTACGGGTCGGCGCCCTGGCCGCGCACGATGGCCAGCACGTTGGCCGGACCGCCCTGCTGGTAGAGCGGATCGGCGACCCCGCTGTAGGAGGCGGCGGCGCGGAACATGCCCGGGTGCCGGGCGGCGTAGGACAGTGCCCCGAAACCGCCCATCGACAGCCCGGCGACCGCCCGGCCGGGCCCCGCGCCGTAGGAACGCTCCAGCAGCCGCCGCAGCTCGGTGAGATGGAAGGTCTCCCAGCGCGGCGCGCCGCGGGCTCCGTGGTTCCGCCAGTCGCTGTAGAAGCCGGCCGTGCCCCCTTCGGGCATCACCACCAGCACCCGGCGCAGCTCCGGGATGCCCGCCAGGTCGGTGTTCGCGGTCCAGCTGGTGTAGTCGTCGCAGCATCCGTGCAGCAGCCACAGTACGGGCCAGCTGCGGTGCGGCCGGGACCGCCAGCCGTCGGGGGTGAGCAGCCGGACCCCGGCGGTGCGGCCGAGCGCGGGAGAGGAGACGGTCAGATCGAGCTGCCGTGCGGTGACCCGCCGCTCGGCCACCACCCGGGCCGCATCGCCCTGGGCCCGCGCGGGCACGGCGGACAGTGCGAGTACGGCGATGACGCCCAGCAGCGGCAGTGCTGGAAGCAGTCGTCTCATCGTCGGCATCCGCCCCCCGACCCGAAGCCCACCGGTTCTCCGCCACTCGACGGATGATGGTAGTACCGGTCGCCGCGCTCCGGCGTGACTTCGGTCAGCCGGCACGCCCGGCTCCCCGCCTCCCGGTGTCCGAGTCCGGGTGGTCCGAGTCGGCTTCGACCGTCGGCAGCGGGAGTGGCAACCGCTCGCCGAGCCTCCGTCCAGGAGTGTGGTGGCGGTGCGCGGCGTGTGAGGAGCCACGCGCACCTGCGGTGCGCAACCGCACCACCGGCCCGAGCCCGCAGACAATCACCAAGCTGGCTGGATATCGTCATTGGTGGCCGGTAATCGCCGGTGCGACGGGGACTCCCGGGGTACGGCGCCGACGCTCCGGGACACCGCCCGGGGCTCGCCGTACCCGCCTGCAGGAGTTCGACGGAGAGGTGCCATGTCCCTTGCGAGGAGCGGGAAGCGGACCACGGGCTCCCCCACGGCCCGAGCCACCGACCGGAGCGGGGGATTCCGTGCGGACGTTCTCGGCTGCTTCGCCCAGGACGCGTCCGGCCTGCCGTCCCCCGACCGGCTGCTGGCGGTGTTACGTGAAGCGGGCATCCTGCCCGACGACCCCCGGATCGCCGGAACCATCGCCCACCTGGAGCGAACCCGGCCCACGCGGCCGACGACCGGTCCGTTGCTGCTGACCGAGGAGGAGTTCGCCACCGCGATCCGGCACAACCGGGGCATCATCGAGCGGGCTGCCTGCGGGGAGCTCGCGGTTCCCGACTTCCCCTCGCTGGTGGGCGACCTCCGACGCATCCATCAGGAGGTCCGTGCCGACCGGAGCGGCACCGCCGCCACGTACATCCCCCAGCTCGCGCGGGTGGACGCGGACCAGTTCGCGATCTCGGTCTGCACGGTGGACGGACAGCGCTTCTCCGTCGGCGACGCGGAGGTGAACTTCTGCCTGCAGTCGGTTTCCAAGCCCGTCAATTACTGCCTCACCCTGGAGGAACACGGCCCCGACACCGTCCACCGGCATGTGGGAAGGGAACCCAGCGGCCAGGTCTTCAACGAACTGACCTTCAACAAAGCGGGCCTGCCGCACAACCCGATGATAAACGCCGGTGCCATCATGAGCTGCGCGCTCATCCAACGCGGCCTCGACGCCGCGGACCGTTTCGACTTCGTGGCCGGTACCTGGAAACGACTCGCCGGCGGGCGCGGCGTGGGGTTCAACAACTCCGTCTACCTGTCCGAGCGCAGCACCGCGGACCGTAATTTCGCGCTCGGCTACTCGATGCGGGAACGCGGCGCCTTCCCGCCCGGCACCGATCTGCTGGCGACCCTGGAGTTCTATTTCCAGTGCTGTTCCATCGAGGTCACCGCACGGCAACTGGCCATTGCGGCGGCTTCTTTGGCGAACGGCGGCGTGTGCCCCCTGACGGAGGACCCGGTGTTCTCCGCCCAGACGGTGCGCCATTGTCTGTCGCTGATGTCCTCGTGCGGGATGTACGACTTCTCCGGCGAGTTCGCCTTCACCATCGGGTTGCCTGCCAAGAGCGGGGTTTCCGGCGCCCTGATGCTGGTCGTCCCCCAGTTGATGGGCATCGCCATCTGGTCACCCCGTCTGGACGGCCATGGGAATTCGGTACGGGGGATCGAGGTCTGCCGACGTCTGGTCGACTGTTACAACGTGCACACCTACGATGTGCTCACGGGCACCGGAGCCGAGACCGGCAAACGCGACCCCCGCCTCAAGCGCCACCAGAGTGCCACCGAAGGCATTGTGGGCCTGTGTTTCGCCGCCAGCAGGGGCGACCTCAACGAGATCCGCCGCCTGGCCGCCTGCAACGTCCCCCTCGACGCCGCCGATTACGACGGACGTACCGCCCTGCACCTGGCCGCGGCCGAGGGGCACCGCAGCACCGTGGAATTCCTCCTGTCCAGAGGAGTCGCCCCGCATCCGGTGGACCGCTGGGGCGGGACGCCTCTGGACGACGCCCGCCGGTCCGGACACCAGGAACTGGCCCGGCTGCTGGCCGAGGCCGGCGAGACGGCGGATTCCCCGGCATCCCCGGCGCCCCCGGCACACTGTCACCGGACCCCTTTCAGCCTGAGTTCCCGTAGGTCACGGGGGAGTCGACGCCGGTGATGACAGCGCATGAGGTCGAACGCCAGGCGAGAGCGAAGCGGGCAAGGCGGGGCGAAAGGTCCCTGTCCGGGTGGCCGCACGGCCCCGGAACCGGCATCGGACGCGGGACCAACGGTCCGGAAGCGGGCACCGCTCGGCCGCCGCCCGCGGACAGCCCGACGCGGCATGCTGGGCGGCAACCGATACGGAGGTTCCCGTGTACGACCGCAGGCAGCGCCAACCCGGCCACTCCCCCTCACTCACGGCCGGGCGGGCGGCACACACGGCACCTCCCGTCGGTCACCGGCCGGTCCGCCCGGGGCATCCGTATTCCCGGGCGGCCGGTCGCGGCCGGTGGCAGCGATGAGCACCCCTCGTCCGGTGCGCGGCGCGCGGCACGACGTGACGGACCGGCCGTGCATCGTCATCTGGGAGTCCACCCGGGCCTGCCCGCTCGCCTGCCGCCACTGCCGGGCCGCAGCGGTCCCCGACCGGGACCCTCGTGAACTCGGCACCGACGCCGCCAAGGAACTGCTCGACCAGGTCGCCGCGTTCGGCCGCCCCGCGCCCCTGTTCGTGATCACCGGCGGCGACCCCTTCCTGCGGCCCGACCTCCTGGAACTGATCGCCTACGGCACCCTCTCCGGGCTGCGCGTGGCTGTCGCCCCCTCCGGCACGCCCACGCTCACGCCCGGGAACCTGCGCGCCCTGCACGACGCGGGGGCGGTCGGGCTCTCGCTGAGCCTGGACGGGTCCACCGAGTCGCTGCACGACAGTTTCCGGGGCGTGCCCGGCGTGTACCGCTGGACGCTGGACGCCTGGGACACGGCCCGCCGGCTGGGGCTCAAGGTGCAGATCAACACCACGGTCACCCGCCACAACCTGCTCGACCTCCCGAACCTCGTCGCCCTGGTGCGCGAGCACGGGGCGACGGTGTGGAGCGCCTTCTTCCTGGTGCCCACCGGACGCGGCCGACTGCTGGACCGGCTCACGCCCGGCGAGGCCGAGGACGTCCTGAACTTCGTCCACGACGTGGGGGCGGCGGTGCCCGCCAAGGCCGCCGAGGCGCACCACTTCCGCCGCGTCGCCCTGCAGCGCGTGGTGCTGGCGGCCAGGAACGAGGACCACGTCGCGGCACTGGGGCTCGGCCCCCTGTACGAGCGGCTGCGCGAGCGTGCCGCCGAACTCGGACTGGACGTCGCGGCGCGGCGCACTCGGCGTCCCCCGCTGGACATCGACGCGGGCCGGGGATTCGCCTTCGTCTCCCACACCGGCTCGGTGCACCCGAGCGGCTTCCTGCCCCTCGCCGCGGGCAACGTGCGCGCCCGGGCGCTGACCGAGATCTACCGCACCTCCGCCCTGTTCACGGGTCTGCGCGACCCCGACCGGCTCGGCGGCCGGTGCGGCCGGTGCGAATTCCGCACGGTCTGCGGGGGTTCGCGCTCGCGCGCCTACAGCGCGACCGGTGACCCGTACGCCCAGGAGCCCTGGTGCGGATACCGTCCGGGCTCCTTCCCCCACCAGCGGGAAGTGGCACAGCTGCTGCTCGCCGCGAGGTGAGCGGAGACCACGCGCCATGACGCTCTGAACGCTGGTGCGCTTCGTGTGGTGCCGGCGGCAGCCGCCGCCCACGGCCAGGCGTACTCCCGCGGCCGGACGGGGATCGCCCGGGCGCTCGTGGTCGCCTCCCTGCCCGGCTCCCTGGGAGTGGTCCTCCTCGCCACCGGCCTGCCGGGCACCTGACGCACCTGACGCCCCGTCATCGACACCCTGACACCCGACCCCGACCGGCCAGGAGGCCCTCGTGCAATCAGTAGTCATCATCGGCGGCGGCGTCAGCGGCCTGACCGCGGCGTGGCACCTCAGGTCCGAGGCCGAGGTCACCGTCGTGGAGGCCGGCCCGCGGCCGGGCGGCATCCTGCGCTCCGGCACCGTCGCGGGCGTCCCCGTCGACGACGGCGCGGAGGCGATGCTTGCCCTGCGCCCGGAGGCGGTGGACCTCGCGAAGGCCGTCGGGCTCGGCGACGACCTCGTCACGCCCACGCGAGCCCCCGTCACCATGTGGACGCGGGGCACTCTGCGCGCCCTGCCCGCGGGCCACGTCATGGGGATACCCACGGACCTCGCGGCGCTGCGGGACACCGGCCTGCTGTCGCCCGAGGGCCTGGCCCGGCTCGCGCGCGAGGAAGAGCTTCCCGCCGCGCCCCTGGACGGCGACACGAGCGTCGGGGCGTATCTCACGGACCGGCTCGGCTGGGAGGCGGTGGACCGGCTCGTCGAGCCGTTGCTCGGCGGGGTCTACGCGGGGCGGGCGGACCGGATCTCGCTGCGCGCCGCACTGCCCGGGGTCGCGGACATCGCCGCCCGGGGCGGTTCACTGCTCGCCGCCCTGCGATCCCGTAAGCCGTCCGGGGCAGGGGCGCCGCCCGCCGTGATGCAGGGGCTGCGCGGCGGACTGGCACGCCTGCCCCACGCCCTGGCCGACACCTGCGGGGTGCGGGTGCTCACCGGGACCCGGGTGCGGGAACTGCGCCGCACCGCCACCGGCTGGCAGGTGGCCCTCTCCGGCTCCTCCCGCCGCGGGCTGGAGGCCGACGCCGTGATCCTGGCCGCCCCGGCCTACGCCGCCGCCCCGCTGCTGCGGCCGCACGCGCCCGCGGCGGCCCGCGAGCTGAGCGCGATCGAGCACGCGAGCATGGCACTGGTGACCCTGGCCTTCGAGCGCGCGCAGCTGCCGGGGGTGCCCCGAGGCAACGGATTCCTCGTCCCGCCCGTCGAGGGCAAGGCCGTCAAGGCCGCCACCTTCCTCACCAACAAGTGGCAGTGGCTCGCCGAGGCCGCCCCCGGGACGTTCATCCTGCGCGCCTCCGTCGGGCGGCTGGGCGAGGAGTCCCTGCTCGGCCGGGAGGACGGCGAGCTGGCGGCCGTCTGCCTCGCGGAACTGTCGGAGATCCTGGGTCCCTTGGGCCGGCCGCTCGACTTCCATGTCTCACGGTGGGCGCGGGGGCTGCCGCAGTACTCCGTGGGACATCTCGACAGGGTGCGCACGATCCGCGACGCCGTGGCCGGGCTGCCCGGTCTGGAGGTGTGCGGGGCCGCGTACGAGGGCGTGGGCATCGCCGCCTGTGTCGCCGGGGCGCGCGACGCCGCCCTGCGCACGCTGGGGCGGACCGCCGGGAGCGGCCTGTGAACGCGCGGACCGCTGTCACGCGGCGCGCGAAGACCCGCCGGTACGCGCTGACCGGCCTCGCCGCCGCCACCGCCCTGGGGCTGGCGGCGGGTGCCGGCTGGTACCTGGGCGCGCCCGCCGGGAGGTCCGGGGCCGCGGAACGGCCCGCCACCGCACCCGCGCACACCTCGGGCGAGGGCGGCACCGTCATCCCCTACGGCACGGCCGACGCCGGGCACACGCTGTCCGTCTGGCTCGACCCGCGCTGTCCGTACTGCGCCGTTGTCGAGAAGGGGCTCGGAAGGACCTTCGGGGAACTCGCCGACAGGAAGGTGTTCAGGATCGAGTACCACTTCGCGACCTTCCTGGACGGCGCCCTCGGCGGCAAGGGCTCGAAGCGCGCCCTCAACGCGCTCGGCGCGGCGGCGGACGAGAGCCCCGGGAAGTTCATGGCGTACGCCGAAGCCCTGTTCACCCACCAGCCGGACGACGAGAAGGACGACAAGTTCGGCTCGACCGCGACCCTGCTGGACCTGGCCGACCGGATCGACGGGCTGCGCACGCCCGCCTTCAACAAGGCGGTCAAGGAACTCACGTACATGCCGTGGGTGGAGAAGGTGTCATCGGCCTTCTACACGAGCGGTGAGAAGGGCACCCCCGTCGTCAAGCTCGACGGCCGGCCCCTGAACGTGCTCTCCGGCGACGGCACTTCCTCCGTGACGCCCGCCGAGTTCACGGAGCTGGTCGGCAGAGCCGCGTCGTGAGCGATCGTCGCGCGTACGCGTACGGCCCGCGGGTGGTGAACCCGCGGGCCGTACGCGCAGCCGTGCGCTCCTGTCACATGACGACCGCGCCGAGGACCATGAAGCCGGACACCGCGACGAGCAGGATGCCCATCAGCGGCCCCATGAAGCGCAGGTACCGGTCGTAGCGCACCTTGGACAGGGCCAGGCCGCCCATCACGACCGCGGATGTCGGGGTGACGAGGTTGACCCACCCGGAGGCCGACTGGTACGCGGTGACGACCAGGGAACGGCTCACTCCGGCGAAGTCGGCGAGCGGGGCGAGGATCGGCATGGCCAGGGCCGCGTGCCCCGAGGAGGAGGGGACCAGGAAAGCCAGCGGCATGTTCACCAGGAACATCAGCACGGCGAAGAAGCCCGACGAGGTGCCCGAGACCACGCCGTGCAGCGCGTCGAGGATGGAGTCGGTGACGCTGGCGTTGTTCATGATGACGGTGACACCGCGCGCCAGCATGATGATGAGGGCCGCGCCGATGAAGTCCCCGGCACCCGCGACGATCGCGTTCGCGGTGCCCTTCTCGCCGAGCCCGGCGATGAGGCCGACGGCGACGGCGGCCACGATGAACAGGGCGGCGAGCTCGGGGAAGTACCAGCCCAGGGTGGGCAGGAAGGTGACGTGGAGGTCCGCCCAGGGGATCACCGCGAAGATCATGAAGAGGAACGTGGCCGCGAAGACCGCGAGCACGAGCCGCTGCCGCGCCGGGAGGCGGCCCTCGGCGCCGCCCGCCGCCTTGAGTTCCTCGTCCTCGGGTAGGGGTGCGACCAGGGAGCGCGTCGGGTCCCCGAGCACGCGGTTGGCATAGCGCACGAGGTACACCGCGGCCACGGCGGTCAGGACGGCCCACATCAGCAGGCGCAGCACGATGCCGTCCCCGGTGCCGATGCCGGCGCTGTCGGACGCGACGCCGGTGGCGAAGGGGTTCACGGTGGAGGCGAGTGTGCCCACTCCGGCGCCGACCATGATGACGGTCGCGCCGACCATCCTGTCGTAGCCGAGTTTGAGCATGAGCGGCACCATCAGCCCGTAGAAGCCGAGCGTCTCCTCGGCCATGCCGTAGGTGGTGCCGCCGAGCGAGAAGAGGGCGAGCAGCACCACCAGCAGCAGGGTCCGGTGGCGGCGGAGCCGCTCGGCGAGCCGGGCGACCCCGCTGGTGAGGGCGCCGGTCCGCAGGGTGACGGTGATGAAGGCGCCGACGGCGAGGACGAACAGGAACACCCCCGCCGCGCCGAAGAACTGGCCGCTGCCGCCCGGCGCGGTGAGTCCGGAGTGCGCGTCGGTGACGCCGTACAGGCCGTTCACGGGCGAGAGGAAGAGGTCCTTGAGCCGGCTCCCGAAGCCCTGGGTCAGCGTCACGGAGTGGTAGGTGCCGGGGACCGGCGCGCCGTTCTTGGTGTCGTAGCGGCCCGGGGGGATGACGAAGGTCAGGCCCCAGACCACGACGGTGACCGCGGCCAGGACGGTGTAGGCGGAGGGGAAGCGGAGGCCGCGCCGTGGCGGGCCGGGTTCGGGTTCCCTGTCCGGGCCCGCGGGGACCGGTGCGGACGCGGTGGTGGTCACGGCCGGGCCTCCGCATCGTCGTTGCCGTCCTCGGGGTAGCGGCCGCTGGGGGTGACGAGGGTGCCCGCGGTGCCGTCGAGCATGGCCGCCGCGTCGGCCAGGGCCCCGATGGCGGCGAAACCGCCGGTGAGCTCCACGAACCGGCACACGGCCTCCACCTTGGGGCCCATGGACCCGGCCGGGAACCGCTCCGCGCGCAGCCGGGCGGGGGTCGTGCGGCCGATGGGTTCCGCGTCGGGGGTGCCGTAGCCGCGGACGACCCGGGGCACGTCGGTCAGCAGCAGCAGCGCGTCGGCGTCCAGCGCCTCCGCCAGCAGGGAGGCGGTGAGGTCCTTGTCGACCACGGCCTCGACCCCGGTCAGCCGCCCCTGCTCGTCGCGGATCACGGGGACGCCTCCGCCGCCGGCGCAGACGGCCACGGCTCCGGAGGTGAGCAGGAGGCGGATCAGCCGTGTCTCGACGACGCGCTGCGGGTCGGGGGACGGTACGACCCGGCGCCAGTGCGGGCCGTCGGCCTTCACCGTCCAGCCGCGTTCGGCGGCGAGGCGTTCGGCCTCCTCGCGCGCGTAGACGGGGCCGACGAACTTGGCGGGGTCGGCGAAGGCGGGGTCGGCGGCCGAGACGAGAGTCTGGTTGAGCAGGGCGCACACCTGGCGGCCGGGGAGGGCGTTCTGCAGGGACTGCAGCAGCCAGTAGCCGATCATGCCCTGGGTCTCGGCGCCGAGGACGTCGAAGGGGTAGGGGGAGGTGAGGGAGCGGTCGGCCGCGCTCTGGAGGGCGAGCAGGCCGACCTGGGGGCCGTTGCCGTGGGTGATGACGAGTTCGTGCTGCCCGGCCAGGGGGGCCAGGGCGGCCACGGCCGCCCTGACGTTGGCCTGCTGCACGGCCGCGTCCGGGCGGTCTCCCCTGCGGAGCAGGGCATTGCCGCCGAGGGCGACGACGACGCGCATGGTTCTCTCCTGTTGGACGATCAGTCGTGAAGGCTCGGTCGGGAAGGCTCAGTCGCCGAGGGTGGCGACGAGGACGGCCTTGATGGTGTGCACGCGGTTCTCGGCCTGGTCGAAGACGATGGAGTGCGAGGACTCGAAGACCTCGTCGGTGACTTCGAGGGCCTTCATGCCGGTGCGGGCCAGGACTTCGGCGCCCACGGTGGTCTCCGCGTCGTGGAAGGCGGGGAGGCAGTGCAGGAACTTCACCCGGGGGTTGCCGGTCGCGGCGAGCACCTTCGAGGTCACCTGGTAGGGCTTGAGCAGGGCGATGCGCTCGTCCCAGATCTCCTTGGGCTCGCCCATGGACACCCACACGTCGGTGTAGAGGAAGTCCGCTCCGGCGACGCCCTCTTCGAGGTCCTCGGTGAGGGTGATCCGGGCCCCGGTGTCCTCCGCGACGCGCTGGGCCTCCTTGACCACGTCGGGCGCGTTGCGCAGGCTCCCGGGGCCGACCATGCGGACGTCCATGCCGAACATGGCTCCCGCGACCAGCAGGGAGTTGCCGACGTTGTTGCGGGCGTCGCCGAGGTAGGCGAAGGAGACGTCGTGCAGGGGCTTGTCGGTGTGCTCCCACATGGTGAGGACGTCGGCCAGGGACTGGGTGGGGTGCCACTCGTCCGTCAGGCCGTTCCACACGGGCACGCCCGAGTAGTCGGCCAGTTGCTCCACGATGTCCTGGCTGCTGCCGCGGTACTCGATGCCGTCGTACATCCGGCCGAGGACGCGCGCGGTGTCCTTGATGGACTCCTTGTGCCCGATCTGCGAGCCCGCCGGCTCCAGGTAGGTGACGTGGGCACCCTGCTGGTGGGCCGCGGTCTCGAAGGCGCAGCGGGTGCGGGTGGAGGTCTTCTCGAAGATCAGGGCGATGTTCCTGCCCCGCAGCCGCTGCTGCTCGGTGCCCGCGTGGCGGGCGGTCTTCAGCCTGGCGGACAGGTCGAGCAGGAAGCGGAGTTCGGCCGGCGTGAAGTCGGTCTCCTTGAGGAAGCTGCGGTGGCGCAGGTTGAGAGCCATGTCGGTGTCTCCTTGGATCGGTGAGGGGCCGGGCGGTCAGACGGCTTCGCGCTCGATGGGGCAGCTCATGCAGCGCGGCCCGCCGCGGCCGCGGCCGAGTTCGCTGCCGCGGATGGTGATGACCTCGATGCCGTTCTTGCGCAGGTGGGTGTTGGAGGTGACGTTGCGCTCGTAGGCGACGACGACGCCGGGTTCCACGGCGAGGACGTTGCAGCCGTCGTCCCACTGCTCGCGCTCGGCGGAGTGGATGTCCTGGGTCGCCGTGTGCACGGTGACCGAGGACAGGCCGAGCGCGTCGGCGATGGCGTGGTGCATGTCCCGCGGGTCGTGGTCGGTGATGTTCAGCCTGGCGCCGTCCGTGCCGGGTTCGATCGTGCAGGAGGGCAGCATGCCCAGGCCGGCGTACTGGGTGAAGGTGTCGCCGCTGACCATGGTCAGCACGGTGTCGAGGTGCATGAAGCTGCGCTTCTTGGGCATTTCCAGGGCCACGACGCGCTGTGCCGAGCCCGCGGCGAACATCCGCAGGGCCAGTGCCTCGACGGCCTGCGGAGTGGTGCGTTCGCTCATGCCGACCAGGACCGCGCCGTTGCCGATGACCAGGACGTCGCCGCCCTCGATCGTGGACGGGTGGTCGGCCTGGCCGCCGGACCACAGGCGGTGTTCCTGCTTCTCGAAGAGCGGGTGGTACCGGTAGATCGCCTCGAAGTGCACGGTCTCGCGGCGGCGGGCGCGCTTCTTCATGGGGTTCACGCTCACGCCGTCGTACACCCAGCAGGAGGTGTCGCGGGTGAAGAGGTGGTTGGGCAGCGGGGCGAGGACGAAGTCGTCCGGCGCCAGGGTGTGCAGCCGTACGCTGCGGACGGCGCCGAGGCGCTGCACGGATTCGCGCTTGGTCATCCCGCCGATGAGGTGCGCCGCCATCTCGGCCGGTGCGAGGGTGCCGAAGGTGTCCCGCAGGCGGTCCGTCGCCAGCGGTCCGAAGTCCCGCTCGTCGAAGACGCGGTCGAGGACCAGGCCGCGTGCGGCGGGTACGGCCAGGGCCTCGGTGAGCAGGTCGGCCAGGTAGTGCACCTGCACGCCGCGGTCCCGCAGGGTGTCGGCGAACGCGTCGTGCTCCTCGCGGGCTCGCTTGACCCACAGCACGTCGTCGAAGAGGAGGTCGTCCTTGTTCGTGGGGGTCAGACGCTTCAGTTCCAGGTCGGGCCGGTGCAGGATCACCTGGCGCAGCCGGCCGGTCTCGGAATCGACGTGGAAGTTCATGGCTCTCCTGAAACGGGAGCGACGGGCGTCGGCTCCGGTGCGTCGGATGCGCTCGCCCTCCGGAAGTCCGGAATCCGCCTGTGAGGGCGCTTCCGGCTGTCACTTGAACCGTGTCACAGCCGCACCATGCGAACCGAGCGACAGACGGGCCCCAGTGGGGGCCTGCCCGGTACCCATCCGGGGGCCTGTTCAGCCATGCGGCCGGGTCTCACCGGCCCATTCCCCGGCCACCGGCAAGTGGAGCTGACGCTCCGTCATTTCGGGCGGCGCGCAGAGGCGCGCACCGCCTGCCCCGTCACCGGCCCGCGGTCCTGGGCCGATGGGCCCCCGCGTCCGGTCCGGACCGCCTTCGTCCGCCTCCCCTCGCAGATCAGGGCCGGTCTCCCGGCATCCGAGGCCCGCCGGCCCCTGGCCGGGCCCGCGTCGGCGGCGAAGGCTTGGAGCAGCACCCGTACCGGCCGTCACGGCTCAGGATGGAAGGAAGGATCGCGATGCGTGTCCCCGACATCGACGCCACCGCCATCGAAACGCTCATCTCCGCCGCGGTGGCCGCGCCATCGATCCACAACTCCCAGCCATGGCGGTTCCGGCTGGACCCGGACACTCCCGCGGTGGAGGTCTGCGCCGCGCGACGGCGCTCGCTGCCGCTGGCGGACCCGGTGCGCCGGGCCCTGCACCTCTCCGTGGGGGCCGCGGTGTTCAACCTCCGGGTGGCGGCCGCGCACCTGGGCTGGGAACCGGACGTGCGCCTGCTGCCGGAGGGGGACGACCCCGACCTCCTCGCCACCGTGCGCCTCACCGCTCCCCGGGACGACCGCCTGGCGCATCCGGCCCTGTACGACGCCATCGCGCGGCGGCACACCAGCCGGCTGCCCTTCACGGGCCGTCCCGTGCCGGAGTCGGTGGTGGCGGAGATGGCCTCCGCCGTACGCGTCGAGGGCGCCCAGGTGCACTTCCCGGGCATCGTGGAGACCAAGGCCCTGCTGGGCCTGACCGCAGAGGCCGAGCGGCGCAACCACGCCGACCGGTGGCGCGTCGCGGAGAGCCGGGCCTGGGTCGTCCCGGCCGGTGCGGGGCCCTACGGGGTCCCGGTCACGGCGCTCGGCCCCCGCGACACCGCGCGGCGGATGCCGATGCGCGACTTCACGGGCACCGCCGACACCCCCCGCACGCCCGCCCTGCGCTTCGAGCGCCACGCGCAGCTGGCGCTGCTGTGGACGCGCGACGACCGGCCGCTGGACTGGCTCCGGACCGGGCAGGCCCTGGAGCGCATGCTCCTGCTCGCCACCGCGCGCGGGGTGCGGACCTCGGCACTGCACCAGGCCCTGGAGTGGCCCGATCTCCGGGAGGAGCTGATGCGACGGTCCCGGCACCCCCAGTTCCTGGTCCGCTTCGGCTACGGGCCCGAGGGCGGGCGGACGCCGCGCGCGGGGGCCGGAAGGCGGTCCGGCAGCGCCCCGAAGGGGCGCGAGGAACTGCGCGACCAGCCACGACGCACCCGCGGTTGACCCCCGGCCGGTCCACGACCACCGCTCCGGCGACGGCCAGCGCGCGAGTGGCCGGTGGTGTCCGTCGCCGAGTGCGCGACGGCGGACACCACCGGCCGGTCGAGGGGGACGGTCACACCCTCCCGGGGCCTCCGTAGTAGGCGGTCCGCATGATCTCCTGCATGTCGTCGAGCATCGGCATACGGGGGTTGGCGGGGGCGCACTGGTCCTCGAAGGCGTTCAGGGCCTGGCGCGGCAGCGCGTCGACGAAGACGGTCTCGTCGATGCCGACCGCGCGGAAGGAGGGTTCGATACCGACCGCGTCCCGCAGCCTTTCGACCGCGGCGGCGTAGGAGGCCACCCCCTCCTCCGGGGTGTCCGCCGGGAGGCCCAGCGTCCGGGCGATCTCCTGGAACCGCTGCGGGGCCCGGTAGTTCTCGTACTTCGGCCAGCCGGTGAGCTTGCCGGGCACGGTGCCGTTGTAGCGGATGACGTGCGGCAGCAGGATCGCGTTGGTGCGCCCGTGCGCGACGTGGAAGGTGGCGCCGAGCGTGTGGGCCATGGCGTGGACGATGCCGAGGAAGGCGTTGCCGAAGGCCATGCCGGCGACGGTGCTCGCGTTGTGGACCTTCTCGCACGCCTTGGGCTGTGCCGCCCGGTCGTTCACGGCCCGCTCCAGGTTCTCGAAGACGAGCCGGATGGCGTGCAGGGCGAGGCCGTCGGTGAAGTCGTTGGCGTAGACGGACACATACGCCTCGGTGGCGTGGGTGAGGGCGTCGAATCCGCTGTCCGCGGCCAGGGCCGGGGGCAGGTCCTTGGTCAGCAGCGGGTCGACGATCGCCACGCTCGGGGTGAGCGCGTAGTCGGCCAGCGGGTACTTGCGGCCCGTGGCCGGGTCGGAGATGACCGCGAACGGGGTGACCTCCGCGCCGGTGCCGGACGTGGTGGGGATGCACACCAGCCGTGCCCGCTTGCCGAGTTCGGGGAAGCGGAAGGCACGCTTGCGGATGTCGGAGAACTTCTGCCGCATGTCGGAGAAGTCGATGTCCGGCTGCTCGTACAGGAGCCACATGACCTTGGCCGCGTCCATGGGCGAGCCACCGCCCAGGGCGATGATGGTGTCCGGGCGGAACTCCCGCATCAGGCGGGCACCGCGCCGCACGGAGTCGATGCTCGGCTCCGGCTCGACGTTGTCGATGATCTGCACGGTCACCGGATCCGGCCGGTGCTGCAGGACGCGGGTGATGCGGTCCACGTAGCCGAGGCGGGTCATGGTGGCGTCGGTGACCACGGTGACCCGGTGGACGCCGGCCATGGCCGCCAGATAGCGGACCGCCTGCGGCTCGAAGTAGATCTTCGGCGGCACCTTGAACCACTGGAGGTTGTTCTGCCGGGTGCTGACCCGCTTGATATTCAGCAGGTTTGCGGCAGAGACGTTGTTGGAGACCGACGTGTGCCCCCATGACCCGCAGCCCAGGGTCAGCGACGGGAGCAGCTGGTTGTAGACGCCGCCGATGGCACCTTGCGACGAGGGGGCGTTGACGATGACGCGTACCGTCTTCATGCGGCGGCCGTACTCCTCCGCCAGCGCCGGGTCGCCGGTGTGGATGACCGCGCTGTGGCCCTGCCCGTGGAAGGCGACCATGTCCGCGGCCAGGTCGAAGCCCTCCCGCTGCGAACCCGCGCGCAGCACGGTCAGCACCGGGCACAGCTTTTCGCGGGTGAGGGGCTCGCCGGGGCCGACGCGCTCGGCCTCGGCGAGGATGACGGAGGTGTCCGCGGGCACGGTGAAGCCCGCCTGTTCGGCGATCCACGCCGGGCTCTGTCCCACGGCGGCGGGGTTGACGCGGGTGCCGTCGGCTCCGTCCGGCGAGCCGGGGAAGAGGAAGGCCTCCAGCTTGCGCTTCTCGTCCGCGGTGGCCACGTGGGCGTGCAGCGTCCGGAATTCCGCGAGCGCCTCGTCGTAGATCTCCGCGTCCAGGATGACGGCCTGTTCGGAGGCACAGATCATGCCGTTGTCGAAGGACTTCGACAGCACCAGGTCGTTCACGGCGCGGCGCAGGTCGGCGCTGCGGTGCACGTAGGCGGGGACGTTGCCGGCGCCGACGCCGATGGCGGGCTTGCCCGCCGAGTAGGCGGCCTTGACCATGCTGTTGCCTCCGGTGGCCAGGATCAGCGCGACGCCGGGGTGGTTCATGAGCGCGCCGGTCGTCTCGAGGGAGGGGGTCTCGATCCACTGCACGCAGTGTTCGGGCGCGCCCGCCGCGACGGCCGCGTCCCGCACGACGCGGGCCGCTTCCGCGCTGCAGCGCTGGGCGGAGGGGTGGAAGGCGAAGACCACGGGGTTGCGGGTCTTCAGTGCCAGGAGGGCCTTGAAGACCGTGGTGGAGGTGGGGTTGGTGACCGGGGTCACGGCGCATACGACGCCTACCGGTTCGGCGATCTCGATCATGCCGTCGGTGTCGTCGCGGGCGATGACGCCCACGGTCTTCATCCGGGACATGCTGTCGGTGACGTGCTCACAGGCGAACATGTTCTTGGCGGCCTTGTCCTCGAAGACGCCCCGGCCGGTCTCCTCGACCGCCAGCCGGGCCAGACCGGTGTGCTGGTCGAGGGCCGCGACCGAGGCCTTCGCGACGATGCGGTCCACCTGTTCCTGGGTGAAGGACTCGTAGTCCGCCAGGGCCTTGAGCCCGTTGGTGACCAGGCGGTCCACGGCGATGGCGGTGTCGGAGGGCGTGTCGCTGGCGGCTCGTCGTCCGGCGTCCTGTCGTTTCATGGGGCCTCTCCGTCGTCGGAAGTGCGCGGCCGGAGACGTCCGGCGCGGCTGTTCCGGGCGGTGCTTCCGTGCGGTCACCGCCCTCGCTCCCAGCCTTGCGCGCCCCCGCCCCGTACCCGGTGGTCCGAAGGTCCCCGGTCGCGGTCCGGTGGTCCGTGGCCGGGGGCCGTTCGCGGACCACCCGGCCCTGCGTTTCGGTCCGCCGATCAGGGACGCTCGGCCCCTGCGCCCGCCGAGCCCACGCGCGAGGATGGAAGGACGCCGCAGGGCCGCGGCGCACGAGGATCGCCGAGCGCCGGAAGGAAGGTCTGCCGTGAAGCCCCGGACAGTCGGTGAGGTGATGACACGCGAGGTCGCCCACACGTGCCGCGACACCACCTTCGCGGACCTGATGCTCCTGCTCGACCGGCGGCGCGTCAGCGGTGTGCCGGTGGTGGACGACGACGACAAGGTGCTCGGCGTCGTCTCCGAGGCCGACCTGATCCGCCATCAGGCCGCGGGGGTGCGCGCGAGCCGCCGGTCCGGTACGGGCACGGTGGCGAAGCTGATGTCCACCCCCGCCGTCACCGTCCACCCCGAGCAGCGGGTCTCGGACGCCGCGCGCGTCATGGAGCGCCACCACGTCAACCGTCTTCCCGTGGTGGACGAGGAGGACCGGCTCATCGGCATCATCACCCGGCACGACCTGCTGCGGGTCTTCCTGCGGACGGACGAGGAGATCCGTGCGGAAGTGGCGGAGGAGGTGCTGGGCCGCGCCCTCGGCCTGCCGCCCGGAGCCGTGTCCGTCTCCGTCGTGGACGGGGTGGTCACGCTCGACGGACGCGTGAGCCGTGGCCTGGACGTCTGGGCCGCGGTCCGGCTCGCCTGGCGGGTGGACGGCGTCATCGGTGTGGTGAACCAGCTGGTTGCCACCGATGGCGTCGCGGGCTGAGTGCCGGTGCCCGCGGGGGCACGTCAGTCCGCCCTGAGCCCGTGCGCCCGGAACTGCCCGCGCACCCGCTCCACCAGGGCCGGGCACGGCGCCGGGGTGTCGCGCAGGGGGAAGGGCCTGCCCAGTGCCGCGTACTTGGCGGCGCCCAGCTTGTGGAACGGCAGCACGTCGACGCGCTCGACGACGGACAGCCCCGCCACGAACGCGGCCAGGCCGTCGACGTCGGCTTCGTCGTCGGTCCAGCCGGGGACGAGCACGTACCGCACCCACACCGGCACCCCGAGCGCGTCCAGCCGCCGTGCGAAGCGCAGGGTCGGCGCCAGATCGCCGCCGGTGAGCCCGCGGTAGCGGGCGCGGTCGAAGGACTTGATGTCGAGCAGCACCAGGGCGGTGCGGGCGAGCAGGGCGTCGTCGGCACGGTTCCCCAGGTTGCCGGAGGTGTCCAGGGCCGTGTGCAGGCCGGCCTCCTTGCAGCGGCGCAGGATCTCGCCGGTGAAGGCGGGCTGGAGCAGGGGTTCGCCACCGCTGAGGGTCACTCCCCCGCCCGAGGCGGTCAGGAAGGCGCGGCACGTGTCGATCCTCGCCATCACCTCGTCCACGGTCGTGGGACGGCCGTCGCGCATGTGCCAGGTGTCGGGGTTCTGGCAGTACAGGCAGCGCAGCGGGCAGCCGCTGGTGAACAGCACGAAGCGCGTACCGGGTCCGTCGACGCCCGTGGACAGGTCCCAGGAGTGGACCCTGCCCACGGGCCGGCCGACCGCGATGTCGCTCACGCGGCACCGTGGAAGGTACGGCTGATGACGTCCTGCTGCTGCTCACGGGTGAGCCGGACGAAGTTCACCGCGTATCCGGACACCCGGATGGTCAGGTCCGGGTACTTCTCCGGGTGTTCCATGGCGTCCTCCAGGGTGGCGCGGTCCAGGACGTTGACGTTCATGTGGAAGCCCCCGGAGGCCATGTAGCCGTCGAGCAGCCCCACCAGGTTCGTCACCCGGTCCTCGGGGCTGTTCCCGAGCCCGGCGGGGGTGATGGTGGAGGTCAGCGAGATGCCGTCCCGGGCCGCCTCGTACGGGAGCTTGGCCACCGACAGGGCGGAGGCCGCCATGCCGTGCCGGTCCCGGCCGTTCATGGGGTTGGCGCCCGGGGCGAACGGCTGCCCGGCCCGGCGCCCGTCGGGGGTGTTGCCGGTGTGCTTGCCGTAGACGACGTTGGAGGTGATGGTGAGGACGGACTGGGTGTGCTCGGCGTCCCGGTAGGTGGGGTGCCGGCGGATCTTCTCCATGAAGGAGCGGACGAGTCCGACGGCGAGTTCGTCGGCGCGGTCGTCGTTGTTGCCGTACGCCGGGTACTCGCCCTCCACCGCGTAGTCGACCGCGAGCCCGGTGGCGTCGCGGATCACCCTCACGCGCGCGTACCTGACCGCCGAGAGGCTGTCGGCCGCCACCGAGAGCCCGGCGATGCCGCAGGCCATGGTCCGCCGCACCGGGTGGTCGTGCAGCGCCATCTCGACGCGTTCGTAGGCGTACTTGTCGTGCATGAAGTGGATGACGTTGAGGGCGTCGACGTAGGTGCCCGCGAGCCAGTCGAGCACACGGCCGTACGCCTCCGTGAGCTCCTCGAAGTCCAGGTACTCCCCCGTCAGCGGGGGCATGGGAGGGGCGACCTGTTCGCCGGAGATCTCGTCGCGGCCGCCGTTGACCGCGTACAGCAGTGCCTTGGCGAGGTTGACGCGGGCACCGAAGAACTGCATCTGCTTGCCCACGGCCATCGCCGACACACAGCAGGCGATGGCGGTGTCGTCGCCGGTGCACGGCCGCATCAGCTCGTCGGACTCGTACTGGATGGAGCTGGTGTCGATGGAGACCTGGGCGCAGTAGCGCTTGAAGCCGTCGGGCAGGTGCGGCGACCACAGCACGGTGAGGTTCGGCTCGGGTGCCGGTCCCAGGTTGTAGAGGGTCCGCAGGAAGCGGAAGGAGGTGCGGGTGACCAGGGGGCGGCCGTCGGTCCCGATGCCGCCGATGGACTCCGTCACCCAGGTGGGATCGCCGGAGAACAGCTCGTCGTACTCGGGGGTGCGCAGGAAGCGCACGATGCGCAGCTTGATGACGAAGTCGTCGACGAGTTCCTGGGCGCGCTCCTCGTCGATCCGGCCTTCGGCCAGGTCGCGTTCGAGGTAGACGTCGAGGAAGGTCGAGGTGCGGCCGAGCGACATGGCGGCGCCGTTCTGTTCCTTGACCGCCGCCAGGTAGCCCAGGTACAGCCACTGCACGGCCTCGTGGGCGGTGGTGGCCGGGCGGGAGACGTCGCAGCCGTAGCCGGCCGCCATCCGCTTGAGCTCGTCCAGGGCGCGCAGCTGCTCGGCCAGTTCCTCCCGGTCGCGGATCACGTGCTCGGTGGAGGGCTGTCCGTCGAGCAGCGCCCGTTCGGCCTGCTTGGCCTCGATGAGCCGGTCCACGCCGTACAGCGCGACGCGGCGGTAGTCGCCGATGATCCGGCCGCGGCCGTAGGCGTCGGGCAGTCCGGTGATGATGTGTGCCTTGCGGGCCCGGCGCATCCCGGGGGTGTAGGCGTCGAAGACGCCGTCGTTGTGGGTCTTGCGGTAGGTGCCGAAGACCCTGGCGACGAACGGGTCGGGCTCGTACCCGAAGGCGCGCAGGCCGTTCTCCACCATGCGCAGGCCGCCGTTGGGCATGATGGCGCGCTTGAGCGGGGCGTCGGTCTGCAGGCCGACGACGAGTTCGCGGTCGCGGTCGATGTATCCGGGGGCGTGCGCGGTGATGGTGGAGGGGGTGGCGGCGTCGACGTCGAGAATGCCCTTGCGGCGTTCCTCGGGGAACAGCGCGGTCACCTTGCCCCACACCGCCCGGGTGCGCTCGGTCGGTCCGGCCAGGAAGGCGGAGTCGCCTTCGTAGGGCGTGTAGTTGGCCTGGATGAAGCCGCGCACGTCGATGTGCTTGCGCCAGCGCTGTCCGGCGAAGCCGCGCCAGGGCTGTGCGGGGGCGGGGGTGTCCACGGCAGGTTCGGCCACTGCGGTCATCTGTGTCTCCGTAATCCTCGGTGACGCCGGGCGCGGCGCTCGTGACGGCGCCCGCACAGCCGATGCTTGTCGCCCGCCCCGGCCGCGCACAGGGCCGCCGGGGTCAGGCACCCCGCCGACTGGTCCCTCTTCCGGGCGCCGGTGGCAGGACGCAGGTCCTGTGAAGGCGAGGACTTCCGGCCCCGGGGCCGGTCGCGCCACCCAATCCGGCGCGGCCGTGGTCGGCGTCCGTGGGCCCGCCCCTTGTGGCGCAGGGGCAGGACGCGGGCCGGACGCGGGCCGGTGGAGGGGCCGACCGGCCCATGGCCGCCCGTACCGTTGTGGCCCATCCTCGGAAGCACGAGGTGTGCGAGGCACACGGAACGAGGCAAGAGGGAGCCGGGAGCTTTGAACGAGTCAAGGACGTTCTCGCCGGAGCGGCCGATCCGGGTGTTCCTGCTGGACGACCACGAGGTCGTCCGGCGGGGCATCCACGATCTGCTGGACGCCGAGGAGGACATCACGGTCGTCGGTGACGCGGGCACCATCGCTCAGGCGCTCACCCGGGGCCCTGCCCTCCGGCCGGACGTCGCAGTACTGGACGTGCGGCTGCCGGACGGCGACGGCATCACGGTCTGCCGGGAGCTGCGGTCGAGCATGCCCGGTCTGGCCTGTCTGATGCTCACCTCCTTCGACGACGACGATGCGCTGCTCGACGCGATCATGGCCGGGGCGGCCGGCTACGTCCTCAAGCAGATCAAGGGCTCCGATTTCGTGACCGCCGTCCGCACGGTCGCCGCCGGGCACTCCATGCTCGACCCCGCCACCACCGCCCGTCTGATGACCACGCTGCGCGGGGAACAGACCGCCGGGAGCGAGCCGGAGGACGAGCGGCTGGCCGACCTCTCCCCGCGGGAGCGTGACATCCTCACGCTGATCGGCGACGGGCTGACGAACCGTCAGATCGGCGAACGGCTCTTCCTGTCGGAGAAGACGGTCAAGAACCACATCTCCCGGCTGCTCGCCAAGCTGGGCGTGGAACGCCGCATCCAGGCCGCCGTGATCGCCACGGAAGCGGCCAGGGAGACGGCCGGGGCCGACGAGCACCGGCGGAGCCGCCTCTAGGACTCCGGCAGGAACTCCGGCGGGACTCCGACGGGACTCCGACGGGACTCCGACGGGACTCCGGCGGGACTCCGGCGGGACTCCGGCGGGCGGCGGCCCGTCCCCAGGGGGCCGGGAGCCACCGGCCCGCCGCGCCGGTCAGCCGGTGAGCGGGACCCGCCAGGTGAGGACCGTACCGCCGCGCTCCGGGGTGGTGAGCCCGAGCGCGCCGCCGTGCTGTTCGGCGCGCTCGGCGAGGTTGCGCAGCCCGCTGCGCCGCCCGGTGCCGGATATCCCGACGCCGTTGTCGGCGACGGTCAGCACCAGCTGCTCGCCGGTGTTGACGACGGACACGTCCACGAAGGTCGCGTGCGCGTGCCGGGCCACGTTGGCCAGGGCCTCCTCCAGCACGGCGGTCGCGTCCTCGGCGACCGCGCGGGGCACCTGCGTGTCCAGCAGCCCCTCCATCCGCAGACTCGGGGCGAAACCCAGCACCCGGCCGGCCTCGCCCGTCTTCTGCACGACCCGGGTGCGCAGGCCGTGCTGGGGGACGGTGTCCCGGGACCGCAGCCCGAAGATCGCCGACCTGATGATCTTGATGGTCTCGTCCAGGTCGTCGACGGCCCTCCGGACCCGTTCCGACGCCTCGGCGTGGGCGATGAACCGGTCGGCGCTCTGCAGCGTCATCCCCGTGGCGAACAGCCGCTGAATGGCCAGGTCGTGCAGGTCACGGGCGATGCGGTCGCGGTCCTCCAGCAGGGCGAGCTGCTCGGCGTCCGCACGCCGCTCGGCCAGCTCCAGGGCCAGGGCCGCCTGCCCGGCGAACGTGAGCAGCGACCCGGTCTCCTGCTCGGAGAACTCCGGCCGGCCGCTGTCGCGGAGCAGGAAGAGCACCCCTCGCACCGCTTCCCCCGCCGTGACCGGCACCGCCACCGCGGGACCGGACCGGGCCGGGCCCCGTGACGCCGCGGCGTCACGCGCGTCCGCACCGACGTCACGGCCGCGGACCGGCTCTCCTCCGTCGTACGCGGCGCCCACCAGCGAGCCGTCGGCCGGCAGCACCAGACCGCGCAGTTCGTCGGCCCCGGTCCCCACGGCGACCTCGACGGTCAGCGCGGAGCCCCCGTCCAGCGGCAGGGCGAACGTCGCCAGCTCCGCCCCCGTGATGTCCCTGGCCAGCTCGGCGATCAGGACCATGACGTCAGCCGGGGGGCTGCCCGACATCAGGCTCGTGGTCACCTGGGCGCTCGCCCGCAGCCACCGCTCGCGCCGCGTGGACTCCTCGTACAGCCGGGCGTTGTCGATCGCCACACCGGCGGCCACGGCGAGTGTCGAGAGCACCGACTCGTCCTCGTCGGTGAACTCCGCGCCACCGTGCTTCTCCGTGAGGTAGAGATTGCCGAAGACCTCGTCGCGCACCCGGATCGGCACGCCCAGGAAGCCGTTCATCGGCGGGTGGTTCGGCGGGAACCCGTACGAGGCGGGGTGCTCGGAGAGCTTGGTCAGACGCAGCGGCTCCGGGTGCCGGATGAGCTCGCCGAGGATGCCGTGGCCCTCCGGGTACGGGCCGATGGCCTCGATCTGCTCGTCGCCGAGGCCCACGGTCAGGAACTGCGACAGCGTGCGTCCGTCGGGGCCGATCACGCCCAGTGCCCCGTACCGGGCGTCCACCAGTACGGTGGCGGCTTCGACGATACGCCGCAGCACGTGCTCCAGGTCCAGCTCGCGCCCTACCGAGAGCACGGCCTCCAGCAGGCTGTGCACCCGGTCCCTGGTGCCGCGTGCCGCGTTCAGCCGCGCCTGCAGCTCCTCCAGCAGCTCGTCCAGCTTGAGCTGTGGGAGCCGCACGGGCTCTTCCCCGGCGTTCCTCAACGCGCCTCCTCCGACCCGTGTCCGGAATCTGTACAGCCCCCCTGGTGCAACCGTACCGAGCCCCGGCACCGGGAACGTCCTCGTATGCCCAAGATCTCCGGCCGGGGCCGTTCGCCCTCCGCGCCGTGCCCGGTCGGCCCGCCTGCTGGCCCATGTCGCCGCCGCCGTCGGGCGCCGTCTCCGGGCGGCCCGCACACGGCTGCTCGACCGCTGAGGCACGCGTCCCGCGCTCCCCCGGGACCGACTGGCACCGGAGGACGGCCGACAGGCCCTCGGGACAAGGCCCCATCGCCCCTGGCGTCCCCGTGCGGCAGCGGCCGATCGTGGGAGCGAACCGGCGCGCAAAACCTGCACGTTCTGAAGGCGGTGGCAGCGATGGACCTTCCCGTCATCGTGGGAACCGATGGCTCCCGCGCGAGTCTGGAAGCGGTGGACTGGGCGGCGGACGCGGCCGTCCTCCGCGGCTCGCCCCTGTGGATCGTCCACGCGGGCCCGGACGGTCCGGGCCCCGGCCGTTCCTCGGCGTGGGCCAGTCTCTCCCCGGCACGGGCCGAGGAGGTCTGTGCCCTCGCGGCCGACCGCGCCGCGCTGCGCTCCTCCCGGCTCAAGGTGACGGCCGAATCCGTGGGGGGCGGAGCCACCATGGCCCTGCTGGAGGCCTCGCACCACGCCTGCCTCGTCGTCGTCGGACACCGTGGGCAGGGCGGAGGACACTCGCCGTTCCTGGGCCCGGTGGCCACCGCGGTCGTGGCGCACGCGCACTGTCCGGCCGTGGTCGTCCGCGGTCGCCCGGACAACGTCCTTGGCCGGAAACACCGGGTCAGCGTGGGTGTCGGCAGGCGGCACCCGGAGGAGACGGCCGTGTCCTTCGCTTTCGCCGAGGCGGCGCTGCGACGGTGCGAGGTGGAGACGGTGTTCGCCTGGTCCGACGCCGACAGCGCCCCCCGGGACGGCCACCGGGCGCGGTACGGGCACGCGGTCGACGGGGCGCTGCGGTCGGCGACGCGGGCCCACCCCGAGGTGCCTCTGCTGACCTACCCCGTCGGGGGGCCGACGCACACGGCCCTGCTCCGGGCGGCCGCGGAATCGGACCTGCTCGTGCTGGGCGCGCGTCCGCACGGCTCCCCGGGGCCCCGGCTGGGCATGGTGAACGGCACGGTGCTGCAGTACGCGCAGTGCCCTGTGGCCGTCGTGCCCCGGTGACGGGTCCGTCACACGATGCGACACCCCGTGACCATGTCGAGGCTGATGCTGATCACGTGGTCCATCGCATCGCCGATCCAGGGTTCGAGTGCCGCCTGATAGCGCTGCTGGGCAGCGGGATCCCGCACCAGGTGCGCCTCGCCGGTGACCACGACACTCCACCCGGTGCACGTCTCCGTGTCGAACTCGTCGGCCTCGTAGGCCACCACGGCCCCGTCCCGGGCCGGGCCGAGCATCGCGGCGCCGGTGTGGGTCCTGATGATGATCTGGTCGTCCAGGAGGACGTGGTTGACCGGGCGGACGGCGGGCAGGGCCTGGTGACTGAAGACCAGGCGTCCGATCCGTGCGCCCTGGAGAAGCCTCAGTGCCTCCTGCCGGGACAGCTCCGCCATGGTCGGCGAACCCGGCCGGGAGCCGTGCTCGATGCGGTTCCGTGCCATGACGCCAGTCATTCACGATCCGCTCCGTCCGGCTAGGGCTGAACGGCCCCGTTCTTCGTACCGGACGGGCGCGGCGCCGGTCTGCCGCGCCCGGGCGCGACGGCCCCGGGAAACGCGGCGGACGAGGGCCCGACGGCCCTGGGAAAGGGCCGCTCGGCCGCAGTCCGGGCGGGGCCCGGCACGGCATGCTGGCCATGACCGGCCCGGAGTTCTCCGCTCACGGCCGCAACCGGCGCCCGCCCGGCCGATCCCCGGCCTCCCGACCGCGCGGGCACACGGTGTGCGGCTCCTCCAGCCGGTCGGCGTCCGGCCGCCTGTCATGGCTCCCCCGTCTCACCGGCGGCCGGACGCGAAAGGCGTTTCCTCTGCGGCCGGATGTGAAAGAGGCGCTGACCGGATCTCCGCGTCCGGGCACCGGGCGGGCACCGCGGTGGCCACGTCGTGGTCAGGGACGGGGCCGTTCGGTCCCCGGCCACAGTCCGTGCGGCCCCGCCGCAGACCCTTCGGCCTCATGTCCGCGCTCCCCCGGGCGGCCGACCATGAAGGGCACAGGCCGGACCGGACAGCTCGCCTCTCGGGAGCACACGATGAACGTACGAGGCACATCCCGCACACGGGGGTTGTTCCCGCACCGCTTCCGCCCGCTGGCGGACAACCCACTGCGGCGGCGTTCCGACCGGTGCCAGTCCTGGCTCGGCGCGTGTCTCCTGCTGCTTCTGTTCCCCGCCCTGCTGGGGGTGCCGCTCCTGGTCGCCCAGGACGTCTACGCGTCGCAGATGCGCACGCTCCACACCCAGTCGGCGCAGCGGCAGAGGATCACCGTGCGCGTCACCGCGGACGCGGTGACGGACACCTCCGCCGGGCTCAGCTCGCAACGCGCGCCCGTCCGCTGGACGGACGCGGAAGGCACCGTACGGACGGGCACGGCCGACGTCCCCGCGGGATCGGTCAAGGGCGCGACGGTACCGGTGTGGGTGGACGACAAGGGGAGGCCGGTGAAACCGCCGATGACGCGCGACGACGCGCTGGCGGTCAGCTGGTCCGCCGCGTGCATGACGGCCGCGGGACTGGCCGCGGCGTACTGCGGCATGCGCGCGGCCCTCGTCGCGGTGCTGAACCGTCAGCGGTACGCCCAGTGGGAGGCGGAGTGGGAAGCGGTGGAGCCGCGGTGGTCGGGACGGTCGCGTGGGTGACCCGCCCGGGGCGGGGGCGCGCACGGCGTCGGCCTGTCAGTCGCGGACCGGAGTGACGGTGATCGGCGGAAGGCCGCTCAGGCAGGACGTGTCGCCCGGCTCGCCGGTGCGGATGAAGTGCGAGGAGACACCGGTGACGCAGCGGCTCGGTTCCAGCTCGGGCACGTGTCCCATGTTGCGGGCCGTGCGGAACCGGCTGTCGCGGAACTGCCGGGCGGCCTTCTCCCCGCTCGCGACGGGCGTGTTGGCGTCGAGGTCGCCGGAGAGCACGAGGACCGGGACGTCGGGCAGCCCGATCTTCGTGGGCTGCGGGTCGGGAGTGTTCCTGCGCGGCCAGCCGATGCACACGTCACCGCCGTCCGTGGTGCCCTCGGTGAAGCCCTTGGCGCTGAACGCCCCGTGCTCACCGGGGCGTACGGAGGCCAGCGCGGCGTTGTACTGGCGCCACCGCTCGGACAGCGGCGCGTCCTTCGACCAGGCCTTCTGGTAGTCGTTGCAGGTGACCGCGATGTACGGCGCCTGGTCCACCGTGCTGCCCGACTTCCCCTCCTCCTGGACGAGCTTCCGCAGCGGTGCGGTGTCGCCCTTCACGAAGCGGTGGAGGGCATGGGGCAACCGACCGAGCAGCGAAGGCTGGTCGGGCTCGAGGCCGACTTCGCTGCTGGCCGCCTCGAACAGGAGGTTGGCGAGCTTGTCCTCGGTGACCTTCTTCTCGTGGGTACCGGCGCCGTCGGTGGTGATCGTCACCGTCATGGGCTCGGCGCGCAGCCGCGCGGCCGTGGTGGCCAGGTCCTTCACGGCCTGTTCCCCGTCGCATGCCACGGGGGCGCTGCGCTCGCATATCCGCCGCAGGTTCGACGAGACCGCCTGGGCGCTGGGCCGGGCCAGCGGGTCGTGCGCGAGGGGGTAGGCGCCGGACAGGACCATGGAGCGCACGCGCTCGGGGTGGCGGGAGGCGTACACCGGCATCAGATACGTGCCGTAGGAGAGCCCGTACAGGCTGAGCTGCGGTACGCCGAGGCGGTCGCGGATCGCGTCGATGTCGTCGGCGGTGGCGGCCGAGGTGTAACCGGCGACCCTGGGCCCGAGGTTCCTGGCGCACCGTGCGACCGCGGCCCGCTGCTGGGCCCGCGTGCCGAAGCGGTACTCCGCGTCGGTGACCCCGCAGGGGACGCGCTGCGACTCCCCGGTGCCCCGCGGGTCGACGAGCAGGAGGTCATGGTCCTCCAGCAGGCCCTCCAGGCCCCAGGCGAACGCCTCGGCCTTGCCGATCGCGGCCTCGCCCGGGCCTCCCGGGTTGACGGCGACGGTGCCCTTGGCGGGGCCGGGCGCGCTGTGGCGTACGACCGCGTAGCTCACCTCGACCTCGCCGAGTTCCGGCTTTCCCGCGACGAGCGGGCGGTCCAGCCGGCCGCAGTCGACCCGGTGCCCTTCCACGGCCGGGCACCAGGCGGGTGCCGCGGCGGCCGGGCCGGTCACGGGCGTGGAGGCGGTGGCGGTCGCTGCCGGCAGCACCGAGGCCATCACCGCCATCATGCTCACAGCCAGGCCCACGTGCCGGGCCGCGCTCTTGTACGTCATCGCCCTCTCCTCTGCCCCGGGCTTCCCGGACTCCCCGGTTCCCGGTCTTCCTCAAGTACGGGCACCACGTTGCCCGGCACACTGCACAGGCACGGCAGAACAACGGCAAAAACGTGTAAGAAACGCACGGGACCCGGTCCGACGGCGGTGGAGTGCGCCGACTGGTGCGGCGAGATCGACGGCTACGTCGTGGCCCTCTTCAAGACGGACTGCGCCGCCCTGGCTGTTCCGGCCGCCACCGCCCTGCGATCAACGACGGCAGCAGCGCCGCGGACCAGCTGAAATTGGGCGAGTTCAGGGGGGATCCGGTCAGCGGGTCGTAGTTCTCCATGAACGGTGCGCGTCCGGACAGGTCCGCCGCCTTGTCGATCAGTCTCTCGGTCAGGGCGTACGCGTCGCGGTCGAACCCGTAACGGCGCATCCCGGCGATCGCGAAGTACGCCTGGTCGAGCCAGACGGGGCCGCGCCAGTACTGGCGCGGGGCGAAGTACGGCGAGCTCCTGGAGACCGACGGCAGGGGCACCGGGGTGGCGAACTCGGCCGGGTCGAGGAGCCGTTCGCGCAGGGCGGCGGCCTGCGCGCGGGTCGCGACACCGGCCCACAACGGGATCGCGCCCTCGATGCCTCTGCCCCGCCGGGTCAGCCGGGCGCCGGTGCCGAGCGCGGTGTCGTAGAACCAGCCGGTCGCCGGGTCGTACATCCTCTGCCGCACGAGCTTCGTGGTGGCGGCGGCCCTGGCGCGCCAGGCGGCGGCATCCGCCCGCAGGCCCAGTTCCTCGGCGATGAGGCCCAGGTTCTCCTGGTCGGCGGCGAGGTAGGCGTTGAGGTCCACGGACTCCTGGTCGAGCGAGTAGCCGACGACCTTCCCGGAACCGTCCCGGTTCGGCACGACCGAGGTGCCCGACGCCGCGTCGAACCGGGGGGCGTTGTCCATGCCGCTCTCCCAGGCCGCGGCCTGCCGCTGCTGCCCGGCCGAGCCGTTGGCGGGGTCCACGGTCGCGCCGTACTCCGCGAGCCCGTTGTGGTCGTGGTCCCGGTTGCGGTACCACCACGCCTCGTACGCGGCCAGCTTCGGGTACACCTCCCGCAGGAATCCCTTGTCCCTGCTCCGCTGGTAGACCTGCCGGACCGACCACGCGCCCAGGGGCGGCTTGCTGTTCCGCTCGTTCCAGTTGGTTCCGCCGTGCCGCGGGTCGTTGTAGAACACGGCGTCCGGGATCATCCCCGCGTCCTGCGGCCGGGTCGTGGATCCGGGCCGTATCTGGTGGTCGAGCACCGAGCGGATCTGGGACTCGGCGAGCCCCGCGTCGAAGCGCACCGTGCCGGCCGCCTGCTTCCAGGTGTCCCACGCCCAGAAACCGCCCGCGAACCACTTGTACGAGAGGGACGGTGTGATCCCGTCGTGGGCGAGGCTCCCGGCGGCGCCGCGCCAGTTGGTCACCAGCGTCTCCAGTGCCTTGACGGCGAGCCGCCGCCGGCCGGCCGGCACCCCCGCGGTCACACCGCCGACGTACCGCCGCCAGCGGGTCTCGACGGCCCGCACGGTCCGTTCCGGGTCGGTGAGCACCCGCCGCGCGCCGTCGGCCTCCGCGCGGCGCTCGGCCTGGGTGAACGTGTAGCTCTCGGTCCAGGCCAGGGAGTGTTCCGCGCCGGGCGCGAGCGTGAAGGGCGCGGCCAGTTCCGTACGGTAGGAGTCCCCCGTCACGGCCGTACGCACCGGATCCGCGTGCCGGACCTCGAACCGTTCGGTGCCGTCGGTGAGGAAGTCGTCCGCCGCACGCACCCTGGCGAAGTCGACGGCGACGCCCCGGGACGCGACGGCCAGCGAGGGCGCCTGCCGCATGGGCGCCTCGGCGGGCCGCAGCAGACGTCCGCTCCAGTCGGCGCCGAGGGTGCGCGGGGTGCGGCCGGTGTTGCGCACCACGGCCCGTACCAGCGCGGTGCGGTGCGTGGCGTACCGGAGATCGAGCGTGAGCCGGAGGCCGTCACCGAGGTCGTACGTCTGGACCAGGGCGCCGGGCCGGGAGGTAAAGCGCGGCTCGCCGCCGCCGGTGAGGTCGAGCGCGCGGCCGTGCTCGCTCAGTCCGACGCGGGTGAACGAGGAGCTCAGCCACCAGGGGTACTCCTGGGCGACGTAGAGCGGTCCGGTGAATCCGCCGTAGCCTCCCGGGGCGTGCGGCGCCGGGAGGGCGTAGGCGTGCCAGGCCCCCTGGTCGGAGAAGACGTTGACCGGATTGATGTCCTTGCCGTCGCCGGGAAGCGCCGCCGTCGGGCTGCCGCGCAGGTCGAGCACGTCGTCGTAGTCGGGACTGGTGTTGGTGCTGTTGCGGTCGTGGTCGTGGGCGTCGTTCGGGGAAGCCGTCTGCCGGGGCGGGGCGGCAGCCGTGGGCTGCACGCCGGTGACGGCCATGGTCAGGGCCAAGGCGAGGGCTGCCAGGGCGTGGGGATACGGTCGCAAAGACACGTCCGTCCTTCCGAGGGCAGGGGCCGGGATCCGGAGGGGCGTTCGGCAGCATGGAACGGACCCGGAGCATCCGGTAGGCGATTCCCTGACTCAGGCCGGAAGTGATCCCGCCGACGAGCCGACCCCCTGACCGACCCCTGAGAACCCCTGACTTGAGCCACCGTATATGCCGCTGTCCCTTGAAAGTTCTAGGATCGGACCTTCGTGTGTACGACCCACCCTGTTTCCGAACCCTGTGGAGAGCCCACGATGGAGAACCAATGAGCGCTGCCCCGCCGGCCTCCGGCACAGGCCGGGCGCGGCTGGTCGAGGTGGCCACAGCCGATCTATCACGTCTCGCCTCTCTCTTCGACCCCGGCCATCCCAATCTGGCCTTCGTCCACGCAGTCATCGACGGAGCCATCCCGGGCAGGGCCTGGGCGCATTTCCGGAACGGCGCGCCCGTGACCTGCCTGGTCGCCACCACCGCGCCGTTCTGCCTTGCCGCCGGGGCCATGACCCCCGCCCTCTTCACCGAGGCCAGAACGCTGCTCGCCGGGCACGGCGAGGTACAGCTCGTCCATCCGCCGGGCCCTGAGACCGACGCCTGGGCGAAGCAGGCGGGCTTCACCGCGGGGCGGCGGCTCCACTTCACCCACCCCGAATCCGGTTTCGTCGCCCCCTCGCCGGCCGTCCCCGACGGCTATGCGTTGGTGCGGATCGACGCGGAGACCTTCTCCGGCCTCGATTCCCCGATGGCACGGAGTATTTTCGGCACGAGCGCGCAATACGCCGCACACGCGGTCGGCTTCGCCCTGGTCAAGGACGGCCGGGTGGCGGCGGACGCACACGGCGTCATCGGCGGCGGGCTGATCGAGCTCGGTATCCACACCCACCCCGACCACCGCCGCAAGGGCCTGGCGTCCGTGGTCCTCGCCGCGGTCGGCCACTGGGCCGGCGAGCAGGGACTGCGCTCCGTCATGACGTGTCACGCGGACAAGGCGCCGAGTATCGCGCTGGCCCGGAAGCTCGGTCTGACCGAGGAATTTTCCTACCCGATAGCGAAAGCCACATGCTGAAATCCCCGTTATCCGAGGTGATTTCGCCCGCCTCGGTACGACGCGTGCGCGAACTCATCGACCCGCACATCCGCCGTACGCCGCTGCTGCGGGCGAAGGCGCCGAGCCCGGTGGACATTCATCTGAAGTGCGAGAACCTTCAGATCACCAATTCGTTCAAGGCCCGGGGCGCGCTCAGCGCGCTGCACGCGTACCGGCGGTCCCGTCCGGAGGTGTGGTCCCGGATCGTCCGCGAGGGCGTCGTGACAGGCAGTTCGGGCAATTTCGCGCAGGGCCTGGCGCACGTGACGTCGCAGCTGGATCTGGCGTACACGGTGGTGGTGCCGGATTCGATTCCGGAGGCGAAACGGTCGCAGATCCTGGCGTACAACCCCAGGACCCGGATCGTCCAGGTCCCGTACCCGGTCTGGCGCCGCACCATGATCTCCTCCTCCTTCCCCGACCTGCCGGGGTTCTTCCTCTCCTCGGAGAGTGATCCGTACGTCTCGCTGGGCATCGCCACGATCGGAATGGAGATCCAGGACGATCTCCCGGACGTGGACGCGGTGCTGGTGCCGTACGGCGGCGGGAACCTCGCCTACAGCCTGGCGACCTACCTGAAGGTCCCCGTCTACGCCGTGGAGATCAGCACCGGAGCCCCGCTGTCCGCGTCGCTGCGCGCGGGCCGCCCCACGGATGTGGAGTACGAGCGCTCGTTCGTGGACGGCATCGGCGCGAGTTTCGTCATTCCGGCTCAGTTCGAGCGGCTGAAGGACAAGTTGGCCGGAGTGTTCACGGTGACTCCGCAGGAGGTCGCGGAGGCGCTGTCGTCGCTGGCGTTCGCCGACAAGATCGTCTGCGAGGGCGCGGGAGCCGCGGCGTACGCGGCCGCGCTGAAGCACTCCTCCTCGTACGGCTGGCGCAACCCGGTGGCCGTCGTCAGCGGTGGCGTCATCGATCCCGACGTCCTGCTGCACACCCTGACCACCATCGGCCAGCCGCTCACCACACCCATTTCCTAGCCTGAGGGGAGCAGTATCCACATGAGTGACACCCTGCCCGTCATCGAGCCGGTCAGCCCCGCCATCGGGGCCCGGGTCACGGGCCTCGATCTGTCGCAGGACGTCTCGGACGAGGCCTGGAAGACCGTCCAGGACGCCTTCCACCAGCACAACGTGCTGGTCTTCCCGGGACAGGACATCTCGGTCGAGCAGCAGAAGGCGTTCACCGCGCGCTTCGGGCCGCTGCTGACGCACAGCCACCTGCTGCCGATGACCATCGAGGGCCACCCCGAGGTGATGGTGCTCCACAACAACGAGCAGAAGCCACCGGGGCTCAACGACTGGCACACCGACAACAGCGGCTGGGCCGAGCCCCCGCTCGGCACCTCCCTCTACGCCAAGATCACGCCCAAGGTCGGCGGGGACACCCTCTACGGCAACATGTACCTGGCGTACGAGACGCTGTCGGCGCCCATGCAGGAGCTGCTGCTCCAGCTGACCGCGACGCACGACGTGCGCAAGGCGTTCGGCCCGGACTACGGCAACCTGCAGAAGTCGCTGCGCAAGAAGGGCATCGACCCGGACCAGCAGTTCGCGGACCAGGACCCTGTGGAGCACCCCCTGATCCGTACGCACCCCGAGACGGGGCGCCGGGCGCTGTACATCTCCAACCCGTACGTGACGCGGATCAACGGCGTGACCGAGTCCGAGAGCCAGGCACTGCTGGCCTTCCTCCGCCGCCACATCGAGACCAACGAGCTGATCTACCGGCACCGTTGGGCCCAGGGCGACCTGGTGATCTGGGACAACCGCTGCACCCAGCACCTCGCGGTCGCGGACTACTTCCCGCACGAGCGCCTGATGCACCGCCTCAACATCGCGGGAGAGAAGCCCTTCCTGAAGCTCTGAGCACCTCTCCCCACCCGCCACGTCGTGCCCCTGCCCGGACCCCGGGCAGGGGCACGACGCACGGCCCTGAGCCGCCCCTCCCCTGCCGGTGACGACTCGGCGGCACACCTTGTCGGAAGCCCTCGGGGCCACTCGTCGCCGTCGGGCTCACGCAACCTCACAGCCGGGCTCTCAGCACGTCGACCTCGCAGCCCGGCGAGGCCGGGTCGAAGCCGTGCTCGACCAGCCAGCGGACCGTCAGCAGGCTTCGCAGCGACCACCACGCGCGGATCACGTCGAGGTCGACATCGGTGCCGTAGCCGGCGACGACGTCGCCGAGGTGCTCCTCGTGTCCCAGCGTCAGGACGGCGAGGTCGTACAGGGCATCGCCCCGGCCCGCCTCGGACCAGTCGACCACGCCGGTGATCTCGTCACCGTCGACGAACACGTGAGCGACCTGCAAGTCGCCGTGCGTGAACACCGGTGTCCACGGCCGCAGCGCCCCCTCGGCGACGCGGCGGTTGCGCGTGACCAGGCCGACGGGAAGAACGTCGTTCGCCACGAGCCAGGCGCACTCGGCGTCGAGGGCCGATGCGAGCGCGTCGAGGCTCCGGCCGGGCCATGGCGGCAGCGGCGCGTCGTGCAGCCTCCGTACGGCGGCACCCGCCGCGGCCCACGCCGCAGGCGACGCGGTCGACGGCTCGCCGAGGCGGCCGAGTGCCGTGCCCGGGAGGGCGGCGAGCGCGAGCACGGGCGGCTTCCGCCACAGGACCTCCGGGGTCGGGACCGGTGCCATGGCCATCGCCCGGACCTCGACGTCGGTGCGCGTCCGATCGGCGTCGATCTTCAGGAACACGTCGCCGACGCGCAGGGTCGCGCGCTCGGAATGGGCGACGACGACCTCGACCTCGTTCATGGCGGCCAGTATCGCGGGACGACCGCCGATGTCGCCGGGGTTTATCCGCAGCGACTCCGGGAGCGCGTCCGAGGTCGTCGACGGCTCAAGGGCCCCCGATCCCGCCGCCATCGGCCGTGAGCCGTGTGCCGAGCCATGTCGCGATGGCCTCTGCCGTCGTGGGTGCGTGTTCCTCGGTCATGCTCCAGTGGTCGCCGGGGACGTCCACGGTGGTGTGCGGCACCGGCCAGGACGCTCGCCGCTCCCCGAACCCCGTCCCGGGCCCGCCGTGGGCCGGTGGCTGCGGCAGCGGTTCGGTGGCGCGGATCAGCAGTGTGGGGACGTCCGTCGGTTCCGGATGCCAGCCGCGGGCGATACGGGTGTAGGCGCCGAGCGCGGCCACGGCCATGTCGTCCACGGCCGTGTCGAACCGCTCGCCCAGCTGCCAGGGGATACGGGCGGGCAGGGCGAGCAGCCACGGCGCGTTCTCGAGGTCCGGGGTGACGTGGTAGGTGTCGAGGAGGACGAGGCCGAGCGGTGGTGTGCCGGTCGCCGCGAGGCGTGCGGCCACCGAGTGCGCGGGGCAGCCTCCCGCCGAGGAGCCGAGGACGGCGTACGGACGGCCTCCGAGGCGCTTGCGCACGGTATCGGCGTGCAGGTCCACGAGGGTCTGCCAGTCCCGGGGAACGGCTCCCCCTTCCGAAACGCCGGGGTGCTGTATCTCCAGGACGTCCCGGTCGCCGCCGAAGGCGGAGGCCAGCGTGGCGTGCCAGGGTCTGCCGAGTGCGGGAGAGAAACCGGGGAAGCACACGAGCGCGGGACCGGCGGTGCCTTCCGCGAGTCCGAGGGGCGCGAGTTCGTGCCGGGCGCCGTCGCCGCGGTCGAAGACGGGCAGGGCGAGCGAGGCGGTCACCAGCAAGTGCATCGCCGACACGACGTCGCCCGACTCGCACACGCGCCGGTAGAGGGAGGCGAGGGTCTGTGGCGGCCGTGCCGTTCCCCGCGGCGCGGCGGGCTCAGCGGCGGTGTGCTCGTGACCGCCCCTGCCCAGCTCCTCGTCGAGGTGACCGGCCAGCTCCGCGGCGCTGGGCCGGTCGAAGACGACGGTGGCGGGCAGGAACAGGCCGGTGAGCGCACTGAGCCGGTTGCGCAGCAGCACCCCGGTCAGGGAGTCGAAGCCCAGCTCGGTGAAGGGGCGTCCGGGCGCCACGGCGGACGCGTCGGCATGGCCGAGCACGGTGGCGGCTTCCTCGCGGACGAGACCGAGCAGGACCCGTGCCCGGTCGGATCCGGGCAGCGCGGCGAGCCGTTCCCGCCGGGCTCCGGCCTCTGTCTCGCCCGCCTCGCCTGCTTCTCCCGCCGCATCGGTCGCGGCTGCCGGGCGGCGGGCCGTGCGCAACAGCCCGCGCAGGGGCGGCGGCAGCGGCTGCCCGGCAGTGCCCGCGCCCGCAGCGTCCGCAGTGCCCGCATCACCCGCCCGCAGGGAACGGGCCGGCAGCAGCGGAGCCAGCACCGGTTCGCGGCTGCCCAGGGCGGCGTCGAACATCGCCAGGCCCTGCGCCGGGGAAACGGCGCGGAGCACGCCGTGCATGGCCCGGTCGGGGGCGGCGGTGCGTGCCGCCATTCCTTCCCCGCCCGCCCACGGGCCCCAGGCGAGGGAGAGCGCCGGCAGGCCGAGGGCGGCGCGGTGGTGTGCGAGCGCGTCCAGGAAGGTGTTGGCGGCGGCGTAGTTGGCCTGGCCCGCGGTGCCCAGCACTCCGGCCGCCGAGGAGAACAGGATGAAGCGCGACAAGGGCAGGCGCTCCGTCAGCTCGTGGAGGTTCCAGGCGGCGTCCGCCTTCGGCCGCAGCACCGTGGTCAGTCGCCCGGGCGTCAGGGCCTCGAGCACGCCGTCGTCCAGGAGTCCGGCGGCATGCACGACGGTGCTCAGTACCGGCCCGTACG
>NZ_JAINFC010000040.1 GCF_020740835.1 Streptomyces sp. UNOC14_S4
ATATGTATAAGAGCCAGCCCTGGGACCCGCCCCTGACCCCGGCCTTGACCGAGCTCAGGGTACGTGTCGAGGAGGAAGTGGCTCTGCCCGCGCTTCTCGCGGATCTCGCCTGATCACAGGCGCTCGCTGTATCAGCGGCAGAACAAGCCAGCTGGCCAAAAAGAAGCGTCTAGGCCGCGCCTGCGCCAAGAGAGAGAAGCCTCGATCGTTCTGCAGCGTCAACGAGGGACACGCTCAAGACGGGTACAGCCGGGTCGGAGAGTGCGGCTTCCACCAGGCGCAGGAAGTGGCGCGCGAATCGTTCGATGGTCACACGCTCGAAGAGATGGATGTCATAACGGAAGGACAGCCGAAAAGAAGTGCTGCTCTGCAGCATTTCCATGGACAGATCGCACTGCCCCTCTTGCTGAGGCACATCGAATGCCGACAGACGCAGCCCGGCCAACTCCAGTTCTCGTTCTGCCGCCTCACCCGCCGCGAGCATATCGGCCAGAGGGTCAAGCCGACTCGTCGTCACCATGGTCGCGGCGACTTGGGTAAGGGGTGGGCGGCCAGGGTCGCGAGACAGGCCGACTGCTCTGGGGAGCAGCGCGAAGGGGTAGCCGACGTGAGAAAGCCCCTTCTTCACCTGCTCATCGAGCGAGTCGAAGATATCGACAAATGTGGTGTGCTGCTCGAACCTGGACCGCAGAGCGAGCGAATTGACGTAGTAGCCGACCAGATTACGAGTCCGGCTTCCGGTACGGGTCGTCGTAGGCCAGCCGACGAGGATGTCGTCCTGCCCGCAGTAGCGGAACAGCGTGGCATGGAAGACACTCATGAGGAAGACGAAGGGAGTGATGCCCCTGCCGAACGACACCTCCCGCAACCGCGCCACAAGGGCGTCCGGAAGTCGCACTTCATGGGTGGCGCCCTCGAGGGACCTCCTGGACGGCCGCGGCTTGTCGACAGGGAGTTCCAACACGTGGGGAGCACCCAACAGAACCTGCCGCCAATATGCCTCCATTTCGGCGCCGCGCGGCGATTCCAAGGTATCGCGCTCCATCGTCACATGGTCGTCCCAAGTGGCGGGGAGCGGCTTCGGATCGTTGCGTCCGCCGGCCTCGTAGGCGTCGATCAGGTCACGCAGCACAATGCCCTGGGAGTAAGCGTCCGTTGCGATGTGGTGGGCCGTCAGGACGAGCACGGAGTCGTCGGTTCGGCGGAGCAGATCCGCCCGGAACACCTCCTTCTCCAGAGCGAATGGCGCCCTTGTCAAAGTACCGACCGTGCGACGGAGTTCCTCTTCCGCAACGGCCCCAAGGTCCCGTACACCCAGGAGTACGGACTCGGCCGTGCCGACTCGGCGTCGGATGCGACCAGCCTCTTCGACGAAGGCTGAACGGAGGATTTCATGACGATCCACGACCGTCGTCAGCGCGCGACGCAGCATCTTGATGTCCAGGCGGCCGCGCAGTCGCACGGCGACGGCGACATTGTACGCCGAGCTGTCCGGAGCCATGCGATGGAGAAACCAGAGGGCTTCCTGCCCGACCGAAACCGGGAGCGCACTCATCGGTTGCCCGCCTGACCGTGCAGGTGCGCGGCCAGGGTATCGACAGTGGGGTGGTCCCAGGCCACCGTCGGTTCCACCACGATGTCGAAGTGGTCCTCAATGTCACCGCACATGGTCAAGGCGTATACGGAGTCAAGCCCCAATTCGACAAACTTGCGGACGGGATCGATCGATTCGGCAGGTGCCTCGAGGTAGAAGGCGATGCGCTCGATGAGCCAGCTGCGAATGTCGTCAAGAGAGCTTGCGTCCGGGGACATGGGTGAGTACTCCTGGTGTCTGTACGAATGATGGTCAGCCCGTAAAGGGGCGACCGGCAAGGTCGAAAGTTTCTCTGTGGTCCGCGCGACGGATCAGTTCGGCGAAGATCCGGTCACGGGCTTCATCGGCGAGCGGACGGGGGTGGCGCCCCAGACGAGTGGCAAGCCGGCGCCACGCTCCGGCCAGCCAGTCGGTTTCCCCGAGGAACGGTTCCCCGCGATGGGTGTGCCACACCGTGAGGCACGCCGCCGCTGCCGCTGTCACAGCCCCGTATCGCTTGTCGGAGTCCATTCCCTTGAACAGGGTGCGCAGCGACTCCAGTTGTTCCGGAACCGGCAAGTCGAGAATGGTATGCACAGGGTGGGCCGGAGCGGGCGGTATGAATCCGAGCGCGAGCAGGACGGACAGGTCCCTCCGGTGCTTCTGGAAGATCCCGTAATCACCCTCACGTAGGTACGAGCGGGCCCCGAGCAGCATGCTCAGCTCATTCCCCGCGTTTCGCAGCAAGGCCGGTACAAGCTCGGCCGTCGAGGCGGGTTCGGTGGCCATACCGGTGAGGCAATCGCAGATCAATAGGTCGAGGAAGACATTGACCAACAGGGAACGGGAATGCGGGATTTCGGCCACGGGGCGTCCATAGATGACCCGTTCACGAGCGAAGCGCAGCACAACGCGCAGCTGCGTGTCGAGGGTGCCGATGGCCATGGCCGGGAGCAGTGCCTGGGTGAACGCACCCCGGAGGGGAACATCGAGCGTGGTGTCGGCGGGCAGCGGGCAGTCCTGGAAAGTCAGCTTTCGCAGAGTGCAGCCGCGCAGTCCGCTCAGCTCCTGCTCAGGGCCGAGGCTGCTCCGGCCCGGATCCAGTCGGGCGAGGTCCATGAGCAGCCGCCCGCGAAGTCCCTCCTCGGTGCGCACCGAGAGGACGGCGAGTCCATCGTGGGCTGTGCCGAGAAGCCGGGCTTCTCCGGAGAGCAGCGGCCCTGTGCTGCTTCCGTGCAGGTAGGTCCCGCCTCCGACGACGACCGTCGCCCCGGCCAGCAGGCGCTCGACATGGCCGGACGAGGGCAGGGTGCCGACGGCGGTCCACAGATCGAGGGCCGCGGCAAGGCCCGGAATCCCATGGCGAGCGGCCAGCCCGGCGTCGTGCCGGAAGACGGACCGGCCCATTTCCATCAGGCGGCCCGGGGGGATCGGCGGCCCGTCACCGGACCGGGGTATGAAGGCGTCGAGAGGCAGGTGGGCGCGCAGCACCGCGTCGGCTGCGGTGAACGGCTCGTGCCGCTCGTCCGCTGCGAGAACGGCCGCCGGGTTCAGCAGGGCGCCGGGGGCCAGCGGGTCACCGAGAGCTTCGTCCAGCCGGGCGTTCATCGCGCCTCCGTTGTCGGGGTCCGAGTGACCGGCAGAAGGGAAAGGCGCTCGCCCGCGCTGTATCGGCGAAGCAGGTCGGGCGACAGCACACCGCTGTCCCCGGCATCGCGGCCGAGCCGCCGCAGCAGTCGGGAGAGACATGCCTCCAGCCAGCTTGAGTCGGCCCATAGTTCACGGTTGTATGCCCACAGGTGGCGGCATGCGGCAGCGGCGAAGAGCAGCGTGAAGCGTTCGGCGAGTTCGAATGCCTCCGGCCGGGTGTCCCGTGCGGAGGGCCGCACACGCGCCATGTCCTCGTACAGCTCATCAGCAATTTCTTGCAGTTCGCTTGCGTAAGGACCGCCGGGATCGGGCGCCTGCATCACGCTGCATCCGGCAGACGAGATCAGGGACAACTTCTCACGCCGGAATGCAGGCGGTGCTCCGGTGAGTGTAACGGCCTCGGCCAGCCCTGCCGCATCATACTTCTGCCGCTTGCGGCCACGCACGAGCACGGGGAACTGATGGATCAGGGCGAGCAGATTCACGACGGAGTTGCCATCGAAGATTCCGACAATGCTGTGATCACGGGCGACCTTTTCAAAGGGGCCGTCCGTGACGTGCGCCTCGGCTCCCAGCGCCGCGCCCAGCCGTTTGATCATCGCGTCCACACTGGTCGGCACATAGTGCTTGACGGCGGCGGACAGCACATTCAACTCGCCGGTCAGGGAGTGGATTCCCCGGGCACCGACGATACCCACAGCCTCGGCGATGAGCAGGTCCGCATAAGCGTCGGCGAGAATCACCGACGTCTCAGCGTCAGCGCCAAGGCCGTGATCCAGGGCGATACGCAGTGCATGGTCGGCGGCACCCGACGAAAGGGCGGCACAGAGCGTACGGGTGAGCTGCAGGCTCTTGAGGGCGGTCTCGACGCCCGTGCCGGGCGCTCCGATCATCGCTCCAGCGGGAACCTGCGCGCCGGTGAAGGAGATTCCGCTGATGTCGGTACCCCGAATGCCATGGGTGGGAACGGCGGGCAGCGTTCGGTAGGTATCGGCATCGAGGTCACGCTTGTCGACGGTGAAGAGACTGAAACCGCGGCTGCCACCGGCCCCGTCGGTGCGGGCAAGCACGCACAGCCGTGTGCCGCGGGTGGCGTTGTTGATGAGCCACTTCTCGCCGTCGAGGCGATATCCGCCCGGGACGGCCCAGGCACTCAGGTCGCCGGCGAGCAGGTCGCTGCCATGGTCGCGCTCGGTGAGCGCGAAGGAGTGCACGGTCCCGGCCATGACCTCCCGGGCCGTATGGCGTGCCTGTGCCGGCGTGCCACCAACCCATGTGCAGACGGTGCCAAGATAGGTGGCCGCATGACCAATGGCGACGGTGAGGTCCCGGCCGGCGACACGGCGCATGATCTGGAACAGTTCTTCATAACTTCCCAGTCTGCCGCCAAACTCACGGGGAACGTAGTGCTCGGGGAGCCCCAGAGCGTCGAGCTCGGCGTAGATTTCCTCGGGGAATTCCTCCCCGGCGTCCAGGGCGAGCGACCGGGCCGTGGTGAAGACGCTGGCGGAGTCGTTCGGGTCGCCGAGGGCGCACTCGAAGTCGTCGGCGAGAGCGACCGGATCGTACTCCGTGCTCATGCGACCTCCCGGACACGGTATCGACCCCGCACCTGGCGGTCCAACTCCTCGTGCAATACTTCCAGTTCGCCATTCATGAAGAGGTTCCGCATGAGCGAGCGCTGAATCTTACCACTGGTGGTCTTACGGACCTTCCCTGGTCGCACGAGGACGACGTTGGATACGGAAGATTTCAGGTGTTCCGCGACGATCCTGCTCGCCAGGGCCGTGAGCGCGCTCAAATCGCTTTCACTACGGGCCCGCACTTCCTGCACGACAACAATCCGCTCGTCGGGAGTGGGCACGGTGAAAACACTTCCGGCAAGTCCACCGAACGCTTCGTGCCCAGTGGCGACTTCACGTTCCACATCGTGCGGGTAGACATTACGACCGTTGAGGATGAGCATTTCCTTGATGCGACCAGTGATGTACAACTGCCCTTCGTAAAGCACGCCGAGATCGCCGGTGCGCAGGAAATTCGTCTCGCCATCGGAAGTACGGGCCTGGAAGATCCGCCTGGTGGCATCCTCGTTGTTCCAGTAGCCACGGGCCACACTGGACCCACGCACCCAGATTTCTCCCACGTATCCGTCAGCGAGGACTTCATGACTTTCCGGGTCGACAACGTGCAGGTCGTAGCCCTCGACGAGCCCGCTGCTGACCAGCGGCACACCGTCGGCGTCGGGCTCGAAGACATGTTTCTCCAGACGGCCGGCGTTGACGTGGGTGATCACCGGGGCTCGATCGGCCGGGGTTCCCGCGACGAAGAGCGTCGTCTCGGCCATTCCATAGCAGGGCAGCAGCGCTTCGGCTCGGAACCCGGTCGCTGCGAAGCGCTCCGTGAAACGGGCCAGGGTCTGTGCGTTGACGGGCTCGGCTCCATTGCACGCATGGGTCCAGCCGGACAGATCAAGTTCGGCGATCTGCTCGTCGGAGAGCCGACGTGTGCACAGGTCGTACGCGAAGTTGGGCGCGGAACTCACGTGCACACCATGGCGATGGATCGTCTGCAGCCAGAGCTGTGGCCGCTTGAGAAAGTCCATCGGGGACATGACGTAGGTGGTGGAACTCAGGAACAGCGGCTCGAGCAACAGCCCGATGAGGCCCATGTCGTGGTACATCGGCAGCCAGCTACTGAACCTTGTACGGGCGTCAAATCCCATCTGGTCCCGGATCAGGGTCAGATTGGCCAGCAGCGCCACGTGGGAGACCATCACGCCCTTGGGGTCGCTGGTGGAACCCGAGGTGTACTGCAGAAAGGCGAGGTCCCCGGGCTCCGGGCGTCGCCAGGCATTGAGCTCGGCGGGATCCGCCCACAGGGTGTCCGCCGCGATGCCGGACACAGCAGTGAGTCCGTCACGCTCCAGCCATGCGGTGACGCCCGGAAGGTTGTCAGCATCCGTGAGGACGGCCTTGGCCTCGGTGTCCAATGCTATACCGGTCGTGCGGCTGAGATGATGCCTGGTGCCCTCGGGCAGCGGGGCGGGAGCGGGCACCACTCCGGCGTACATGCATCCCAGCAAGGCGACGGCGAAGTGGAGACCGGTGGGGTAGAGCAGGAGCACCCGGTCGCCGGGCGAGCAGTATTCGGCCAGCCTGACGGCGATGGTGCGTGCCGCCTCGTCGAGTTCTCCGTATGTCAGTGCCTCCTCGGAGACTCCCCGGCCATTGTGGCGGACCATGACGATCGCCCGGCGCTCGGGTGCCGTCCGGGCATGAGCCGAGACGATGTCGATGAAGTCAGCGGGCATGAGCGAGGTCGTCCTCTCTACCGGTCGGGCTCCGCACTTGCCACGAGGCGGGGCGGAATGGTCCCCTGAGCCACGGAGGCTTATACGCACATCAGGACGCGCCGAGAGGCGCGGTGATGCTCCTCCACTGGGCCGCCGAGTGGCCGCTCGGCGGCCCCACTCCATGGGGCTGCAGCCTGCCCATCCATGCTGCGGACGCTTTCTATACGCCATCTATGCGCACGCTATGTCGCCGGATTCCGCCGCCCTGCGTCGGAACACACCACACGGCACCGGTGCCGTGCACCGGTGCCGTGTGTCGGGGGTGAGGTAGTGGCTTGTGGAGGCGGGTCAGGCGGCGGACACCTCGATGTCGCCGGATGTCGCCTTGAACTTCAGTGCCGACTTGGCCGAAGGGTCCGTGGGGATGTTGATCTCTCGCTTCCCCGAGGTGCCGCGCACCTCCACGCGGTACGGGCCTCCCGGTACCTTCAGGCGCACGCTTCCGGAGGTGCTGTCCGTCGATACCTCACCCGGAGCCTTGGTGAAGTCCAGCTTGGTGTCCCCGGAATACGTCCCGATCTTGGCGGAGGGTCCGCTGAGACCGGTTCCGGTGATGCTCCCGGAGGAGGTGCCGACGTTCAGGACGCCCGCGATGGAAGCCACCGTGACAGCGCCCGAGCTGGTCTTGACGTCCGCCGCTGCCACACCGCGTACGTCCACCTTGCCACTGCTGCTGCTGACCTTGACCTGGACAGAGGCCGGCACGGTCAGCTCGTAGTCGATGTAGCAGTTGTCGCAGCCCCGGGTAAAAGTGAGGGCTCCATCGGAAACATGCTGCGTGGGTTTGGGCTCGGCATCGTCCCGGTAATGGACGGTGCGGTGAATGCTGACCTCCGGACCGTCACCGGCCTTGATCACGACGGTGCCCCGCCGGGCCCCACTGATCTCCACCGAGTTCACCTTCTCTTTGACCTGAGCGTCGGCCGTGGTGCTCTTGACGGATCCGGAATCAGAACATCCGGCCAAGAGGAGCCCAGTGGCCACCACAGCGGGCAGGAGGACATAACGGCGGCTGAACATGAACGAACTCCCTACAGTTGAACAGGATCCCCCGTGGGAGCCTGCCGGTCGTCGCTATATTCCTTCTTTACACGCGACCCACCATGGGTCCGGGAGCCGCCCGTGGGCCGGGCGAGCTTGCTGGGCCACCAGAACCAGCGGCCAAGGTCGAGAGCGATTCCGGGCACCAGCACAGCGATCACCAACAGCGTCTCCAGGAGTACGCCCAGCCCCACCATCACGCCGATCTCGGCCATGGCCACCAGCGGCAGGACCGCGAGCACCGCGAAGGTCGCCGCGAGCACCGCGCCCGCGCTGACAACGACACCGCCGGTGGCGCGGAAGGCGCGCAACGCTCCTTCGCGCGGCGCGGAGAGTGCGGTCTCCTCGCGCATGCGGTCCACGAGGAAGATGGTGTAGTCCACACCGAGGGCCACCAGGAAGATGAACCCGTACAGCACCAGCGAGGCGTCCACCGCGGGGAAGCCGAGTACATGCTGGAACAGCAGCCAGCTCGTTCCGAGTGTCGCGAAGTAGCAAGCGACAACGGCTCCCACGAGCAGCAGCGGGGCGATCAGAGAGCGCAGCAGCAGGACCAGGACGAGGAAGACGACGGCAAGCGCGAGCGGGATCACGGCCTTGCGGTCGTGGCTGTGGGCACGGGCCACGTCAAGGGTGGCGGCGGTGCTCCCGCCGACCCGTACATGGGCGTCGGGCACCTTGACCGCAGCCGAGGCTCGCATGCGGTCGATGGTGCTCTCGGCCCCGGAGCTGTTCGGCGGGTCGGTCATCACGACGGAGATGCTGACGAGCGCACCGTCGGTCGATTTCTTCGGCGGCAACACCTTGGCCACGCCTTCGACCTCGAGCGCCTGGGCCACCGGGCCGGCAGCCGCCGCGTCGGCGATGACCCTGGCCGGGCGGGCCGAGCCGCCCGGGTAGTGATCGGCCAGCATTTTCTGTCCGACGACCGATCCGGGTTCCGAACGGTAGACGTGCTTGAAGTCGAGTCCGGTCCGCAGACCCGTTCCGCCAAGGGCCAGAGCACACAGCACCAAGGCCGCGGCGATCCAGGAGACGCGGGGACGTGCCGCCACTCCCGCGCCGAGGCGCTCCCAGACCGTACGCTTCGCTGCCGGACGCGTGCCCGGGCGGGGGACGGCCGGCCAGAAGACCCAACGCCCGCAGACAACCAGCAGGGCGGGGAGCAGGGTGAGAGTAGCGGCCAGGGCGCAGACGATACCGACCGCGGCCACCGGCCCGAGCGACCGATTCGACTTCAGCTCCGCGACGGTCAGACACAGCAGAGCCAGGCAGACGGTGGCCGCCGAGGCGATCACGGCCGGGGCCGACTTGCGCAGGGCCGCCCTCATGGCCTCGTGCCGGTCGTCCTGGTGGCGCAGTTCCTCCCGGTACCGGGACAGCAGGAGCAGGGCATAGTCGGTGCCCGCGCCGAAGACGAGGACAAGCAGGATCGCGGCACCCAGGCTGTTGACGACCATGCCGGCATGACGTGCCAGCAGATAGACGATTGCCTCGGCAACCTGAGAGGTGACTCCGGCGACGATGAGCGGCAGGATCCACAGCACCGGGCTGCGATAGATGAAAAGCAACAGCAGAGCGACCACGCCGGCGGCGACGTACAGCAGCGTCGACTCCACTCCGCCGAAGGCGTCCTGGCCATCGAGCTTCTCACCTGCCGCGCCTGTCAGCCGGGCATCGAGGCCGTCCGGAAGGTTCTGCTCTGCTTGTGTACGGACCTTCTTTATCGCGCCGGACTTGGCATCCGACGGAAGTGTCACCGCCAGCGTGAGGGCCTGGCCATCCGCGGATGCCGAAGGGGGCGGTACCGAATGACCCGTGATCTCCGCCAACCGCTCGCGGTCGTCAGCCACCTTGGCGCGGTCGGCGGCACTGAGCGCCTTGTCGCGAGCGTAGACAACAACCCCGGATAAGTCGTTACCGCCCTTGAACCGCGAGTCGAGTTCGGCGACCTGAGTGGACTGGGCGCCGGACGGCAACGCCTGGGTGAAGTCGTTCTTCTCGGCACCGGACAGCTTTCCCGCCATCGGAACGGCGATGAACACGATGATCAGCCAGGCCGCGATCACGACCCATTTGGCTTTGCGGCCACAGGGAACGAGCAGAGCTAAGAGTCTGTTTCGGAGCAGCACAGGACAACTCTTTCCGTGGAGGGAGTACGCACATCAGGAGGGACGGGCGGCGAGGGAACAAACCGGACCGGCGAGTGGCCGCTCGGCGGTCCGGAGTTCCCCTACTCGACTTCGCGCATCATCTTCTCCATGGCGGACAAGCGCAGCTTGATGTCGTTGACCTCGCCCAGCAATTCCCCCTGCAGAGCGCTGATCTGCTCCAGCAGTTCGCGATAGCCGTCTTTACTGGCCGCCGCACGGGCCTGGTAGATCTTGACGGCGGCGTAGGCGACAGCGACCAGGATGACGGCTATCACCGTCATCAAGGTCTTGTTGCCCGACGACGTATAGGTGTTCATTCTTTGGCCTTCACGCTTTCTTCACTGAGGGTCGGGGCAAGCTCGGCGATCAGCGATGGGTTCAAGTTCATTCCGAACTCAGTCACTTCGAAGTACTTCATGGCTTTACCCGCATCCGACACTTCGAGCGCCCCGGTGACGATCCCCGCAGCCTCCAGACGCTGTAGATGCATGTGCAACAGAGGCCTGCTCATTCCCATGTCACGCGCCAGCTGGCTGACGTAGTTACGCCCGCCCGCCAGCGCCGCCACGATCCGTAGCCGATGCGGGTTCGCAAGCGCCGAGAGCATCCTCAGCAACTGGTCACCTGTCATGGTTACGTGACTCATCGTCACTTCCTCTTACGCATGTAAGAAGATGTTGACATGTGTCAGGGAGGGCGTCAATAGTCGACCCAGGACATCGCACCGAGCGGCCACTCGGTGCTCAACACCCGTGTTCCCCATGTACGTTCCTGCGTCGAAAGGGTCCACCCATGCCGCCCCTCCTTCACCTCCCCGCCAGCGGACTCCACGTCCAGGCCGAGCGGGCACGGCGCGGCCGTACCTCGCTGGAGGTCCGCATCGGCTCACTCCTGGTCGACGTGTGCACCACGACGTGCCTGGGCCTCACTCCGTTGCGCGGGGCCTGGCGCGGTGGCACCTCCGCAGGCTCCTGGGCCGTGGCCTGGGGACAGCTGCCGCCGGAGGCCGAGGCGCCCGACGTGAAGTTCGTACGAGGATGGTCACGCAAGGGTGTACAAGCCCAGCGCGTGCTCGTCCATGACGGCTTCTGGGTGGCCGAGTCCTCCGGCGTGTTCCACTCCGTGGCCGCCGATATCGACGGCGAACGACTCTCGGGGCGGCTGCGCCGGGCCCGGCTGGCGGACGCAGAGACCACCCCGGCCGCCTGAAGGCGTACGGACGGCCGGAGTCTGCCCCGGGACAGCCGAAGGCGGCGGGCCGGTGAAAACCGGTCCCGCCGCCCTGAATGCGACTGCTGCGCCCTGTCAGGCCAGACGCAGCTTCCGTACGGCCGGGCTGACGGCCGCGGTCAGCGCGAGGATGCCCATGACCGCCCCCAGACCGAGCACCGTCCGGCACGCGCCGAAGTGATCGAGCAGGATGCCGCCGGCCAGTGACCCGAAAGGCACCGCGCCGAAGGCGACAAGGGTCGCCACACTCAGCACCCGGCCTTGCATACCGTCGGGCGTCACCTGCTGTTGATAGACGGCGGCGGCCACGTTCCACAGCGCACCCGCGTAACCCATGCCGGCGAACAACAAGCCGAGCGCGACCGGGTTGCGCACATAGGCGACCTGCGGAATCAGCACCGCCCAGGCCGCGTTGCAGCCGATGACGATGGCGGCCAGGGAGGTCCTGCCCATCCACCACGAGGCAGTGAGCGCGCCGAGTGTGCCGCCGGCACCCGACACCGCGAAGATCAGCCCGATGGTGAACCCGATGTCCGAGCTGGAACCGCCGCCGTCGCGGACGATGTACTGCAAGGACAGGCTGAGAGCCGCGAACAGCATGTTGCCACCCGCGATCAGACCAGCCAGAACTCTCACAAAGGGTTGCCGCCAGGCCCAGACGATGCCCTCCCGCAGTTCGCCCACGAAGGCCTTGACACCACCTGTCGCCTTCGCACGGTCCTCCTGGAACTTCCTTCTGATCAGCAGAAGGGTGGACAGGGACACCAGATTGGCGGCCATCGTGAAAACGAAGGGCGCCCAGCGGGTGAGAGCGAACAGCAGACTTCCCACCGGCTGTCCGAGAAGGCTCGCCGCACGCTCGCGGGCCTCATTGCGGGACAACGCCGACGGCAGGTCCTCGGCCCGGACGACATGGCGCACCGCGGCCCGCTCGGCGATCCGGTAGAGGATGGTCAGACTGGTCTCGGCGAAGGCCACGACAGCCACGTGCGGCAGCCGGAAGCAGCCGAACGCCAGCGCGATCACCAGACTGCCGACCATCACCAGACGCCCGATGTCGCAAGCGATCATCATCCGCCGGCGGTCCAGCCGGTCCACCAGCCCCCCGACGAGGAGCTGGAGGATGTACGGAACGTTGGCGCAGAAGGCCACCACGCCCGCGTCGGCCGCTGACCGCGTGAACCAGAGCACGAGCATCGGATACGCGATGACGCTGACGCGGGAACCGATGAAGGAGACGCCCGCACCGGTCCACAACAGTTTGAAGTCACGGTTGGCGCGCAGCGCGGGCAGCGCCTCCTCATCGGTTCGTACCGTCAACTCCCCATCACCTCACGGATCAGGTCGGCTATCTGGTCGATCCCCGGAGCCGCGAGGACACCCTCGTGGCTCCCCCGCACCCGGACGGCCCGCAGCCCGCTGCCCGCCAGCTCTGCCCACCGGGCCAGATACTTCTCGTATTCGTGCCCACGCGAGACGGAGTGGGTCCCGGAAGCACACTCGTCGGTCACCACCAGGTGCACGGCCGCGACCGTGGGCGCGTAGCGGTACTCGGCTGCTGCCCGGCTCAACACACGCCAGGTCTCCAGGTCTTCGGACAGCTCGGAAAGCGTACCCTGGTCGACCACGTCGAGCATGTTCTCAGCACGCCCGGGTGCATATGAGTCCGTCGCTTCCAGGTCGGCCAGCGGGTCGACGAGGACGAGCGTGGGTGTCGGCAAGCCCCTTTCACCGAGCAAACGGGCCACTTCCCAGGCCCAGGTGGCCCCGGCCGACCAGGCCAAGAGGGTGTGCGGGCCATGCGGCTGTGCCGCCAGCAGCTCGGTGACGTACCGAGCTGCCATCTCTTCAACAGTGCCGGTCTCCCGTGCCTCGAAGGCGCCCAACCGCCGTTCACCGTCCAGCTTCTGTCCCAGCGGCACGAACCAGTGCGCGCTGCCGCCCTCGGCATGGAGTACGAACAGCGGCGCCCGGTCGCCCTGGCCGTCCGTCAGCCATACCAGGGACTCCGCCGCGGGCTCCGGCCGGGACGCGTCGACCCGGCCGGCGAGCGCGGAGATCGTGCGGCACTCCAGGATGTCGCGCGGGCTCAGCTCGATTCCGCGCTTCCTGGCCAGGGCCACGACCCTCACCATGGTGAGCGAGTGCCCGCCGAGCGCGTGGAAGTCGTCCAGGACTCCTACATCGGGCAGTTCGAGCGCGGCACGCCACACCTCGGCCAGGACCTCCTCAGTGGAGGTGCACGGCTCGGTCCTCTTCCTCTCCGTGTCGGTCACGGCCGCATCGGGTGAGGGCAGTTCCCCGCGGTCCACCTTGCCGTTCCGGGTGAGCGGCAGCCGGTCCGTGGCGATGAAGACCTCCGGCACCATGTACGGGGGAACCTGTCGGCCACAGTGTGCCGCCAGTTCCTCGGACGAGGGAAGCGCCTCGCCCTCCGGCACGCAGTGGGCGATCAAGCCGCCGCGGTGGACGCCGACGATGGCGTCCCGGACCCGGGGGTGGCTGACCAGCGCGGACCGGACCTCGCCGGGTTCGACGCGGTAGCCGCGCACCTTGATCTGGTCGTCGGCGCGGCCGAGGAAGTCGACGTTGCCGTCGGGCAGCCGCCGCGCGAGGTCGCCGGTCCGGTAGAGACGGGCACCGGGCGGACCGTAGGGATCGGGAACGAAGGAGCTCGCGGTGCGCCCGGGCAGTCCGGCGTAGCCACGGGCGAGCCCGTCGCCCCCGACGTACACCTCACCGGTGACGCCGATCGGTACCGGCTCCATATGGGGGTCGAGCACATACATCGTGGTGTTGGGGATCGGCAGGCCGATGGGAACGGCGTCGGCCGCCGAGTGCCGTTCAGCGGTGCAGGTGCTGTTGGCGACCGAGATCTCGGTCGGGCCGTACTCGTTGAGCAGTGCCGTTCCGGCATCCTCGCCGACCAGTTCGTACCACCGGTCCACCAGGTGAACGGGGAAGGCATCCGCACCCACGACGAGAAGCGGGGCGAGCCCGGCCGCGCGCTCGGGGTCGAGCTGATGCGTGAGCAGGTCAAGATGACCGGGGGTCATCTTGACGAAGCTGAACGGCGCCGCCTCGGAGAGCAGCTGGCCCAGGTCCTCCATCGCGAAGTCGTTCGGCAACAGGGTGACCGGCCGGCCCTGCATCAGCGGGGCGTACAGGCTCGGGACGACCATGTCGAAGGCGACCGAGGAGAACAGCGGCGCCCCACCGGTACCGGAGGCGGCGTACTCCTCGACGGCCCACCAAAGGTAGTTGGCCAGGCCCTGGTGCGGAACCTGGACGCCCTTCGGGTGGCCGGTCGACCCGGAGGTGTAGACGACATAGGCCAAGGACCGCGGGTCGGCCGTGTCCCGGGTAGGGGGAGTCGTGGGACGGCCCTCACCGGCTGTGGTGAGCGTCGTTCCGGCGAAGCGCTCAGTGATCGCCGCGTGGTGTGGCTGGGTGAGCACGACACGGGCCCGGGAGTCCGCGAGCATGTAGTCGATGCGGTCGGCGGGCAACGCCGGGTCGAGCGGAACGTAGGCCGCGCCGACCTTCCACACCGCGAGGAACGACACGAGCAGTTCCGGCCCGCGATCCACCAGCACGCCCACCGTGCTCTCGGAACCGACCCCCAGCTCACGCAGGTGATGGGCAAGCCGGTTGGCCCGCTCGTCCAGCTCACGGAAGCTCAGACGGTCCGACCCCGCGACCACCGCGGGAGCCCCGGGAGTGGCACGGACCTGACTCTCGATCGCGTCGAGAACACTCCCCGCCGGACGAGCGGCACTACGGCCGTTCCACTCCACGAGCTGACGCTCACGCTCACCGTCCGGCAGACACGCCACCGTCGCGTCACCATCAGGATCGGCGGCCATCGCCGTCAGGACAGCGCGGTACATCTGTGCCAGCCGGTCGGCATTCGCCCGGCTCAACGCACGAGTATTCGTCGCCAGCGTGAAATGGCCGGAGGCGGTGGTGACCGACAGCCTCGACTCGTTGGTGCCCTCGCCGAGTATCTCCTCGAGATCCACCATCTCGGACTCCAGTTCGCGGAAGTCGAGGTAGTTGAACCACACATCGACAAGACGGTTCGTACCGAGCGCCTGCTGGATCGAGGGGAGCGGGTGGCGACGGTGCGGCCAGATCTCGACCTCCTTGGCGAAGACCTCCTGGACCAGTTCCGTCCAGGTCCGGGCGGAACGCTCGAAGACGAACGGCACCGTGTTCAGATACATGCCGTACACCCGGTCCGCACCAAGCGCCTCAGGGCGCGCGTCGCACACCAGGCCGGAGGCGAAGCTTTCCTCCCCCGTGATCATGCTCATCACCTTGAGGTGAACCGCGTGCAGCACGCTCTTCAGAGACGTCCGCGACCGCGCGGCCAGGCCCCGCAGGCCCTCCTCCATGTCGTGATAGGGAACCTTCACGCGGAAGGCGGCGGGCGGCTCGCTGTCGTCGCCCCAGCCCGTCGGCAACGACAGCCTGGCCGCGCCTTCCACGGCATGCCGCCAGAACCGCCGGTCCTCGTCGGAGTCGAGTGAGGCCACCTCGGCGGCGATGAAATCGGCATAGCGTAGTTCGGGACGTTCGTCCTGCGGCGCTTCGCGACCGTCGCGTATCCGCTCATAGACGCTGATCAGCTCGTTGAGCAGCGAGTGGTAGCTCCACCCCTCCAGGATGGCGTGGCAGTGGGTGACCGTCAGCCACCAGGCACCCTCTGCCCCGCTGTGGACGGCGAGCCGCAGCAGCGGGGCAGTGGCGAGGTCGAACAGGGTCGAGCGCTCCGTCTCGGCGAACTCCCGCAGGATGCCTTCCTGTTCCGGCTCGGACAGGCCCCGCAGATCGCGTACCGAAACCGCGATCTCGGCGGACTCGTGCACCAGCTGCAGGGGTACGGAGTAGGCGCCCAACTCGAAGGAGGTGCGCAGGACCTCGTGGCGCGCGCAGACGATCGCCGCGGCCTCTCGCAGCGCCTCCTCGGCGAACGGCCTGCCATCCCTGATCCGGAAGGAAATGACGTTGTGGTAGCTGTGCTCGCCGTCCCCCGAGAGCATCTCCACCAGCATGCCGAGCTGAATCTGCGAGACCGGATAAGCGTCCGCCAACCCGGTCGGCAGGGACTGCCGATCGTTCTCGGGCACGAGCGCGAACGGGGCCGTGAGCTCCCGGGGGTGCGCTGCTCCGGACCCGTCCGCCAGGGACGAAGCGAGGGCGGCCACGGTGCGGTGGGCGAACACGTCGCGCACCGACACGTCGAACCCGGCCGCACGGAGCGCTCCCACCAGGCCGACCGCCTTGAGTGAATCGCCGCCGAGGTCGAAGAAGCTGTCCTCGACACCGACCCTCTCCAGGCCGAGCACCTGGCGCCATACGCCGATGATCCGTTCTTCTTCCGCGGTGCGCGGCGTGAGGCGCTCCTCCTGCGAACCCCAGGTGGGCTCGGGGAGCGCGGCGCGGTCCACCTTGCCGTTGGGGGTCAGGGGGATCCGGTCCAGCACCACCGTGGCCGCGGGCAGCATATACGCGGGCAGCCTCGCGGCAAGGTGCTCGCGCAGCTCGCCGGCGTCGGGCGCGGCCCCCGAAGCCGGCACCACATAGCCGATCAGGTCCTTGTCCCCGGCATTGACGCGGGCGACGACGAGAGCCTGCCCGATCCCCGGGTGCGAGGTGAACGCGGCTTCGACCTCGCCGGGCTCGACGCGGAAGCCACGGATCTTGACCTGGTCGTCGGCCCGGCCGAGAAAGTCGACGTTGCCGTCGGGCAACCGCCGCGCGAGGTCGCCGGTCCGGTAGAGACGGGCACCGGGCGGACCGTACGGGTCGGGGACGAACCGCTGCGCGGTGAGCTCCGGACGGCCGAGGTAGCCACGGGCGAGCCCGTCACCACCGATGAACAGCTCTCCGGTCACACCGATCGGCACCGGGCTCAGGTGTTTGTCCAGCACATACATCGTGGTGTTGGGGATCGGCAGGCCGATCGGGAGCTGCTCACCGCTCTCCGTCCCGTCCGCGAAGTACACCGCGTTGCCGACGGTGGCCTCGGTGGGGCCGTACTCGTTGACGAGCTCGGCCCTCGGGCCGCCCCGGGCGAGCCGCTGCCAGCGTGCGGCGAGCGCCGTCGGGAAGGCCTCGCCGCCCACGACCGTCACTCCGGCGATCTCGGCCGCCTGGCGCGGGCCCAGCTGCTGGGTGAGCAGGCTCAGCAGCGCGGGCGCGGCCTTCACAAAGCTGAACGGGCCGGACTCCAGCAGGAGCAGCCCCAGGTCCTCCAGGGGGAAGTCCGAGGGGAAGACGGTCACCGGCTGGCCCGTCATGAGCGGCGCGTACAACACCGGGACGACCATGTCGAAGGCCGTCGAGGACAACAGCGGCGCGCCCCCGGTCCCTCGGCTCGCGTACTCCTCGACAGCCCACGAGAGGTAGTTTTCCAGGCCGCGGTGAGTGACCTGAACGCCCTTGGGACGACCGGTGGAACCGGAGGTGTAGATCACATACGCCACTGTCTCGGGGGCGGAGAAGCGCTCCGGGCACGTGGCCGGGTGAGCGTCGATGGCCTCCCGGTCCCGGTCGAGCAGCACAGTACGCCCCTGATGGGCCGGTGCGAGAGCCCCCGTGGTGATCACAACGGGCGCGCGGCAATCGGCGAGCATGTAGTCGATGCGGTCGGCGGGCAACGCCGGGTCGAGCGGAACGTAGGCCGCGCCGACCTTCCACACCGCGAGGAACGACACGAGCAGTTCCGGCCCGCGATCCACCAGCACGCCCACCGTGCTCTCGGAACCGACCCCCAGCTCACGCAGGTGATGGGCAAGCCGGTTGGCCCGCTCGTCCAGCTCACGGAAGCTCAGACGGTCCGACCCCGCGACCACCGCGGGAGCCCCGGGAGTGGCACGGACCTGACTCTCGATCGCGTCGAGAACACTCCCCGCCGGACGAGCGGCACTACGGCCGTTCCACTCCACGAGCTGACGCTCACGCTCACCGTCCGGCAGACACGCCACCGTCGCGTCACCATCAGGATCGGCGGCCATCGCCGTCAGGACAGCGCGGTACATCTGTGCCAGCCGGTCGGCATTCGCCCGGCTCAACGCACGAGTATTCGTCGCCAGCGTGATGCTCCCGCCGGCGGTGGTCACCGCGAGCCCGAACTCGGTACCGCCCTCGCCCATGGCCTCGGCCGTGTCCACCAGGTCCGAGTCGAACGCGTGAAAGTCGAGATAGGTGAAGTGGACGTCGATCAACTGGTTCGATCCGAGCGCCCGCTGGATCGAGGGGAGCGGGTGGCGACGGTGCGGCCAGATCTCGATCTCCTTGGCGAAGACCTGCTGAACCAGTTCCGTCCAGGTCCGGGCGGAACGCTCGAAGACGAACGGCACCGTGTTCAGATACATGCCGTACACCCGGTCCGCACCAAGCGCCTCAGGGCGCGCGTCGCACGCGAGCCCGGTGAAGAAGGCGTCCTCCTCCGTGATCGCGCTCATCACCTTCAGATGGGCCGCGTGCAGCACGCTCTTGAAGGACGTACGCGATCGCGAGGCCAGGGAGCGCAGTTCCTCTTCGAGGTCCCGGAAGGGCACCTCCACCCGGAACGCCGTACCCGTGCCGCCCTGCTCTCCCCAGCCCTCGGGCAGGGTCAGCTTCGGCACTCCCATCACCGATTTCTCCCAGTACCGCCTGTCCTCCCGAGAGCCGATGGAGGCCAGTTCCGCGGCCACGAAGTCGGCGTAGCGCACGACGGGACGCGCATATGGCCTCGCCTCCACTCCATCGCGCACCTCGGCATAGAGAGCGATCAGTTCGGAGAGCAGACCGTGATGGCTCCAGCCGTCCAGGACCGCATGGCACTCCGCGACCGTCAGCCACCAACTGTCGTCATCGCCGATGTGGACGGCGAGCCGCAGCAGCGGTGCGGCGGCGATGTCGACGAGCCGCGCCCTCTCCAGCGCCATGAACTCACCTACGACCCCGGCGACTTCGGACTCGCCACGACCACGCACATCGTGGACGGCCAATGGTATTTCGGCGCTGTCGCGCACGAGCTGCAGGGGCACCGAGTACGACGTCAGGTCGAGGGAGGTCCGTACGATCTCATGGCGTTCGGCGATGATGCGGGCCGCCTCGCGCAGTGCCTCCGGCGAGAACGGCACGCCATCGCGGATCCGGAAGGCTTCGACGTTGTGATAAAGCTGCTCGCCGTCACGCGCCAGCATCTCGACGACCATACCGAGCTGGAGCTGCGAGAGGGGATAGGCGTCGACGAGACCGCTGGGCAGGGCCGAGCGGTCGGCCTCGGGTGTGAGCGCGAACGGCTCGACATAGGTCTCCGGTCCGGCCACCCTGGCGTGTCCAGTGAGGTGCGCGGCGAGTCCAGCCACTGTGTGGTGGGTGAAGATGTCGCGAACCGACAGGTCGTATCCCGCCGCACGAAGGGTTCCGACCAAGCTGATCGCCTTGATCGAGTCACCGCCGAGTTCAAAGAAGGCATCTTCCGCGCCGACCTGTTCCAGGCCCAGGCTCTGTGCCCAGATCGCGGCAATCCGCTGCTCGTCGGCCGTATGGGGAACGACGTAGCTGCGCTCGGGCGAACGGCTCGGCGCCGGCAACGCCTTCCGGTCCACCTTGCCCGCGGTATTCAGCGGCAAAGCGTCCAGAGTCACGTAGACCGCCGGGACCATATACGCGGGCAGGACGGCCGCCAGGTACTGTTCCAGCCCCTCGGCCTCGCCGACGACATAGCCGACCAGAATTCTCGCGTCCTCGCCCCACACGACCACGGCGGCGTCACGCACCCCCGGATGCCGCAACAACTGTGCTTCGATCTCGCCCAGCTCGACTCGGTGGCCGCGGACCTTGACCTGGCCGTCGCGACGGCCGACGAATTCCACATTACCGTTCGGGCGGACCCTGACCAGGTCACCGGTGAGGTACAGCCGGTCGCCATCACCGCCGTGCGGATCGGTGACGAACCGTTCGGCGCTGAGTGCGGGGCGGTCGAGGTATCCGCGTGCCACACCCGCACCGCCGATGGCGAGTTCACCCACGACACCGACCGGGACACGGTGGCCCGTGGTGTCCAGGACATGGATCCGTGTGTTGGCGATCGGCCGCCCAATGGCCACACGGTCGGTCTTCTGGGGCACTTCCCAGGCCAGGGACCAGATGGTGGTCTCGGTGGGCCCGTACACGTTGACGAGTCTCCGGGTGCGGGCGCGCAGTTCACCGGCGAGGGCGACGGGCAGTGCCTCACCGCCCACGAGGGCGACGACGTCCGGCCCGTCGAAGCCGGCCTCCAGCAGCATCTTCCAGCCCGACGGAGTGGCCTGGACGTGCGTGACACCGTGCGCGCGCATCAGGCCGACCAGTTCCGCGCCATCCCTGGCCTGGGCGCCGGTCGCGAGAACGACCCGACCCCCGGTGGTGAGTGGCAGGAAGAGTTCAAGGCCGGAGATGTCGAACGACAACGAGGTCGAGGCAAGCCAGACCTCGGCGCCCACGAGTCCGTCCATGGCTGCCAACAGGTTGCTCAACGCGCCGTGCGTGATGGTGACGCCCTTGGGGTGGCCCGTGGAGCCGGAAGTGTAGATGACATACGCGAGCCGGTCGGGGTCCCCGGGTTCCGGTGACAGCGCGGGTCCGGCCAGCGCCTCGTCTACCAGAACGCGGCTCTCGACCCGGTTCGCGTTCCCGCCGTCGGTGATCACGGTCAGCACGTTCGCGTCGTCGGCAGTGAACGCGATCCGGTCGTCCGGCAATGACGGATCGAGCGGCAGATAGGCTCCGCCCGCCTTCCAGATGCCAAGCAGTACGGCCAGCAGATCCGGGGTACGTGCAAGCAGTACACCGACCACGGTCTCCGGGCCCACACCGAGCCCGCGCAGGTACCCCGCGATCCGGTCCGAACGCTCGTCGAGCTCATGGAACGTCAGCTCAGCGTCGGCACCTACGACCGCGACGGTGTCCGGATGCAACCGTGCCTGCGCGCGCACCAGTTCATGAGCGGTGGAGGCCGACCGCTCGGCGTCCGTCGCGTTCAGCGAATCGATCAGCAGGCGGTCCTCAGGCAGCAGCGGCACTGTTGCCGTGTCGCCGTCAGGATCGGCCAGCATCGTCTCCAGTACCAAGCGGTACATCCGCGTCAGTCGATCGGCATGCGTCTTGCTGATGATGTGTGTGTTGACCGTGATGGAGAAGTGCTTCGCCTGAGTGGTCACCCGCAACGAGAACTCGTTGGGGCTGATGTCGATCGTCTTGATGTAGTCGACCAGTTCGGTGTCGACGACATGGAAGTCGATGTAGTTGAAGTACACATCGATGAGGCGCTCGCCGCCCGCCGCCCGCTGGATCGCGGGAATCGGGTGGCGGCGGTGCGGCCAGATCTCGATCTCCTTGGCGAAGACCCTCTGGACCAGTTCCGTCCACGTCCGCGCGGAACGCTCGAAGACGAAGGGCACCGTGTTCAGATACATGCCGTACACCCGGTCCGCGCCCTCGGACTCCGGACGGGTGTCGCACACGAGGCCGGAGAAGAAGCTCTCCTCCTCCGTGATCATGCTCATCACCTTGAGGTGAACCGCATGCAGCACGCTCTTGAGGGATACCTTGCTCTGCGCGGCGAATGCCTTGACCTCATCCAGCAGGTCATGGAAGGGAACGCCGGTGCGGTAGGTCTCGCGGGGCGCCGACAGGTCGCCGTGCCAGTCGGTGGGCAGGCGCAGTGCCGGGGTGCCCGAGACGGTCTCCCGCCAGTACGCCTTGTCCTCCTCGGAGGCCAGCGACTTCTGTTCGGCGGCGATGAAGTCGGCGTAGCGTACGGACGGTTGCTCGGCCGGCTCGATCACGCCGCCTTCACGGAGCGTTCGGAAGAGGTGCAGCACCTCCATGAGCAGCTGGTGGTAGCTCCAGCCTTCCAGCACCGGGTGACATTCGGTGATCGAGAACCACCAAGTGCGATCATCGGTGAGATGTGCGGTCAGGCGCAGCAGTGACGGCTTGGCGAGGTCGAACATCCGCTCGCGCTCCTCGGCCATCCACTGCCGGATCGCCGAGTCCTGGTCCGCCTCGTCCAGGTGGCGCACGTCGTGGACGGCTGAGGGAACTTCGGCGGAGGCATGGACGAGCTGCAACGGCTGGGAGTAGCGCGTCAGCTCGAAGGAGGTACGGAGGTTCTCATGGCGTTCGGCGACGATCTGGGCGGCCCGGTGGAACGCCTCCGCCGAGAACCCGGCATCGTCGGTGATCTTCATGGTGGTGACGTTGTGATAGTTGCGTTCGCCGTTGTCGGCGAGCATCTCCACCACCATGCCGAGCTGGACACCCGACATCGGATAGGCGTCGATCACACCCGTCGGCAGCAGGTCCCGGTCCCGTGCGGATATCAGCGCGAACGGCGCGACCGGGTCGTCCTGCTGCGCCAGCGCGGGCTGCCCTGAGAGGAACTCGCACAGCCCGGCGACCGTGCGGTACTCGAAGATGTCACGGACCGCGACGTCGAACCCGGCTGTGCGCATCGCGCCGGTCAGGGCCACCGCGAGCACGGAATCACCGCCGAGATCGAAGAACGCGTCCTCCACTCCGATCCGCTCCAAGCCGATCACCTCGCGCCACACCGCCGCGACTCGCTCCTCGTCGGTGGTGCGGGGTGCGACGAACCGGTCCCCAGTGGCCAGCGCCGTGCTGCCGGGCGCGGGCAAGGCCCGCTTGTCCAGCTTTCCGTTGACGGTCAGCGGGATGCTTCCCAGGGCCACGAAGGCCGCGGGGACCATGTACGAGGGCAGAACGCGCCCGAGGCGGCCACGCAACTCGTCCGGCTGCACGTCGTGGCCTTCGGCGGCGATGACATAGGCGACAAGCCTGCGGTCACCGGGGGCGTCCTCCCGAACGATCACCACTGCTTCCTGGACGCCGGCGTCCTCCGCCAAGGCCGCCTCGATCTCCCCCAGTTCGACGCGGTATCCACGGATCTTCACCTGGTGATCGATGCGCCCGGAGAATTCCAGGCTGCCGTCCGCCAGGCGACGCGCGACGTCCCCGCTGCGGTAGAGGCGCGAGCCGGGCGGACCGAACGGATCGGGCACGAACCGCTGAGCGGTCAGGTCCGGTCGGCCGAAGTAGCCCCGAGCGACGCCCGGCCCACCGACGTAGATCTCCCCGGGGACCCCGGTCGGGGCGAGGTTGCCGTCCGGGTCGAGAAGGTAGATGCGCAGGTCCTCCAGCGGACGGCCGATGGGGTTGCCCGCCTGTGGGTCGAGATCGTCCCTGACGACCCGGTGGAATGTCGAGTGCACGGTCGTCTCGGTGATGCCGTACATGTTCAGCAACGCGGGCCGGTCGAGACCCATTCTGTCGGCCCACGGTCGCAGCTCAGCCATCTCGAGCTTCTCGCCGGCGAAGACCACGGCACGCAACGCCAGCCGGTCCAGGCGCGGATCGCCTTCGGCAGCCGCAGCCACCAGTGAGCGGAACGCTGTGGGCGTCTGGTTGAGGACGGTGACCTGGTGCTCGACGAGCAGATCCAGGAAGTCCTCGGGCGACCGCGCGATGTCGAAGGGCACGACGATCAGGCGACCGCCGTACAACAGCGATCCCCACAGCTCCCACACCGATACGTCGAAGGCGTAGGAGTGGAAGAGCGGCCACACATCGGTGTCCGAGAACGCGTAGTGCTCGTCAGCTGTGGCAAGCAGGCGCGCCACATTCGCATGGGTGAGACACACACCCTTGGGCCGGCCCGTGGAGCCGGAGGTGTAGATCACGTAAATGAGGTTGCCGGGGGTGGCGACAGCCTCGGGGTCGGCGTCCGGCAGGTGTCCGAGGTCCGTACGGTCCAGTACGACGGTGGTGCCGGAATGGATTCCCGCAACCGTCTCCTCGTGCTCGCTCTGGGTGAGGACGATCGGCGCGGCCGTGTCCTCGAGGACGAAGCGGAGCCGCTCGGCAGGAGTCGACGGGTCGAGCGGCAGGTAAGCGGCTCCGGACTTGAGGATGCCCAGCAAGGCCGGGACCAAGTGCTCGCCCCGCTCCAGGCACACACCGACCAGGGTCTCCGGACGGGCGCCCTCGGCGCGCAGATGGTGGGCTATACGGTTGGCCCGTGCGTTGAGCTGAGCGTAGGTCAGCTCGGTCCCCCTGGCCACCACAGCAATGGCATCGGGGGTGGCTCGCACCTGTGCCTCGAAGGCCTCATGGAGACACAGACGGACGCCGTGATCATCGGTATCGCCGCGCACCGCACCGGCCGTCGGTGTCAGATGGGCGATCTCGTCCCCGTCCAGGACGACGAGCTCGGAGAGGCGGGCATGCGGGTCGGCGGCCACCGAGGCGAGCAGCCGACCGTAGTGACGACTGAAACGCTCCACCGTGGCCGCATCGAACAGTACTGTGGGGAAGAGGAATTCGCCGTCCAGCGACCCATCGGGCCGCTCGCTCATCAACAGTGTGAGGTCGAATCGGGACGACTTGACATTGATCGGGAACTCGCTCATCGTCAGGCCGGGCAGAGTGGCCTCGAACGATCCTGTGCTGCGCAGGCCCAGCATCACCTGGAACAGGGGGCTCCGGGACGGATCGCGCTCCGGCTGCACCTCATTGACCAGGTGCTCGAACGGCACCTCCTGATGTACGAGTGCCTCGGTGACGGTGTCACGTACCGAACCCAGCAGCTCCTCGAATGCAGGGTCGCCCGCCCACATGGTGCGCAGCACCAGGGTGTTGACGAAGAAGCCGACCAGGTTGGCCACCTCCGGGCGGCCACGTCCGGCGACTGGAGAGCCCACACTGATGTCGCGCTCACCGGTGTAGCGGTGGAGCAGTACCTTGAAAGCGGCCAGGAGCACCGCGTAGAGAGTGGTGTCCTGCTCTCGGGCGATTTCCCGTAGCCGTTCGGCGAGCGGGCCCTCCAAGGCGAAGGGCACCATCGCACCCGACCAGTCCCGGGTTGCCGGGCGGGGCCGGTCAGTGGGCAGCTCCAGCAGGGCCGCACCCGTCAGTTTGCCCCGCCAGTATCCGAGGGCGTTGCCGAAGCTCTCACGGTTCGCGAGGTGCGCCCGTTCCCAGGCGGCGTAGTCCGCGTACTGCGTGGTCAGCGGCTGCAGCGGGGACGGGCGTCCCTCCACGTTCGCCTGGTAGATGCCGCGCAGCTCGCGCAGCAGCACGTCGATGGACCAGCCGTCGAGCGCGATGTGATGGCAGGCGACGACCAGGACGTGATCGTCCTCCGCGAGCCGCAGCAGACGCAGCCGGGCCGGCCAGTCGCGGTCGAGCCGGAAGGGCCGCTGCGTTTCCCCGACCGCGAACTCGTGGGCCCGGGCGGCGCGTTCTTCCTCGGGTACGTCAGTGAAGTCGAGCAACGCGTAGTCACCCGGACCTGCCGGATCGATGACCTGGACGGGTTCACCACCGACTGTCTCATAGCGGGTGCGCAGCACCTCATGACGGCTCTGCACCTCCGTCCACGCCCGCTGCCAGGCATCGGCGTTCAGACGGCCGCGCATGCGCAGAGCGAGCGGTACCAGGTATTCCGTGGTGTCGGGGTCGATCCGGTCGAGCAGCCACAGTCTGCGCTGCCCGAAGGACAGCGGCAGCGGGCGTGTCCGGTCGGCCCGCGGAATCCGGTTGCGACGGCTGCGGCCACCGCCCGCGAGGCGTTGGCGCAGCAGTTCGTCACGCAAGGCCGCGCTGTTGTCGCTTCCGGTGTTCTCGCCGGTGGTCATGCCTCGTACCCCTTCAGCAGTGTCGCGTTTGCGGCCAGTTCGTCATCGGACAATGCGGCGATTTCGGCTCTGATCAGCTCTTCGACCGCTGCGGCCTGTTCAGCGACCGTCGGCCCTTGGAAGACCAGTCGGACGGGGAGGTCGACATCGAACTCGTCCTGGATGCGGGAGATCAGCCTGACCGCGAGAAGCGAGTTGCCTCCCATCTGGAAAAAGTTGGCGTGTACGCCCACGTCGATGCCGAGCAGCGCGCTCCAGATTTCGGCGATCCGGGTCTCGACCGGATCGCGGGGGGCGTCGGCACCCTGGTCCGCGATGATCGAGGCGAAGTCGGGCGCGGGCAGCATGCCCTTGTCGACCTTGCCGTTGCGGTTGAGCGGCACGGCCTCGATGGCGGTGAAGACCAGCGGCACCATGTAGCCGGGCAACCGCACGGCGCAGTGCCGGGACAGGTCGGCCGGCGCCGGCGTGTCCTCGCCCGTGGCCACCCAGTAGGCCACCAGCCGCTTGTCACCCGTCGCGGACTCATCGGCAACGACAACCGCTTCCCGAACCGCGGGGTGCGCGGCGAGCACGGCCTCGACCTCCCCTGTCTCGATGCGATACCCACGGATCTTGACCTGTCCGTCGATACGGCCCGCGAAGTCGACGGTCCCGTCGGGCAGTCTCCGGGCCAGATCGCCGGTGCGGTACAGGCGCGAGCCCGGCGGGCCGTACGGATTGGGCAGGAACCGCTCGGCGGTACGCCCCGGCTGGGCCACGTAGCCGCGGGCCAGCCCCTCGCCCGAGACGTACAGTTCACCGGTGAATCCGATGGGGACCTGGCGGAGCCCCTCGTCGAGAATGTGGGTCGCCACGCCCGGCAAGGGGTGGCCGATCGGCACGCTCTCGCCGCTGGGGCGGCCGCTCACGGGCAGGACGGTGGATCCGACGGAAGCCTCTGTGGGGCCGTACTCATTGATGAGACGGCCGTCGCCGAGCAGGGATCGCCAGTGCTCGGCCAGCCGGGTGGGCAGCGCCTCGCCGGCCACGACCAGCACGGATGCCAAGCTCGCGGCCTGCTCGCCGCTCAACTGGTGGGTGAGCAGTTCCAGATGGCCCGGGGTGAGTTTGATGAAGCTGAAGGGCCCGGCCTCGGCGAGTGCCCGGCCGAGGTCGGTGACAGGCAGATCGCGCGGCAACAGGTGCACGGGCTGACCGCACAGGAGTGGTGCGTACAGATTGGGAACAACCAGGTCGAAGGCGGTGGAGGAGAACACCGGGGCTCCGGTGCCGCCACGCGACGCCAGGTCGCGCACGGCCCACCGGAGATGTCCGGCGAGACCGCGGTGCGGGACCTGGACGCCCTTGGGACGGCCGGTGGACCCGGAGGTGTAGATCACGTACGCGATGGAGTCCGGGTCGGGGGCCGGGGCGAGGG
>NZ_JAINFC010000400.1 GCF_020740835.1 Streptomyces sp. UNOC14_S4
AACTCACACCATGCACATCGACTGGGCGGCCCTCGGCCAGGTCTTCGGCGTCAGCCTCGTGGTGACGGTGGGCCTCGTGGGCATCTTCACCCTGGGCATCGTCGGCGCGTCGTCCGCTTCCTCCGCTTCGGCGGACGGCGGTACGAAGGCGGGCGTCCTCGCCCGCACGGGCGCGTACGCGTGCTACGCGCTGTGCGCGGCGGCCGTCGGCTACGGGATCTTCCTGATCGTCGGCTGACCGAACTCTTCCCGGGGGGGGCGAAGCCCCATTTAGGGGCGCGGGGCTGCGACATTGTGCGGCTCCGCCGCGTGGGCGCGACCAGCCCCCACCGGAGCCGCAGACGCACGCGCAGCGCAAGACGCACCCCAATAGGCGGGGTCCGGGGCGCAGCCCCGGTGAACAACGCGGCACCCGGCGACACACAGCAACCCCACTCCACAGGGCCCCCGCCGGGCCGGCGCCCGGCCCCGGGGAAAGTTGACGCCTGTTCACAGCGCGTGGTGGACTGCCGAGGCCAAACGGCGACAGCAGAGGAAGCCGGTGCGAGTCCGGCGCGGTCCCGCCACTGTCACCGGGGAGCGCCCCCCACCGGAGAGCCGGAGAGCCACGGCCCGTACGGGCTGGAAGGCAGGGGCGGCGCCGATCCGGGAGCCAGGAGACTCTGGTCGCCGGTCACGTCGAGCCAGGGCGCGGACCCTGAGTGAGGACACATCGCCATGCCCGGCCGCCGACCACCCCGCTCCCCCGGATCCAGGTACCGCGCGACGGCGGGCTGAGCCGATGCGCGCCGATCATCTCGGTTTCGCGTGCGGTGCCGCCCTCGGCTTCCTCGGTGACGCCGCCTTCGGCGACCCCCGCCGCGGCCATCCCGTGGCCGCGTTCGGGCGCGCCGCGCTCGCCGTCGAACAGCGGCTGTGGCGCGACCACCGCGGCTACGGAACCCTGCACGCGCTGCTGTGCGCGGGCGGCACCGCCGCGGCCGCCGGGCTGCTGTCCCGCGCCGCGCGCCGTTCCCGTACGGCCGACATGGCCCTGACCGCCGCCACCACGTGGGCCGTGCTCGGCGGGACCTCCCTGGGCCGCGAGGCGCGGGCCATCGGGGGCGCGCTGGCCGCCGGTGACATCGAGGTCGCCCGCGAGCGGCTGCCCCACCTGTGCGGGCGTGACCCGCAGGCGCTCGACGCCCAGCAGATCGCCCGCGCGGTCGTGGAGTCCGTGGCCGAGAACACCTCCGACGCCGTCGTGGGCGCCCTCGTGTGGGGCGCGCTCGGGGGCGTGCCGGGCCTCGCCGGGTTCCGTGCCGTCAACACCCTGGACGCGATGGTCGGCCACAAGTCGCCCCGCTACCGCCGGTTCGGCTGGGCCTCGGCCCGGCTCGACGACGTCGTCGGCTGGCCGGGCGCCCGGCTCACCGCCGCGCTCGCCGTGGCCGCCGGGCCCGACCCGCGCGGCGCGTGGCGGGTGGCCCGGCGCGACGCGTCCCGGCACCCGAGCCCCAACGCGGGCCCGGTGGAGGCCGCGTTCGCGGGGGCGCTCGGGGTACGCCTGGGCGGCACCCTCGCGTACAAGGGCCGCGTCGAGCACCGGCCCGTCCTGGGCGCGGAGAACCGGCCCGTGGGGACCGCCGACATCGAACGCGCGGTGCGGCTCTCCCGCCGGGTGTCGCTGCTGGCCCTGGGCGTGGCTGTCGCCGGGCGCGGAGCGGGCAGCTTGTTCGTCAGGACCATGAGCAGGACCGTGAGCAGGACCGTGAGCAGGACCGTGAGCAGGACCGTGAAGAGGAGCACTGGTGGCTGAACGGGGTGGGGGCCTGCTGGTCGCGGGGACGACCTCCGACGCGGGCAAGAGCGTGGTGACCGCCGGGATCTGCCGCTGGCTGGTCCGCGAGGGCGTCAAGGTCGCGCCCTTCAAAGCGCAGAACATGTCGCTGAATTCGTTCGTGACGCGCGAGGGCGCCGAGATCGGCCGCGCGCAGGCGATGCAGGCCGCGGCGGCGCGCGTCGAGCCGAGCGCGCTGATGAACCCGGTGCTGCTCAAGCCCGGCAGCGACCGCAGCAGCCAAGTGGTGCTGCTGGGCAAGCCGGTGGGCGAGCTCAGCGCGCGCGGGTACTTCGGGGGGTCTGGGGGGTCGTCCCCCGGGAAAACACGGCACGCGGGCCGTCGGGAGCAGTTGCTGGACACGGTCACCGACTGCCTGGAGGAGCTGCGGCGCACCCATGACGCGGTGATCTGCGAGGGCGCGGGCAGCCCGGCCGAGATCAATCTGCGGCGCACGGACATCGTCAACATGGGCATCGCGCGGGCCGCGAAGCTGCCGGTCGTCGTGGTCGGCGACATCGACCGGGGCGGGGTGTTCGCGTCGTTCTTCGGCACGACCGCGCTGCTGTCCGGCGAGGACCAGGCCCACATAGCGGGCTACCTGGTGAACAAGTTCCGCGGTGACGTGACGCTGCTGGAGCCCGGCCTGGAGATGCTCCGGGACCTGACCGGCCGTCCGACCCTGGGCGTGCTGCCGTTCGCGCACGGCCTGGGCATCGACGAGGAGGACGGCCTGCGGGTGTCGCTGCGCGGCGCGGTGCGCGAGTCCGTGGTGGCCCCGCCGCACGGCGCGGACGTGCTGCGCGTCGCGGTCTGCGCGGTGCCGCTGATGTCGAACTTCACGGACGTGGACGCGCTCGCGGCCGAACCGGGCGTCGTCGTACGGTTCGTGGACCGCGCGGAGGAGCTCGCCGACGCGGACCTGGTCGTGGTGCCCGGCACCCGCGGCACCGTCCGGGCACTGGAATGGCTGCGCGAGCGCGGGCTCGCCGCGGCGATCGCGCGCCGCGCCGCCGAGGGCCGCCCGGTGCTCGGCATCTGCGGCGGCTTCCAGCTGCTGGGCGAGCGCATCGAGGACGACGTCGAGTCGAAGGCGGGCACGGTCGAGGGCCTCGGCCTGCTGCCGGTACGTGTGCGCTTCGCGCACGAGAAGACCCTGGCCCGCCCCGTCGGCGAGGCCCTGGGCGAGCGGGTGGAGGGCTACGAGATCCACCACGGCGTGGCCGAAGTGCTGGGCGGGGACGAACCCTTCTTGGACGGCTGCCGCTCCGGCTCCGTATGGGGCACACACTGGCACGGCTCGCTGGAGAGCGACGGCTTCCGGCGCGCGTTCCTGCGGCGCGTGGCGGAGGCGGCGGGCCGCGCGTTCGTCCCGGCGCCCGACACGTCGTTCGCCGCGCTGCGCGAGGAACAGCTCGACCGGCTGGGCGACCTGATCGAGGAACACGCGGACACGGACGCACTGCTGCGGCTGATCGAGGGCGGGGTGCCCGGCGGTTTGCGATTCATACCGCCGGGGGCACCGTGATCCGGAACAGCCCCGCGGACGCGGGGACAACAGCAAGGAGTCCACAAGGTGCTCGCCGAAGAGGGGATCACCCCCGCAAGAGCGGGGACACAGCTCCAACATGCCAGCCGCGCTCTCAGGGAACCCAGCGCACGAACGCAACGCCACTCGAAGGAGTGATCAACGCATGAGCACCGCTTATCCGTTCACGGCGATCGTCGGGATGGACGACCTGCGGCTGGCGCTTCTCCTGAATGCCGTCTCGCCGGCCGTGGGAGGCGTGCTTGTGCGCGGCGAAAAGGGCACTGCGAAGTCCACAGCGGTACGTGGCGTCGCCACGCTGATGCCGCACGTCGCTGTCGTCAATGACTGCCGCTTCTCCTGCGACCCGGCCGCCCCGGATTCGACGTGCCCGGACGGTCCGCACGAGACGGAGAGCGGAAAAGTACGGCCGACCCGCATGGTCGAACTGCCCGTAGGCGCCTCCGAAGACCGTCTCGTCGGTGCCCTCGACATCGAGCGGGCCCTGTCGGACGGCGTGAAGTCCTTCGAGCCGGGCCTGCTGGCCGACGCGCACCGGGGCGTGCTCTACGTCGACGAAGTCAACCTGCTGCACGACCACTTGGTCGACCTGCTGCTGGACGCCGCCGCGATGGGCGCGACGTACATCGAGCGCGAAGGCGTCTCCGTCCGTCACGCCTCCCGCTTCCTCCTCGTCGGCACCATGAACCCCGAGGAGGGCGAGCTCCGCCCGCAGCTCCTCGACCGCTTCGGCCTGACCGTCGAGGTCGCCGCCTCCCGCGAGCCCGACGAGCGCGTCGAGGTCGTACGGCGCCGGCTCGCCTACGACGAGGACCCGGCCGCGTTCACCGCCAAGTGGGCTGCCGAGGAGGAGGCGCTGCGCGAGCGCATCGCCGCCGCGCGCGCCCTGCTGTCGAGCGTACGGCTGGGTGACGGCGCGCTGCGCCGGATCGCCGCGGTCTGCGCCGGGTTCGAGGTGGACGGCATGCGTGCCGACATCGTCACCGCGCGCACGGCGACCGCGCTCGCCGCGTGGGCGGGCCGTACGGATGTCCTCACGGAGGACGTACGGCAGGCGGCCCTGCTGGCCCTCCCCCACCGTCGGCGCCGTGCACCTTTCGACGCCCCGGGTCTCGACGAGGACAAACTCGACGAGATCCTCGGCCAGTTCGAGGGCGAGGACGACGAGCCGGAAGGCCCCGGCGAGCCCGACGGCCCGGACGACGACGGCCCCGGTGGTGGCGAGCCGCCGCAGGACGCGGACGGGCCGGGCACGCCGGACGTCCCGGCCCAGCGCGAGGAGTCCGACGCCGGTTCCCCGCAGCCGCAGACTCCGGACCGGCCGGAGAGCACCGCACCGTCCTCACCGTCCGCCGGGGCCGACGCGTCCCCGGAGGCCGTGCCCGGCGGTGACGGGGGCGGCGAGGCGGCTCCCGTGGCCGCGGCCGATCCGTTCCGTACGCGGAAGTTCGACGTGCCCGGGATCGGTGAGGGTGCGGACGGGCGGCGTTCGCGGGCGCGAACCGCGCACGGCCGGACGACGGGGTCCCGGCGGCCCCGGGGCACGCTGGGCAAGCTGCACCTGGCGGCGACCGTGCAGGCGGCCGCGCCGCACCAGCGGGCGCGCGGGCGCCGCGGCCCCGGCCTGGTCGTCCGCCGTGACGACCTGCGGGAGGCGGTGCGCGAGGGGCGCGAGGGCAATCTCGTGCTGTTCGTCGTGGACGCCTCCGGCTCGATGGCGGCGCGCAAGCGGATGGGCGCGGTCAAGGGTGCCGTGCTGTCCCTGCTGCTGGACGCCTACCAGCGCCGGGACAAGATCGGGATGATCACCTTCCGGGGCGCGGGCGCGGAAGTGGCGCTGCCGCCGACGTCGTCGGTGGACGTGGGCGCGGCCCGGCTGGAGCGGCTGCCCACCGGTGGCCGTACGCCGCTGGCCGCGGGCCTGCTCCAGGCGCACGAGGTGCTGCGGGTGGAGCGGCTGCGCGACCCGGCACGCCGTCCGCTGCTGGTCGTGGTGACCGACGGCCGGGCGACCGGCGGCCCCGAGCCGCTGGCGCGGGCGGCGCGGGCCGCGCGGCTACTGGCGGACGAGGGCACGGCGTCGGTGGTCGTGGACTGCGAGTCCGGCCCGGTGCGCCTCGGGCTCGCGGGCGAACTGGCCCGCGAGCTGCGCGGACCGGCGGTCACGCTCGACGAACTGCGCGCGGACAGCGTCTCCGCGCTCGTACGCAACGTGAGGAACACGAGCTCCAGGAGGGCCGCGTAATGCCAAAGGGACAGCCGACCGTCGTTCCCGACGACGGTCTCACCACGCGTCAGCGCCGCAACCGGCCGCTGGTCCTCGTCCACACCGGCGTCGGCAAGGGCAAGTCGACGGCGGCGTTCGGCCTGGCGCTGCGTGCCTGGAACCAGGGCTGGCCGATCGGGGTGTTCCAGTTCGTGAAGTCCGCGAAGTGGAAGGTCGGCGAGGAGAACGCGCTGCGCGTCCTCGGCGCCTCGGGCGAGGGCGGCACGGTGGACTGGCACAAGATGGGCGAGGGCTGGTCCTGGATCCAGCGCGACTCCGAGCTGAGCAACGAGGAGAAGGCGCGCGAGGGCTGGGAGCAGGTCAAGCGGGACCTGGCGGCGGAGACGTACAAGCTCTACGTGCTGGACGAGTTCGCGTACCCGATGCACTGGGGCTGGATCGACACCGACGAGGTCGTCGAGGTGCTCCGGGACCGCCCCGGCACACAGCACGTCGTGATCACGGGCCGCAACGCCCCGCAGAAGCTGCTGGACCTCGCCGACCTGGTGACCGACATGTCCAAGGTCAAGCACCCGATGGACGCGGGCCAGAAGGGCCAGCGGGGCATCGAGTGGTGACCGTCCCCCGTAACGTCCCCCGTCTCGTCATCGCGGCGCCCGCGTCCGGCAGCGGCAAGACGACCGTCGCCACCGGGCTGATGCGGGCCTTCGCGGACGCGGGGCTCGCGGTCTCCCCGCACAAGGTGGGGCCCGACTACATCGACCCGGGCTACCACGCGCTCGCCACCGGCCGCCCGGGCCGCAACCTGGACGCGTACCTCTGCGGCCCGGAGCGGATCGCCCCGCTCTTCCTGCACGGCGCGGCGGGCTGCGACCTCGCCGTGGTCGAGGGCGTGATGGGACTGTTCGACGGGGCGAGCGGCCAGGGCGAACTGGCCTCGACGGCCCACGTGGCGAAGCTCCTCAAGGCACCGGTCGTCCTCGTCGTGGACGCCTCGTCGCAGTCCCGCTCCGTGGCGGCGCTGGTGCACGGCTTCGCGTCCTGGGACCCGGAGGTACGGGTCGCGGGCGTCATCCTCAACAAGGTCGGCTCGGACCGCCACGAGCTCTTGCTGCGCGAGGCGCTGGAGGAGTCGGGCGTACCGGTGTTCGGCGCCGTGCGGCGCGTGGGCGCCGTGCACACGCCGAGCCGCCACCTGGGGCTGATCCCGGTGGCGGAACGGCGCTCCGAGGCGGTCTCCGCTGTCGCGGAGCAGGCGGCCCGGGTGCGGGCCGCCTGCGACCTCCAGGGCCTCCTGGCCCTGGCCCGGTCGGCTCCGCCGCTGTCGTCTGCGGCATGGCTTCCCACCGTCACCGCCTCCGGCGGGAGCGCCCTCCGGGCGCGTCCTCAAACGCCGGACGGGCTGGGTGGGGGTGAAGGTGAGTTGGATAATTCTTCTGGGGGCTACGCCCCCAGACCCCCACGGGGCGCCAACGGGGCACCCGGCACCCACTCATCACCTCGGTTGTGGGCAGGCGTTCCGCATGGGGGCACCTCCCGGACGGAGTCTGGGGGAGGAACGGGTGGGCACAACCGGACCACGGGTCCGCACCACAACAGCGG
>NZ_JAINFC010000401.1 GCF_020740835.1 Streptomyces sp. UNOC14_S4
GGGCGTTGGCGTCGGTGGGGGCGCCGTGGGTGGCCCAGCGGGTGTGCCCGATGCCGGTGCCGCCGGAGGGCAGCGGGCGGTCCGACAGCTCCTTCTCCAGATTGGCGAGCTTGCCCGCCTTTCTCGCCGCGGCGAGCCCGCCGTCGGCGAGCACGGCGACGCCCGCCGAGTCGTAGCCGCGGTACTCAAGGCGCCGCAGCCCTGCCAATACGACGTCGAGGGCGGACTGCCCTCCCACATAGCCAACGATTCCGCACATGCGGAGCAGCGTACGGCTCAAAGGGACCAACGCGCCCCGAAAGGGGCGCGGGGAACTGCGCGAGCAACCACACACGGCCTGCAGGCGCGCACGGTGCTCAGGTGGCACCCCGGATGGCGCCCCGGGACAACGGCGATCAACGCCCCCGCTCAATACGAAAGATCGCCTCCTGGAGCAGCTCCAGGTATTCGATCTCCTCGCACCGCGGCTTGCTCCCGAACTCGTAACGGTCCAGGCAGTCGTCGAGATCCTGCCCCAGATCCTCGTCCGGCAGCTCCGCGGCGAGCTCGCCGCAGACCGCGGCGGCGAAGTCGTCGCGCGGGCCCGGCGCGACAGCGCATAAGGCGCGAGGGGCGCGCGGACGGCGCGCAGGGCGCGCGCAGCGCACACGGCGCACGAACTGGCGCACGGAAACCCGTACGGATCTGCCTGCTGCACGGAGAACGAACACGGTGCCCCTAGCGTGGTGCGGCGCGGCCCGGAGGCTGGGACCGTAGTACTGACGTGGGAGTAAGTACAGGGGTCGGGCCGGGGCGCCATGGAAAGTTCGCGGACGGCCCCACGTACGAGTCACCCAAATCCCACGAGAACGCCCACGGGGGCGCCCGGTACCGGCACCCGGAGGTGAGGGGCGCACGCCCCCCAGCGCACAATGGGCGGCGTGCCGACCACTACAGAGCAGCCGCAGCCGCAGCAGCGCCGCCGCGCAGACTCCTCCCCGTACGTGGACCTGACCCGAGCGGAGTGGAGCGCGCTGCGGGAGAACACGCCGCTGCCGCTGACCGCGGACGAGGTCGAGCGGCTGCGCGGGCTCGGTGACGTCGTCGACCTGGACGAGGTGCGTGACGTCTATCTGCCGCTGTCCCGGCTCCTCAACCTCTACGTCAAGGCCACCAGCCAGCTGCGCGGGACGCTCAACACCTTCCTGGGCGAGGCGGGCACCAAGGGCCATGGTTCGCAGCCGGGAACACCCTTCGTCATAGGGGTGGCGGGCAGTGTCGCCGTCGGCAAGTCCACCACGGCCCGCCTGCTCCAGGCGCTGCTCGCGCGCTGGCCCGAGCACCCGCGGGTCGAGCTGGTCACCACCGACGGTTTTCTGCTGCCCAATGCGGAGCTGCACCGCCGCGGGCTGATGTCCCGCAAGGGCTTCCCCGAGTCCTACGACCGCCGGGCGCTCATCCGCTTCGTCGCGGATGTGAAGGCGGGCAAGGCGGAGGTGACGGCTCCGGTCTACTCCCACCTGATCTACGACATCGTCCCGGGCGAGCGCCTGACCGTGCACCGCCCGGACATCCTGATCATCGAGGGCCTCAACGTCCTCCAGCCCGCGCTCCCCGGCAAGGACGGCCGCACCCGGGTGGGCCTCGCCGACTTCTTCGACTTCAGCGTCTACGTGGACGCGCGCGAGGAGGACATCGAGCGCTGGTACTACGAGCGCTTCAGGAAGCTCCGCATGACGGCCTTCCAGGACCCGCACTCCTACTTCCGCCGCTACACGCAGGTCCCGGAGGAGGAGGCGCTCGACTACGCGCGCCGCAACTGGCGCACCATCAACAGGCCGAATCTGCTGGAGAACGTGGCGCCCACGCGGGGTCGTTCGAATCTGATCCTGCGCAAGGGGTCGGACCACAAGGTGCAGCGACTGTCGCTGCGCAAGCTCTGATCAACGCGGGGTGTCGCCCAGCGCCTCCAGCAGGACGCGCAGTTCGTCGGCCAGCGTGGCGCGCCGCTCGGGCGGGAGGGCGGCGAGCAGGCGGTTCTCGGTGGCGATGTGGTCGGGGAGGACCGCCTCGACCAGGCTGCGGCCCGCTTCCGTGAGGGTGACGTGGACACCGCGGCCGTCCGAGTCGCTCGGGGTGCGGGTCACGAGGCCGCGGGCCTCCAGCCGGTCGAGCCGCTGGGTGATCGCGCCCGAGGTGACCATCGAGGAGCGCATCAGTTCCGCGGGGGTGAGCCGGTGGGGCGGGTCGCTGCGCCGCAGTGTGGCGAGGACGTCGAAGGAGGCCGTGTCGAGGTCGTGCCGCGCGAACGTACGCCGGATCTCGGCGCTGATCAGCCGTTCGAGCCGCTGGACGCGCCCGATGATGCCCATCGGGGAAACGTCCAGGTCGGGGCGCTGTGCGGCCCACTGGGCCAGGATCCGGTCGACTTGATCTGCCACACCCCCACCCTAATCGATAGCTCACCACTAAGAGAGATTGCTTAGCGCTAAGCAAGACTGCTACGTTTGCTTAGTGCTAAGCAAACGTGTGGGGATCGTTTCCATGACCGCCGTGGCGCCCATGATCTGGGGCTCCACCTACCTCGTCACCACCGAGCTGCTGCCGCCGGGGCGGCCGCTGCTGGCGGCGACCGTCCGGGCGCTGCCCGCGGGGCTGGCGCTCGTCGCGGTCACGCGCTGTCTGCCGAAGGGCTCGTGGTGGTGGCGCTCGCTGGTGCTGGGCGCGCTCAACATCGGGGCGTTCTTCGCCCTGCTGTTCGTGGCGGCGTACCGCCTGCCGGGCGGCGTGGCCGCGACGCTGGGCGCGCTCCAGCCGCTGCTGGCCGCCGCGCTGGCGGCGCTGCTGCTCGGGCAGCGGCTCACGCTGCGGACGGTGCTGACCGGTCTGGCGGGCGTGGCCGGAGTGAGCCTGCTCGTCCTGCGGGCCGGTGCCCGGCTCGACGGCGTGGGCGTGCTCGCCGCGCTCGGCGGCGCGGTGGTCATGGCCACGGGCGTCGTGCTGAGCAAGAAGTGGGCCTCGCCCGCGCCGCTGCTGGCGACGACGGGGTGGCAACTGGTGGGCGGCGGACTACTGTTGCTGCCGCTGGCCCTGTGCGTCGAGGGCGTGCCCTCGGAGTCGCTGAGCGGCGCGAACGTACTCGGCTACGCGTACCTGGCGGTGGTGGGCGCGGGGCTGTCCTATCCGCTCTGGTTCCGTGGGGTGCGGGCACTGCCGGCCGCGGACGTGACGTTCCTGGGCCTGCTGAGCCCGGTGGTGGCGACGGCGCTGGGGTGGATCGTGCTGGGGCAACGGCTGGGGGCCGTGCAGCTCGTGGGGGCGGCGGTGGTGCTGGGGTCGCTGGTGGTGGCACAGGTGCGGCGGCGGGAGCCGTCCGCCGAAGCCGGAACGGCGATTCAGGTGATTCATCAGAAGATCGCATCGGCTCCTGTGGATAACCGGCCGCGCGTGCGAGTGCCCGGGCGATACTGACTTTCCGAGACGTGCGGGACGAGTCCATGGGGGAGGGCCGTGCATCCGGTACGAGAGCACATCGCGGCGGTGATGGGGCGGGGGACGCAGGGGAGCGGCTATGTGCTGGCCCCACGCCTGGTGCTGACGGCGGCCCATGTGGCGGTGGAGCCCGTGCGGGCGGCTGTGCCAGGTGGTGTCGGTCTCGTGGAGTGCCGGGTCCTCTGGGTCCGGGACGACGAGCAGGGGGACGTGGCGCTGCTGCTCGCGGAGCGGGACCTGGTCGGGGCGGAGACGGCCGCCTCCTTCGAACCGGTGGTGTGGGGCAGGCTCCGGGACCTGGTCTGGCGGGACGCGCAGGCGATCGGCTTCCCGCAGGTGGCCCGTGACGCGCACGAGGAGCTGGACACGGAACAGCTCGTCGGCACGCTCAAGCCGGGGAGCGGGCTGCTGGGCGGCCGCTATGTGCTCGACAGCGCGCACGGCGCGCCGGTCGCTCCGGCGGACGGCGGCTCGCCGTGGGCGGGCATGTCCGGCGCGGCCGTCTTCGTGGGCGGCCTGCTGTGCGGCGTCGTCTGCGCGGACCCGGGCGGCTGGCGGCACGGGCGGCTGACGGTCACGCCCATGTTCCGCGTCCTGTCGCATCCGGAATTCATCGACTTGTGTCTGGAGCACGGCCACCGGACGACGTCACGGGCGCTGCCCCCGTCCCTGGAGGCGGAGGAGCAGTCATTCGAGTGGCGACTGCGGGAGTATCTGGCGGAGCGGGCCGGTGAGTTGACGATCGTCGGGCTGACGCTGTCGGACGGGGAGGGGGAGGGGTGGCCGCTGGACGCGGCGTATCTGAGCCTGGAGGTCACGGGTGGCGATACGGCCCCGCGGGAGCGCTGGCTCTCGGCCCCGGGCCGTGAGCTGCTGGAGACGGCCGCTCCGGCGCCGCGGCGTGCCGAGGCGGCCCTCGCCGGGCGGGCGCGCGTGCTGCTGCGAGGCGCCGCGGGATCGGGCAAGACGACGCTGCTCCAATGGCTGACGTCGATCACCGCGAAGGACGAGATCCCCGTCGGCCTGGAGCAGTTCCGGGATTGCGTACCGCTGCTCCTGCCGCTGCGTACGCTCGTCGGAGTGGACGGCGGGCTTCCGGGGCCCGAGGAGTTCCTCCGGGCTGTCGCCCGCCCGCTCGCAGGGCTTCCCGCCGCGCGCGGCCGGGTGACGCGTTGGCTGAGCGAAGGCAGAGCGCTCCTGCTGATCGACGGAGTGGACGAGGTCCCCGAGGCCGACCGTCGCCGCACCCTGGAATGGCTGAGGGAACTGCTCATCGCGTACCCGGACGCGCGGTACGTCGTCACGACCAGGCCCTCCGCTGTACGGGAAGGGTGGCTCGCGGACTCCGGCTTCACGGAACTGGAGCTGCTGCCGATGAGCCGTACGGACGTCGGGGCCTTCATCGACCGCTGGCACGTGGCGGCGGGACAGGAGCAGAGCGAGGAGCTCCGGGCCTTCGGCACGGCACTGAAGAAGGCGGTGGTCGCCAAGCCGGACCTCGGCCGACTCGCCACCAACCCGCTGATGTGCGCATTGATCTGCGCGCTCAACCGCTCCCGCCGCGGCAATCTCCCTCGTGGCCGCATGGAGCTCTACCGCGCCGCACTCGAACTGCTGCTCGTGCGGCGCGATCGCGAGCGGGACATTCCCGTCGGCGCGGACGGTCCGGAGCTGGAGCACGCGCAACAGACGGCCCTGCTGCAGAAGATCGCCTATTGGCTCATCCGCAACGGCCGCTCGGAGATCGAGTGGGGCAAGGCCGTTCAGATCATCGAACGGGCCCTGCCGGCCATGCCCTCGGTCGCGGCGCGGGGTGACGCCGAGAGCATCCTGCGACATCTTGTCCTGCGCAGTGGTCTGCTGCGTCGGCCGACGAGCGGGACGTTGGACTTCATCCACCGCACGTTCCAGGACTATCTTGGTGCTCAAGCGGCGGTTGAAGAATGGGACTTCGATGTCCTGGTCGACCATGCCCACGACGATCAGTGGGAGGACGTGCTCCGCATGGCTATCGGCCACGCGTCGCCAAAGGCGCGGGCCGAGTTGCTGGGGATGATGCTGGATCGCGCCAGGTGCGATGTCGCGCGCGGACCACGTTTGCGTCTGCTGGCTGCGGCTTGCCTGGAGCATGCGACGGAGCTCGATCCAGTCGTAAGGAACCGGGTGGCTGAAGAGGCGCGCGAACTCGTTCCGCCGCGGGACGTTGAGGATGCCAAGGCGCTGGCGACGGCGGGCCGGGTTGTCATCGACCTGCTGCCAGGGCCGGACGGGATCTCCGAGGGGAAGTACGGCCTCGAGCAGGATGAGGTAGCTCGTGCGGTCGTCGTGGCGGCGACCACCGTGGCTGACGATCGCGCGATACCCCTGCTGGCCGAGTACGCCGATCACTACTACCTCGGTGTACGCGCCCAGCTCGCCTGGGCGTGGAGCCGTTTCGACACTGACCACTATGCGGATGAGGTCATCAGGAAGCTCGTGTACGACGATGCCGGTAAGGAGGACCTCGAATTCGTCGTTCAGTCGAAGGCAGAGGTCTTGGCGCTCAAAAGGCTCGGCGGCCGCCCGTGGGTGCGGTGTGTGGGTCCGCTCATGACCGATGACCTGAGGGATCTAGGCACGCCTGTCCTGGAGACGCTCTCCTTCCGTGACAACCGTGAAGGTGTGGACCTTAGGGCCCTCCGCCTGGCTCGTCCGCTGTCGGAGTTGGGGATTCTGGACTCTTACTGCTTCGGTGACCTCGGTGCGTTGAACGGCGAAGAGCTGCACACTTTGAACCTCTCCCTGCTCGAGGGGCCTGGGCCCCTCGACGCTATGTCACGTATGGATAAACTTCAGGTCCTTACGCTCGATTGGATGCTTGTAACCAGCTCCAAGCAAGATCTGGTGCTGCCACGTAATCTTCAATACCTTCGACTTGGCGAGGGGCCGTCGATTGACCTGCAGCTGGCCGGAATGAGGCGCTGTCGCGCCCTGCGTACCTTGTCGTACGTGAGCGTGGGTGACCCTTATGAGTTCACGGTTCTGAAATCCCTCCCCTCGCTCGCAGATCTGCGTATCCAGAGGCAGGACCTCACCCGGTGGGCGGATGCGGAGTCACTTCCCCAGATGGAGCGCTTGTTCCTCGACGAGGCGAAGGGGCTCGCAGGTCTGCGACACCTGCCCCGTGTTTTCCCGAACCTCAAACAGCTCTACATCTTCAACAACACGCACGAGCCGTTGGACCTGGCGCCTCTCGCAGACATGGGCATCCCCGACATAACCATCGATCACAAAGGCCCCCTCCTCAACGCACGCCTCCTCCCCCACGCCGTGCATAATTCCGCCGACACCACCACTCGCGGCGCAAAGGGACGCACCTGAACGCACCTCTCCAGGCCGCCGTCCCGAAAGCCAGGCAGTTCCGTGAGCCAAGAGCAGCAGCCGTCCGTCCCGGACGACGTCTGGAACAAGTTCGTCCGCGACCATGAGAAGTTGCAGCGCAAGGCGGAGGCACGCCAGGAGCCGGAGGGTGGAGCCGGCGAGAGGGCTCGCCGTATACCCGTCCGCGTGGCCGCACCGGCCGTGGCCGCCGCCGCTGTCGTCTCCGCCCTGCTCCTCGTCCCCGGTCACAACAAGCCCGCCGAGCAGGGCCACGCCACGGAAGCCGCCCCGGTGGGCGGGCAGCCCAGGCCCACCG
>NZ_JAINFC010000402.1 GCF_020740835.1 Streptomyces sp. UNOC14_S4
CTCCCACTCTCTTCGCCCCGCCCCGTCCAGCGACATCCACCCGCGCACCCACCCGGCAGGAGAAATCAGCACATGTTCGGACGCAAGAAAGACACGGCACAGCTGTCAGGGCCGCTCACGGAGGACTCGCTCCGGCAGTGGCTGATCGAGCACCTGGCCCAGCGGATCGAGGTCTCCCCGGCCGACATCGACACCGGCAAGACCTTCGAGGCCTACGGGCTCGACTCCCGCGTCGCCGTCCAGGTGTCCGGCGCCCTGGAGAAGATAGTCGAGCGGCGGCTCTCCCCGGGCCTGCTCTACGAGCACCAGACCATCGACGACCTGAGCGGCTACCTGGCCCGGGAGCTCAGGCTGGCCGGCCGGACCGGCTGAGGGGAACCGGGACGATGGCGGCATACAACTTCCCCACGGAACCCGGGGACCACTTCCGGGAATTCCTGCGCAAGTCCGAGCAGATCGAGGGCGAGCGCCTCCAGGCGGCGATCCCGAAGGACTACTTCACTCCCCGCCCCGCCCGCGGGCTGCTCGGCTTCGCCGTCAGCTGGGTGCTGTACGCCGGGGCCCTCGTGGGCGTGGCCTACGCACCGCACTGGCTGTTCCGGCTCCCGCTGTGGGTGATCGCGGGCCTCGGCGGCTGGGGGCTGCACTGCATCGCCCACGACTGCGGGCACGGGTCCTTCTCCCGCTCCCGCAAGTTCAACTTCGCGGTCGGCCATGTGTCCCTGCTGCCGCTGATCTATCCCTTCCACGCCTGGCGGCACGTCCACAACCTGCACCACAGCCATACCAACAACCTGGAGCTGGACACCGACTGGCGGCCCGTACCGGCGGCCCTGTACGACCGGATGCCGCTGCACGAGAAGGTGATCTACCACGGGACGCGGACCTGGGCGTTCTGGGGCGGCACCATCAACTACTGGTGGGAGTCGGGCTTCCGGCCCTCGTTCTTCCCCAAGCGGGAGGCGCGCCGCGACGTCCGCAGGTCGATCGTGTTCGTCCTGGCCGTGTGCGTCCTGTACTTCACGCCGCTGATCTGGTTCACGGGCGTGCAGGGCTTCTTCCTGTACTTCGTCGCGCCGTGGATCGCGACGCACGCCTGGTTCAGCGCGACCACGCTGATGCACCACAGCTCCAGCGACGTGCCCTACCTGACCAACGAGCACTGGACGCGCAACGCCAGCAGGCTGCTGGTCACGACGGACTTCGTCTACCCGAAGTGGCTGCTGTTCCTCACCCACAACATCTCGATCCACACGGCCCACCACGTGGCCCCGGTCGTCCCCTTCTACAACCTCCGCAAGGCGCAGACGGCGCTGAAGGAGGCGTACCCCGGCATGGTCCGGGAGGAGCGGCTGCGTGTGGGGCAGCTGACGCGCATCATCCGGCGGCTGCACTTCTACGACACCGCGTCGGGCTACTACACGGACTTCTCCCGGGCCCAGATCGCCCCGGCGACCGCCGAGCCGGTCGCGCGGCCGGCGGGCGAGGCGGCGGTGAAGGCACCGTCATGACGCTCGCACCGAGGAGGGCCGCGCTGGGGAGGGCCACCCGCACGGCCGTCGGCGCCCTGCTGCCGGGCGTCGGCGGCCGCTGGGCGACCGACGTGTTCAGCCGGACCCGCGCCATGGGGCACCGGCCCGACAACGTGCTGCCGCTGGGCGCCCGCCCGTTCACGATCGAGGGCCACCCGGACGTGCGCGGCGGCTATCTGTGGGGCGACGACGACGCGCCGACCGCCCTGCTCGTCCACGGCTGGGGCGCCGACTCCACCAGCATGCACTCCCTCGTCGCCCCGCTGCGCGAACTCGGCTACCGCGTGGCCGCGTTCGACGCGCCCGCCCACGGCGTGCACCAGGGCGACAAGGCCACGATGACGCAGTACACCACCGCGGTGGGCGCGGCCCTCGACGCGCTCGGCGGCGCCCGCGTGGTGGTCGCCCACTCGCTCGGGTCGATCGCCGCGGTCGGCGCCGTGGCGGCGCGGCCGCACGAGAGCGTCGACTGCCTCGCCCTCGTCGCGCCGACCTGCACCCTCACCTCCGTACTGGAGGGCTGGGCCAGGGCGGAACGGCTGCCCCGCGGCACCGTCGAGCGCATCTACCGCGAGCTGCACCGCCGCAACGGCGTGCCCGTCGGCCACTGGGACGTCGTCGGCCTCGGCGGCGGCCTCGACCTCCCGGTACTGGCGGTCCACGACCCCGACGACCCGGTCGTGCCGTTCTGCGAGGCCGAGGCCGTCGCCGCGGGCCTGCGCGACGTACGGCTGGAACGGGCCCCGGGCAGGGGCCACATGGGCATCCTGATGTCACCCGAGGCGAAGAGTGCCGTCTCCGCGTTCGTCGCCGAGCACGGAACGAGGACGGGGGAGACCATCCCGTGAGCACCACGAGCGAGGCGGTCGGCACCAGGGCCTGGATGTGCCTGGTCTGCGGCTGGGTCTACTACGAGGCGCTGGGCCTGCCCGAGGAGGGCATCGCGCCCGGCACGCGGTGGGAGGACGTCCCGGACGACTGGACGTGCCCCGACTGCGGCACGACGAAGGAGGACTTCGTCATGGCCCCCCTGTGACCCGCCGTACCGCTTCCTTCGCATCCGCACCACAAGGAGAGAGATGTCCGCCCCGACCATGGACCCCGGCACCGCGATGACGACCCTGCTCTCCCCGCAGGGCAAGCGCGACCCCTACCCCCTCTACGAGGCCCTGCGCCAGTACGGCCCGATCATCCCCCTCGGACCCGGCCACCTCCTCGTCACCGGGCACCAGGAGTGCGCCCGCGCCCTGCGCGAGCCCGCCCTGCTGTCCACCGACGCGGCGGTGCAGGACGGCGCGCTGCCCGGCTGGCGCGAGCACTCGTCCTGGCGCTGGCTCACCAAGAACATGCTGTTCAGCAACAACCCCGACCACGACCGCTACCGCCGCTTCTTCAGTGTCGCGTTCACGCCCCGCCGCATCGCCGACCTGCGGCCCGTCGTGGAGGAGCGCATCACCGCGCTGGTGGAGCGCCTCGCCGGGCTCGGCGCGGACGGCGCCCCCGTCGACTTCATGGCGGAGTTCGCGTTCCGGGTGCCCATGGCCGTGATGGGCGAACTGCTGGGCATCCCCGAGGCCGAACAGCCCGGCTTCCGCGCCGGCATCGGCGCCATCACCACCTCCCTGGAGCCCATCCGGGACCTCGCCCAGCTCCTGCCGGGCGACGCCGCGATGGACGAGTTCGCCGTGTACTTCTCGGACCTGGTGGACAAGCGGCGTGCCGAGCCCGGTCCCGACATCGTCAGCGAGATGGCGCGGCTGCGCGACGAGAGCGGTGCCCTCAGCGAGGAGGAGCTCGTCGCCAACTTCATGCTCCTGCTGGTCGCGGGCACCGAGGCCCCCATGGACCTCATCGGCAACGCGCTGCGGCTCGCCCTGGAGCACCCCGCACACGCCGAACGGCTCCGGCAGGACCCGTCCCTGGCGCCCGGCTGGGTCGAGGAGACCCTGCGCTTCGACCCCGCCGCCCAGATCCTCAACCGCGTGGCCGCCCGGGACACCGAATTCTTCGGCATGCCCGTCCCCGAGGGCGGCAAGATCACGCTGCTCATCGCGGCGGGCAACCGCGACCCCCGGAGATACGCCGACCCCGGCGTCTTCGACCCCGGACGCGAGGGCAACCACGCGCTGACGCTCAGCGGCGGCGCCCACTTCTGCCTCGGCGCGGGGCTCGCCCGTATGCAGGCGGAGATCGCGCTGCCCGCCGTGCTGCGCCGCCTCCCCGGCCTGGCGCTCGCGGGCGAACCCGCCTTCCGCGACCAGATCGTCCAGCGGGGATTCGCCCAACTCCCCGTGAAGTGCGGGTAAGAGCGGCACACGTCACATTACGTCAGCTCTGAGTGACGCTGTATGCTCCGGTGAGTTGGAAAAACCAACCCACCCTCCGAGGAGAGCGATGACTCAGACTGCCGCCGGCGTGGCGGGCAGTGCGACGAAGCCCCGCTTCGCTCCAGTGTTCGCCGTCGTAGTTGCCGGGGTTGCGATGTCCAACCTCGACATGTTCATCGTGAACGTCGCCCTGCCCGACATCGGCGAACAGTTCTCCGGGTCCTCGCTGGCATCCCTGTCCTGGATCCTCAACGCGTACGCGGTCGTCTTCGCCGCGCTGCTCGTCCCGGCGGGCAGCCTCGCGGACCGCACCAGCCCCCGCACGGCCTACCTCGCGGGCATCGCCGTCTTCACCGTCGCGTCGGCGGCCTGCGCGGTCGCCCCCGGGGTGTGGATCCTCGTGGCGGCGCGCGTCGTCCAGGCCATCGGCGCGGCCATGCTCATCCCCTCCTCCCTCGGCCTGCTGCTCGCCGCCGCCCCGCCCGAGAAGCGGATCGCGGCGGTGCGCGGCTGGACGGCCATCAGCGGTGTGGCCGCGGCCCTCGGCCCCGTCGCGGGCGGCCTGCTCACCCAGCTCGACTGGCGCTGGGTCTTCCTGGTCAACCTGCCCATCGGCATCTTCGCGCTCGCCCTCGGCGTCCGCGCGCTGCCGCGCACCCCGGCCCGGGAGAACGCCGGCCGGATCGACCTGCCGGGCGCCATGCTGCTCACCCTCGGCATCGCCGTGATCGCCCTCGGGCTCGTCAAGAGCGAGGACTGGGGCTGGGGTTCCGCCCCGACCGTCGGCTCGCTGGTGGCCGGTGTCGTCCTGCTGGGCCTGTTCGTCGCGAGCTCGGCGCGCCACCCGTCCCCGATCCTGCCGCTGAACCTCCTGCGGGTGCCCGCCGTCAGCCCCTCCACCCTCGCCAACCTGCTCTTCGCCGTGGCCTTCGGCGCGATGCTGCTCTCCGCCGTGCTCTGGTGCCAGCAGGTGTGGCACTGGTCCCCGCTGAAGACCGGCCTCGCCATCGCGCCCGGCCCGCTGATGGTCCCCGGCTTCGCCATGGGCATCGGCCCGGTGATCCGGAAGCTCGGCTCGGCCGTGGTCTCCGCGGCCGGCAGCGTGCTCTTCGCCGCGGGCATCGCCTGGTGGATCTTCCGCCTCGACACCGGCCACGACTACGCGGCCGGTCTGCTCCCCGGCATGCTGCTCACCGGCGTCGGCGTGGGCCTGGTGGTGCCGACGCTGGTCGGCGCCGCGGTGGCGGCCCTGCCGCCGCAGAGCTTCTCCACCGGTTCGGCGGTCGTCACGATGGCCCGTCAGGTCGGCTCGGTGCTCGGAGTCGCCCTCCTCGTCGCCTTCCTCGCCGCGCCGCACGGCGGTGACCCCGTCACCTCCTTCGACCACGGCTGGGAATTCATCCTCGTGTCGGCCGCGGCCGCGGCGGTGGTATGCCTCTTCATCCCCCGCGCGCGGAAGAAAGAAGCGGCGTGACGGTGTACGGACCGGTGGAGCCCGGAGGAGTGCAAGCCCCCGAAACCTCCCGGCTCACGCGCCCCCACGGCGCGGCCGCGGCCTGACCCGCCGTCGGCACGACGTACACCCGGCCGGGCGGCCCGTGTGCGCGGTGGACAACCGCGCCGGGCCGCCCGGCCCTTTACCACATGACGGCCTTGGGAAATGCGGTATCCGCGTTACGAGGGCATTGGTCATGAGGCGGTGACTACGGTGGGCAGTATGAAGGCTGACATGGGGCGCCGGTACCGGCTGTACCCCGCGCGTGAGCATGAGAAGGTGCTGACGGCGTGGGGCCATACGGCGCGCGCTCTGTGGAATGTGGCTCTTGAGCAGCGGGTCTTTGTGTACGAGCAGCGTGGGTACACAATGCGTGCAGCTGAGCAGTGTAAGCACTTGACCCAGGCGCGTGCTGAGCTGGAGTGGCTGGCGGCGTTTCCGGCGAAAGCGGCTCAGCAAATCCTGCGACATCTGGATCAGGCATACGACAATTTCTGGAACCCGGAGCATCCGGCACGGTTTCCGGTGCGGAAGAAGCGCGGGCATCGATTGTCGATCCCGTTTCCTGGCCAGGCCGTTGCGGTCCGTAAGGTCAACCGGAAGTGGGCTGAGGTCAGGCTGCCCAAGCTTGGCTGGGTCCGGTTCCGTCTCTCGCGCGCTCTCGGCGGCACGATTCGGAACGCCACTGTCTCTCGTGACGGAACCGGCTGGTACGTCAGTTTCGGGGTCCACACCGGGGCCACGACTGCAGCTCCGAATGGCAAGCCCATGTGCGGGGTGGACTTCGGCGTCGCCGCCTCGGCGTTCGTCTCCACTGAGATGCAGCCACGGGTCATGCCACCCAGCCTCACTGTGAACGAGAAGAAGCGACTCAAGCATCTGGAGCAGAAGAAAGCCCGCCAGTTCGCCTACGCGAAGAAGCACAATGGGGGTAGGTACTCTCACCGGCTCCGTCGCACCATCGCAGCCATCGCCAAGCTGCGTACGAGGCAAGCGAGTCGGCGTTCCGACTTCACGCACAAGCTGACCACTGATCTCGCCAAAAACCACGGCATGGTCGGTATCGAGGACTTGCGCGTGAGGAACATGACGAAGAGCGCTAAAGGCACCGTGGCCGTACCCGGCAGGAATGTGCGGGCCAAGGCCGGGTTGAACCGGTCGATCCTTGACCATGCTCCCGGGACTCGTCGCCGCCAGCTCGAATACAAGTCCCGCCTCTACGGCTCCGAATTGGTCGTGGTCCCGCCGTTCCACACCTGACCCCGATAGCCGTCCAGGCTGTGGGCGGCTCTTCGCCTGCACCCGCTGCGGGCATGAAGATGACGCCGATCACAACGCCTCGGTCGAGATCGAGGCCCGAGCCCGCCGGACCGGCGGCTCGGTCATCAACAGCACGCGCAGCACCCCTGTGGTGCGAGTCCCCGCCCAGAGCGGGAGGCGGCTGCGTGAAACCCTACCGGCCGCCATTGGGCGGTCATGAAGGGAACCCCCCTGCTCGCTGCATGAGGGGAAGGTCAATGGCACCACGAGGGCGACTCGCCCAGCTCGAACGCCCGCGCCAGAAGCGCGCTGACCTGGCGGCATGCAGATTCGGTGACAAGGCCCCGAGTATGTCGCATTTGTCCTTTTCTTGGCGGGGATTGACAGGTGGCCGGGCCATCCATAATGCTCATTCCACTAGCTGACTAGTTAATTAGCAAGGTGGGCGATGGGTGGGACAGTGCCGCCCGGCGGCGGGGGCCGCTGGGCGATGGAGGCGCGGGGGCTCGGCAAGCGCTACGG
>NZ_JAINFC010000403.1 GCF_020740835.1 Streptomyces sp. UNOC14_S4
GGCGGGCGGCGGGGAGGCCGCCACGGGTCAGGAGGTGCCGGGCGAAGGCGGCCGCGTCCGCGCGGGCCCCGCCCCGCAGCGGGTTGGTTCCGGCCCAGTCGATGAAGTCCTGTCGCGCGCCCTCGGTCACCTCCGGGGCGATCCGGGAGGCCACCTCGTGGCGTTTGGCGGCGAGGGCGCGGGACGCGGCGGCCAGGCGCTCCGCGTCGAAGCGCTCCGGTGCGGGCGCCCCGGCGGTGAGGGCGGCGAGCACCTCGCCCTGCGCGCGGGCGAGGTGGGGGCGGTGGGCGTCCGCCGGGGTGTCGTCGCGTGCCCCTGTTGTCGCCCGGGCATCACCCGGCGCGGCCGTCCCGGGTTCCGGCGGCCCGGAGTCGAGCACCGCGCGTATGGCGTCGAGTTCGCGGGAGAGCTCCTGTGCCATCGGGTAGTTGCCGTCGCGTTCCAGGAGGACGCCGGGCGGATCGGTGCGGGCGCGGAGGGCGGCGAGGACGTCCAGCACCGGCTCGGTCAGCGGGTGGGCGTGGGTGTCGTGCCAGAAACCGTCGCGCTCGACGCCGCCCGCTATGTGCGCGTACGCGACGGCGTGCAGGGGCAGGTCGTCGAGCGCGCGGACGGGGTCGGCACCGAAGTTGACGTGATTCGCGTGGAGGTTGGCGACGTCCACGAGGAGCCGCACCCCGGTCCGCTCGACCAGCTCGGCGAGGAACTGGGCCTCTGTCAGTTCGTCCTCGGGCCAGGCGAAGAGGGCGGAGGTGTTCTCCAGGGCCAGCGGCACCGGCAGGGCGTCCTGCGCGATCCGGACGTTCTCGGCGACGACGGCGAGCGCCTCGCGGGTCCGGGGCACGGGCAGCAGGTGCCCGGCCTCCAGGGTCGGCGATCCGGCCCGTACGAACGCCACGTGCTCGGAGACGAGCGGGGAACCCAGCGCGACGGCCCGGTCCGCGAGGGCCGCGAGCCGGTCCGGGTCGGGGCGTCCGGCCCCGCCCAGCCCGAGGCCGACACCGTGCGGCACGACGGCGAGGCCGCGCTCGCGGAGCAGCCGGAGCGATTCCGGAAGGTGGGTGGGGCAGATGTTCTCGGCGACGACCTCGACCCAGTCGAGTCCGGGCATGCGCTCGACGAGCAGGTCGATGTCCGGGCGCCAGCCCATGCCTATGCCCAGCCGCTCCATGGTGTGCTCCCCCCGACAAGATCACCTCTGGGGAACACCGTAGCGCCTATGGTCAGATTTTCGTAAAGATCGGTAAAAGTGGTGTGCGCCACTCCGGCTCTCGCCTGCGCCTCGGGCGGTCAGGCGCGCAGGAAGGCCTCCAGAGCGGTCGCGAAGGCCACCGGGACTTCGTACATCGGGTAGTGGCCCGAGTTGGCCAGGATCTCCAGCTCGGCCTGCGGGTAGTGGGCCAGCCAGGTGCCGCGCATCGCCTCGGCGGTCAGGGCGAGGTCGTGCTCGCCGACGAAGACCTTCACCGGGAGGGTGCTGCCGGCCACCTTGGCCGCGAAATCCTGGGTGGTCCAGTCGGTCAGGTAGGCGGCGAAGGCCTCCGGCCGGGAGACGGACACCGAACGGGCCGTCATCGCGTCCAGCCAGCGGCCGCACGCCCGGTGTCCGGTGACCAGGTCGAGGATGGCCCTCCGGTTGGCCGGGCTGTGCGCCGCGCCGTGGAAGAGGTCGTACGCGTCGCCCTCCAGCGGATAGGCACTCGCGGGGACCGGCGCCACCCCGACCAGTTTGCGCACCCGGCCGGGGGCCTCGGCGAGGACGCGCTGCGCCGCCTTGCCACCCATCGAGTGCCCGACCACCGAGAAGGTCCCCCAGCCCAGCTCATCGGCGAGGGCGAGCCCGTCAGTGGCGATCTCGGCAAGCGTGAACCCGCCCGCCGCCTCCCGCCGGTCGCCGTAGCCGCGGTAGTCGAGGAAGGCGTAGCCGAAGGTCTCCGGGTCGAGGTGGTCGAGGAACGGGCCCCAGGCCGCGCTGGTGCCGAACCAGTCGTGCAGGACCAGGACCTTGTGCGCGCCGGTGCCGATGGTGCGGTGACTGATGGCCATGCGGGCTCCCGTCGGGTGGAGTGACAGCCGTTACCTTCCCCGCCGTCACGGCCCTACTCGCCGCTGCCCCGCCTGGGTCAGCCCTGGCCCAGGCGTATGGTCACGCACCCCGAGTCGAGGTCGATCGGCCCCCGGCCGGGGTCGGCGTCCCCGATGTCGTCGAGGCACATCTCCTGGCGCTCACGCTCCACCCTGATGTGCTTGCGCCCGGGGCAGAACACGTCTTCCAGCGCGTCGAACATCTCATCCCCCCTCGTCGAGCTGTTCCTGACATGGGGACAACGGCCTTACGGGGCAGAAGAGTTCCCGGCACTTCAGGGGGTCTCACGCCTCGCCCCCGCCTGCGTCCTCGTCCGTGTCGTCCACGCCCCCGTCCATGAAGCGCCGGGCGGACTCCTCGGCGTGCGCGAGGCGGCGCAGGCTCAGCAGTACGGGCTCGTAGAGGACTGTCAGCGCGACGGCCGCCTCGATCTGCCCGGCCTCCGTGGGCTGTTCCTCGACCAGGTCCATGTCCGTGACCGCGAGCTGTGCGGCGAGCCGGGCGTAGGGCAGCAGATGCGCGAGGTCGCAGGGGTAGCCGAGACGCCTCAGCGCGGCGACCGCCGCGACCAGCCTGCGGTAGGCGGGGGACAGTTCCCCGAGCTCCTGGCCGTGCTGCCAGCCGACGCGTTCGAGCAGCTCCGCCGCGGTGCGGCCCGCCGCGTCGGTCTCCGGGTCGCCCTCGTCGGGCTCCGGACCGTGCGGCAGCGCCCACGTGGCCGCGCCGAGTCGCAGATGGCGGTCCAGGGACTCGTCCTCGGCGGCGGCGATCACCTCGCGGGCGGTGGCCACGGGCACCTTTCCCAGCTGGATCAGGGCTCTCACCAGGCGCAGGCGGCGCAGGTGCGCGTCGTCGTACTCGGCCTGGGTGGCGGAGACCCTGCGGCCGGGCTGCAGCAGCCCCTCACGCAAGTAGTACTTGATGGTGGCGGTGGACACGCCACTGCGTTCGCTCAGTTCCGCCAGTCGCATTCCTCTTGCGCCCTTCTTGCGCTTCTTGCGCCCTTCATCGGGAAGTGGCACTATCCAAGCATGGATAGCGACGCTATCCAATAATTCCTGGGGGGAAGTGTCATGGCCGCAAAGCCGATACCGGGACGGGTCACCGCCGCAGCCGAAGGGGACGTGGTCGTCTTCCTGATCGGGATGCGCATCAATCGCTGGCGGGCGGTACGGCACTGGCTGCCCGCGCTCCGCGCGATGCCGCGCATGCTCAAGGAGCTCTCGCGCGACGGGAACAGCGGGCTGCTGGGCTACCAGTTGCTCGCCGGCAGCCCGAGGGACCGCACCGTCGTCCAGTACTGGGAGTCCCGCGAAAAGCTGCTCGACTACGCCTCGGACCGGGACAAGCAGCACCGCCCCGCGTGGACCGCGTTCAACCGGCGGGCACGGGGCAGCGAGGGAGCCGTCGGCATCTGGCACGAGACGTACATCGTGTCGGCCGGTTCGTACGAGTCGATCTACTCCGGCATGCCGGTGCAAGGACTCGGCAAGGCCCACGGCGTCGAGCCGGTGGTGCGACGCGGCGAGCGCGCGGCGGCGCGCCTCGGAGACTCTGAGAGGCGCGAAGCGTCTGATACGGGAACGCGTGCGGAGTGACCGACGCGCTGCGGTACGCCGAGGTCACGGCGCCCCGACGATCCTGCCCGACGGGCCGTCGAGAGGCCGTCGAGAGGCCGTGACCTCGGTGTACGGATCACCTCTCGCTACCATGCGCCGCATGGTCAACTCGTATGCGAGTCCTGATGATGCCGAGATCGCGATAGCCGCGGCGCGTGCGGGCGCGGACGTCGTACGCGCCATGTACGGCCAACGGCTCACCCGTATCGACAAGGGTGCCGGGGACTTCGCCACCGCCGCCGATGTGAAGGCGGAAGAGGCGATTCTCGGCGTACTCCGCGCCGCCCGGTCCGATGACGCCGTTCTCGGCGAGGAGGGCGGGCAGCGGGGTGCCGCGGAGGCCGCGCGTCAGTGGCTGGTGGATCCCTTGTGCGGCACGCTCAACTACGCCGTCGGCAACATGCTGGTGGCGGTCAACGTGGCGCTGCGCGATGGTCCGGCGGCAGTGGCCGACCCCTTCAGCGGCGAGGTCTTCTTCACCGACGGCGAGACCGCCCGGGTACGGCATGACGGCGCGGACACCCGGCTGGCGCCCACGCCCGCCACCCGGCTCGTGGATGTCAACCTGGACCCGCCGTTCCCCAGTGCGCCCGGCTTCCGGGCCGTGGATCTGCTGGCCCGGCCCGGCTTCGCGGCACGGTTCCGGCCCCGGGTCGTGTCCACGACTCTGGCGTTGGCCTGGGTCGCCGCAGGCAAACGCGCCGCGTATGTCACGGACGGCGGGGACCTCTCCGGGAGCGTCCATTTCGCCGCCGGGATCGCTCTGTGCCGGGCCGCCGGCTGCGTGGTCACCGGGATCGACGGCGCCCCGGTCGGACGGTCGGGCCGCGGACTTGTCGTGGCCGCCGACGGCGAGACCCACCAGCTGCTGATGTCGATGATCCGCGACCGGGGCGAGGAGCATCGCGGCTGAAGGCTGTCCCCTCCCCGCGCCGCGATCAGCGGGTCGCGGCGCCCGGAAGCGACCGGGCCGCCTTCGCCTCGCGCTCCAGTCGGCGCCGCTCCCGCGCCTTCGGGTGGCGGACGACGATGCCCGCGAGGCCGCCCGTGCCGGTGAGGCGGACGAGAGGAGAGTCCGGGGCGTGGTCGTGGGTGGTCCTGTCCGTGACGCCGCCGGGGCCGGGGTCGATCCGGTCGGTCTCGACGGCCCAGTCGTCGGGTATCACGATCGTGACGCCCGCCATCTGCCCATGGACGTCGATGTCGACGGCCGACAGCGGACATTCGGCCTGGGTGAAGTCGAGGACGACGCCGCCCATGCCTCCGTAGGCGATCACGCGCGACGGGACCGTCCAGCGTCCTCTGCGGACGGCACCGTGGAATCCGCCCTTGAGGACGAGAGGCTGATCCTGAACGGATTCCCGGCCCGCCCCCACCCCCTCGATGCCCCGCAAATCGGCTGTCAGTGCGGCAAGCTGGCCATGAGTCTTCGCGTTGAGCGCCTGCCCGAGCCGTTCATCCAGCTCGTGGAGTTCGAGACGGCCCTGCACCATCGCCTGCTGGAGTCGCTGTACGACCCTCTCGCGGTCGGCGTGGGAGGCACGCTGTTCGGCCCAGGAGGCTGCTTCGGAGAACTCTGCTGTCATGGGCACGAGCGTAGGCCGGACAGGTACCCGGCCGCCCCGGGGAAGTCCCCGGAGCAGACCCTGATCCGACCCTTACGGGGCCCCTTACAGGGCGTCGGGCCGAACCCCGACGAGCGGACTGGCCCCAACGAGCAGACCGGCCCCGAGCTCTGACGAGCGGACTGTCAGCGCCCTGCGCCGGGCTCGTCGTCGAGCGGACGCCAAGCGCCGTGATCGTCGCTCGCTTCGAGAACGGCCCGTGGTGTTCCGTACCGCTGGGCGGGGACGGCCCCTTCCGGGCCGGACCGGGCCGTCGTGTCGGTCAGGTGGCGCACGACGGGGTTGACGAGGGCCGTCGCCGTCAGCGCGGTGAGCAGGAGGGCCGTGAAGAGGTGGCCGTCGATGAGTCCGGCGTCGCGGCCGAGCGTGAGCATGATGATTTCGCTCAGCCCTTTGGTGTTGGCCAAGGCGCCCAGGGTCGCCGCGTCACGCCAGGGCAGGTGGAGGAGGCGGGCGGTGAGGGCGGCTCCGGCGAATTTCCCTCCCCAGGCCACGGCGAGGAACGCGACGAGGGCGAGCAGACCGTGCAGGCCGAGTTCCGTGACGTCGACAGTCAGACCGGTGAGGGCGAAGAAGACAGGGACGAGCAGGGCACCCGTGGTGCGCAACGGGTCCTCGACGGCGTGGCGCAGGCCGGGGTCGACGTCGCGAGGCATGGCCAGGCCGAAGGCGAAGGCACCGATGACGGCGTGGACGCCCAGCCGAGTGGTGCACCAGGCGGAGAGGAAGACGCCACTGCCGACGGCCAGGATCAGCAGCCAGGGCCGGCCGCCGTGCGGTCGGTGGCGGCTACCGGGGCCACCGAGGGGACCGAGGCCACTGAGGCCACTGAGGCCACTGAGGCCACCGAGGGGGAGCACGCGGAGGGCCGGACGGACAGCGAGCGTCATGACCAGCGCGTAGGCCGCGATGCGGGCCAGGGTGAGGACGAGGTCGCCGGTGCCGAGGCCCTGGGCGGCGGTGATCAGGGTGACCACCGCGCACCAGGCGACGACCTCGGTGATGGCACCGCAGGCGGTGGCCATGGTTCCGACCGGAGTGGCCGCCAGACGGTTCTCGCCGATGATGCGGATGAGCACGGACAGGGCGCTGACCGACAGGACGATGCCCAGGAACGGCGCGAAGAGCAGCGGGGAAGGCGAGGAAGGCGCGGAGCCGGTGTGCGCGGGCCGTACCGCGAGGAGGGCGAGGGCCAGTCCGACCGCCAGGGCGAAGGGAACGACCAGGGAAGCGGTGGTGACGGCGAGCACGGAGCGCCCCCGCCCGCGCAGGGCCTGGAAGTCGAGTTCCCAGCCCGCGGCGAACATGAACAGGGCGATCCCGACCTGCGCGATCACCGACAGATGCGACCGGGCCTCCTCGGGGAAGAGCAGGCCGGGCAGGTCGCCGGGCAGGAGTCCGAGCACGCTCAACCCCAGCAGGAGCCCGGCGGCGATCTCGGCGACGACGGCCGGTTGCCGCAGACGGGCCCGTACGGGGGTGAGCGCGACCCCGATGAGCAGGACGAGGGCGATGTCGGCCAGTACGGCCGCTTCCAGTGAGGAACCTTTCACAGCCCTGCGCCTTCCTGGTGATGCGGCGGCCAGGAAGACTGCAGGGCGCACCTACTTACCCCAGGGCGGCAAGTCGGACTGTTCACCTGATTGATGGGTGGAGGCGGATGATTACCCCTGCCCCTCCCCGGCCCTGGCCCTGGCTCGCTCGTCCGGCGCGGCAGTGAGACAGCGCCGGACGAGCGAGCCAGGGCCAGGGCCGGGGAGGGGCAGGGG
>NZ_JAINFC010000404.1 GCF_020740835.1 Streptomyces sp. UNOC14_S4
AGCGCGGACTGCCCGTGCTGCCGGAGCTCGCCGCACGCCTCGCCGGCGAGGCGTGCGGCGAGCTCCGGCAGCACGGGCAGTCCGCGCTCCGGCACGGCGACGGCCGTGAGCGCCGGAAGGCTCGCCTGCATCCGTATCCTCCGCGTGGTCCGCTTCTGCGGCTACCTTCGCAGATCAGGAAACCGGGGGCGCCCCGACACGCGCCCCTTCAGGGGCGCGGGGAACTGCGCGACAAGCCCCCACCGGCCCGCAGCCGCCCGCAGAGCGCAAGAGGCACCCCAGTAGGCGCACCGCCCAGCGGCGCAGCCCATAGGCACAGCGTTTCGGAAAAAGGAAAACGGTTACCCCACCCCCATGAGCAGCCAGAAAGTGTCGGACTTCCTTCTGGCCCGACTACGCGCCTGGAACGTGGACCACGTATTCGGCTATCCGGGCGACGGCATCAACGGCCTGCTCGCCGCCTGGGAGCGGGCCGACAACCAGCCCCGCTTCATCCAGTCCCGGCACGAGGAGATGTCCGCGTTCGAGGCGGTCGGCTACGCGAAGTTCAGCGGGCGGCTGGGCGTGTGCGCGGCGACGTCCGGGCCGGGCGCGATCCACCTGCTCAACGGGCTCTACGACGCGAAGCTCGACCACGTGCCGGTGGTGGCCGTCGTCGGGCAGACGCACCGGTCGGCGATGGGCGGCGCGTACCAGCAGGAGGTGGACCTGCACTCGCTGTTCAAGGACGTGGCGTCCGACTTCCTGGAGACGGTGAACGTCCCCGAGCAGCTGCCGAACGTCCTCGACCGGGCGATCCGCATCGCCTACGCGCGCCGCGCCCCCACGGCCGTCATCGTCCCCGGCGACGTCCAGGACCTGGACTACTCCCCGCCCACGCACGACAGGAAGATGGTGCCCTCCAGCCTGGACCGCAGCGGCTGGCAGGCGGTGCCCTCGGACGACTCGCTGCGCCGGGCGGCGGAGGTGCTCAACGCGGGCGAGAAGGTCGCGATCCTCATCGGGCAGGGCGCGGCGGGCGCCCGGGCCGAGACCGAGGAGGTCGCGGACGTCCTGGGCGCCGGGGTGGCGAAGGCCCTGCTGGGCAAGGACGCGCTGAGCGACGAACTCCCTTATGTGACGGGCGCGGTGGGCCTGCTGGGCACCCGACCGTCGTACGAGCTGATGCGCGGCTGCGACACGCTGCTGACGATCGGCTCCAGCTTCCCGTACGCGCAGTTCCTGCCGGAGTACGGCCAGGCGCGCGGGGTGCAGATCGACATCGACCCGCACCTGATCGGGATGCGCTACCCGTACGAGGTGAACCTGATCGGTGACGCGCGGGCGACCCTCCAGCGGCTGCTGCCGCTGCTGCGCCGCAAGGAGGGGCGCGCGTGGCAGGAACAGGTGATCGCGGGGGTGCGACGCTGGGAGGAGGTCATGGCCGGACGCGCGGCGGTGGCCGCCGAGCCGATCAACCCTGAGTACGTGGCGCGGGCGCTGTCGCCGCTGCTGCCGGACAACGCGATCCTCACCTCCGACTCGGGTTCGGTCGCCAACTGGTACGCGCGGCACATCGGCATGCGCGGCACGATGCGGGGCTCGCTGTCGGGGACGCTCGCCACGATGGGCTGCGGGGTGCCGTACGCGATCGGCGCGAAGTTCGCGCACCCCAACCGGCCGGTGGTGGGGCTGGTCGGGGACGGCGCGATGCAGATGAACGGCATGGCGGAGCTGATCACCGCCGCCAAGTACCACGCGCAGTGGGACGACCCGCGGCTGGTCGTCGGCGTGTGGAACAACCACGACCTCAACCAGGTGACGTGGGAGATGCGGGCGATGAGCGGTTCCCCGCAGTTCCTGCCGTCGCAGCAGCTGCCCGACGTGTCGTACGCGGCGTTCGCGCGCACGATCGGCCTGACCGGCATCCGGGTGGAGCGCCCCGAGCACGTCGAGGGGGCCTGGCGCCAGGCCCTGGCCGCGGAGGGCCCGGCGGTCGTGGAGTTCCTGACGGACCCGGACGTCCCGCCGATCCCGCCGCACGCGGACTGGGACCAGATGGAGAACACGGCGGCCTCGGTGCTCAAGGGCGACACGGCGCGCGCGGGCATGGTGCGGCAGGGCATCAAGGCGAAGGTGCAGGACTTCCTGCCGGGCGGCGCGAAGGGCGGCGCGAAGGGCGCGAAGAAGCATCCGGAGAAGCGACACCCGGAGAGGTGAACAGGCCGACTTGACCGGGCGTCAGACCTGACGGCCCAGCAAGGACAGCAGACGGGTCTGCGCGTCGGCGCCCTCGGGCGGTTCGACCGGACGGGCGAACAAGCCGGACCCGGCGAGGGAGTCGGCGTACGGGCCGACCTCGCGGCGGGTGAAGTCGACGAGCGCCTTCGGGAGGTGTTCGTCGGCGCCGATGCCGCGGGAGAGGTCCCACGCGTGCACGACCGCGTCCGCCGTCATCTGGGCGACGTAGGCATCGGCGCCGGTGGGGCCGTAGGAGAGCGTGACGGTCCGCTGCAGCGCGCCCGGCGCGGCGAACGCCTCGCGGGCGGCGCCTGCCGCCGTGTCCCAGGCGGCGACCGGGTCGTCACCGAGGACGTCGCCGTCGTACACGTCACCGACGTCCTTCAGGCTCGCGCCCTCCAGCAGGGGCGGCACCCAGAGCTGTTCGGCGGTGAGGTGGTTGACGAGGTCGCGCACGGTCCACTCGGCGCAGGGCGTCGGCGCGTCCCACTGCCGGGTGCCGACGGCGTGCACGCGGTCGGTGAACAAGTCGAGGGCCTCGCCGTGCCGGGCGAGCAGCGTACGGGACGTCATGGCACCCATTGTCGGCGCGGACCGGGGTGTCGGCGAGGCGAGGGGCGCTCGTGTCTCAAAAGCACCGCGGCAACCTCTTTTTTACTTTGCCAACATTGCCGCATGACCATTCCTTGACTAACGTCCGGATGGCACTTACACCGACCCGAACACGAACGAAGGCCGGGACCCCCGCCCGCCAGCGTGAGTTCCCGGCCCCGCCCCTGCTGCGCATCCCAGACGATTTTCTGTGACGCGTCGTCACCGGCTCGGCTTCAACAGGTAGTTCGCCGGTTCGACGCGTCCACGCAACCCAACGTTCGGAGGGTACCGTGAACCACCCCAATCGGCTACGTGCGGCCATCGCGGAAACCGGGACGACGCCGCTGATCGGCGTCTTCGACATGTTCTCCGCCTCGGCGGCCGCCCAGCACTACGACGGCATGTTCGTCTCGGGCTTCGGCTTCGCCGCGTCCCACTACGGGCTGCCGGACATCGGCTTCATCGCCTGGCCCGACCTCGTGGCCTTCGTCCAGCGGCTACGGCTGGCGTTCCCCGGCCGGCACCTGCTCGTGGACATCGACGACGGCTACGTCGACCCCGAGACGGCCTGCCACGTCGTACAGCACCTGGAGGCGATCGGCGCCTCCGGCGTGATCCTGGAGGACCAGAAACGCCCACGGCGCTGCGGACACGTGGACGGCAAACAGGTGCTGCCGCTGGAGGAGTACCTGGACAAGCTCGACATGGTCCTCGCGTCGCGCCGCGACCTCGTCGTCGTCGCCCGCACCGACGCCACGGAGGAGGCGGAGATCCTGCGCCGCGCGAAGGCGCTCGCGGCGACGGACGCGGACGTGGTCCTCGTCGACGGCGTGCGCAGCGTCGACTGGATCCGCAAGGTCCGCGAGGTCATCGGTGACAAGCCGCTGCTGTTCAACCAGATAGCGGGCGGCAAGTCCCCCCGCCTGTCCCTGCCGGAGCTGTCCGAACTCGGCGTGGACGTGGCGATCTACAGCACCCCGTGCCTGTTCGCCGCCCAGACGGCGATGGACCGCGCCCTGACCGGCCTCAAGGAGGCCGAGGGCCGGCTCCCGGAGTTCACGGCGGACAGCGTCGGGGTGGCGGAGTGCCTCGCCCTCCTGGAGAAGAACATCAGCCGTCATCACGCGCACGTGCCTCCGGCGGTGCGGCAGGTCCCGGTGACGGTGCGCTGACGGCTCCGCCGGGGTCCTGGTCCTGGGCCTGGGCCTGGGCCTGGGCCTGGGCCTGGGCCTGGGCCTGGGGCTCCGCCCCGGGCCTCGGTTGGTGCCCGAATATTGAGACGCCATTCCCGGAATATGGGCGGCACGTCTACGGTGAGGGAATGCCGGAACCGAACGGACGAACCACCGCCGTCTATACGCACGGCCACCACGAATCCGTACTGCGCTCGCACAGTTGGCGCACCGCCGCCAACTCGGCCGCCTATCTGCTGCCGGAGCTGACGCCCCGTCTGAGGATCCTGGATGTCGGCTGCGGCCCGGGCACCATCACCGCCGACCTCGCCGCGCACGTCCCCGAGGGGAGCGTGACGGGGCTCGACCGCGCGGAGGACGTGCTCGACCGGGCCCGTGCCGTCGCCCGTGAACGAGCCCTGGACAACGTGGACTTCACCGTCGGCGACGTACAGGCCCTGGACTTCCCCGACGCGTCGTTCGACGTCGTGCACGCCCACCAAGTACTCCAGCACCTCGGCGACCCGGTGGGCGCGCTGCGCGAGATGCGGCGCGTATGCCGCCCGGGCGGCGTCGTCGCGGTGCGCGACGCGGACTACGCGGGCATGGCCTGGTACCCGCGCGTGCCGGGCTTGGACGAGTGGGTGGACGTCTACCGGCGCGTCGCCCGCGCGAACGGCGGCGAACCCGACGCCGGCCGCCGCCTGCTCTCCTGGGCACACGCCGCGGGCTTCACCGACATCACCGCGGGCGCCTCCGTCTGGTGCTACGCCACCCCGGAGGAACGCGCCTGGTGGAGCGGCCTGTGGGCGGACCGCACGGTCGCCTCGGCGTACGCGCGCCACGCCGTCACCGGCCACCACGCGGACGAGGCGGGCCTGACCCGCATCGCGGAAGCGTGGCGCGAGTGGGGCACGCACGCGGACGCGTGGTTCACGGTCCTCCACGGAGAACTCGTCTGCCGGGTGTGACCCCTGGCCCCGCCGGACGGCCGCGCGGTGCGGTCGCGCGGCATGGTCGCGCGCTGCGGTCGCGTGGCGCGGTTGCGTGGCGCGGTTGCGTGGCGCGGTTGCGTGGCCAACTAGCCTTGTTCCCATGAACATTCTGGGGACTTCGCTAAGGGTGTGCGTCACCGATCTGGAAGCCGCCATCGCGGTCTACGAACGTCTGACCGGCGCGGAAGCGCTCCGCTTCCAGCGCGGCGGCGTGTCGGTCGCCGCGGTCGGCTGCTTCTTCCTGATGAGCGGGCCGGAACGGGAGCTGTCGATCCTCCGGAAGATCACGGCCACCATCGCCGTCTCCGATATCGACGAGTCGCTCGCCGATCTCCGCGCGGTCGGCGCGGAGATCATCGCGGGGCCGGTGCCGACGCCGATCGGACGCAACCTGGTGGCCCGGCACCCGGACGGCATGGTTCTGGAGTACGTCGACCGCAAGCCCGACTGAGCCGTACGCGGCTATCACCGCTCGCACTACGTCGCCACCCTCCAGGAGGGCCCTGAAGCCCCGGCGCGGAACCCAAGCCGTCCGCGCCGGGGCTTCCTGCGTTCGATCCTTCATCCGATCTTTCATTCGATCTTCAGTTGACCTCGGCCGCGTCCCTGTTTCATCATGCTTTCACTATTCAGTTAGTGAAAGCATGATGAAGATGAAGGGAGGCCGGTGCGTCATGGCGACGCTGGCCCCGCTCCGGCCGCCCTCGGTCCCCCGGGCCCGGAAGACATTCGTCCGGCGGCCCTGGACACCCCTCGGTCACGCCTCCGACCTGCGGCGATGGTGGGTTCCCGGCATTCCGGCGGCCGTGGTGTGCGCGCTCGGGCTGTGGGGGATCGGCCGGCAGCGCAGCATGTGGCGCGACGAGGCCGCGACCTGGCAGGTCGCCCACCGTTCGCTCGGGGAGATCCGGCACCTGCTGGACGAGGTCGACCTCGTCCACGGCCTGTACTACGCGCTCATGCACGGCCTCTTCGCCGCCTTCGGGGACAGCCTCGTCACGCTGCGGCTGCCGTCCGTACTGGCCATGGCGCTGGCCGCCGCGCTCACGTCCTCGCTCGGCGCCCGGCTCGCCGACCCGTGGGCCGGTCTGGGCGCGGGGCTCGTCTTCGCCCTGCTCCCGCCTGTGCAGCAGTATGCCCAGGAGGGCCGGGCATACGCCCTGGTCACCGCGGCCGTGGCGCTGGCCACGTGGCTCCTGGTCACCGCGCTCGAACACCCGCGCCCCGCGGCCGCCCGGTGGCGGTGGGGCGCGTACGCCGTGACCCTGCTCGTCGGCGCGCTGCTCAACTGGTTCTCCTTGCTCGCGCTGCCCGCCCACGCCCTCACGGTCGCGCTCGCCCGGCCGGGGCGGGTGCGGCTGACGCGCTGGGCCATGGCCTCGGCCGCGGCCGTCGCCGGGGCGCTGCCGCTGATCGTGGCCAGCCGGGCCCAGTCGTTCCAGGTGTCCTGGATACGCCCGCTGACCTGGCCCGCGCTACTGGGCATCGCCCTCGTCGTCGCCGGGGGCTGCCTTTGCGCCCGGATCCGGATACCGCACCGGCGGGTGGGAGGCGTTTCTCTTGCGTCGGTGGCACTGCCGTTGTTGGCCGTTCCTCAACTGGCGCTTGTGCTGGTGTCGTTGATCCAGCCCGTGTATCTCGTGCGGTACGTCCTCTACACGCAGGTGGGGCTGGCGCTCCTGGCCGGGCTTGCGGTCGGCTGGGCGGTGGTAGGGATGGCTGGGGTGCGTCGGCGGCGGCTACGGCTGCGGCTGCGGCCGGGAGCGCTGCTCGGGGTGGCCGCCGTGGTGGCCTTCGCCGCGCTTCTGCCCGTCGAGTTGCGGCTGCGCGGGCCGCACAGCCGCGTCGACGACGTCCTGTCGACCGCCGACCGCGTCGCGCGGGTCGCCCGACCGGGTGACGCGGTCCTCTTCGTCCCGGCGGCCCGGCGCGACACGGCTCTCGTCTCGCCGGACAGGTTCACCGGCCTCAAGGACATCGCCCTGGCCGAAAGTCCGGAGCGGTCGGGGACGTTGAAGGGTGAGGAGGCGACTCCGGGGGAAATACGGGCGGCGATGCTGCGGGAGCGGCGCATCGTGGTGATAGGCGATGCGGTGGGGGTGAGGGG
>NZ_JAINFC010000405.1 GCF_020740835.1 Streptomyces sp. UNOC14_S4
CCCCAGCACCCTCCGCCGGCCACCCGGAGGGTGCCGCCTCCACGGCTGAGGAGGAAACCGCAGGTCAGAACGCATTCGACGAAGACTCGTCGAACCCTCGCCGAGGACTCGACGAGCCCTCGCCGTCTGGATCTAGGATCTTGGATCCTGGATCCATCCCTTCGGGGCGCACCGCGCCCGCGCCCTCGACCGTCTCGGCCAAGACCTTGATCGGCGAGTACGTCGCCGCCTGCGCACACCGGCCGCCGGAGCGGGTGCTCGGACATCTGGGGCGGGAGCTGAACCAGCTGCTCGGCGAGGGCATCGCCACCGAGCACCTGCGCGCCGCCATGGAGCGGCTGCGGACGAAGGGCCTGAGCCCGAGCGTGCTGCCGAGCCTGGTCAACGAGGTCATGAACGCCACCGCCCATCAGGCGCCCGCTCGGGCAGGCGGCGGGTACACGCCCTGGATGAACCCGGCGGACGACTCGGCGTACGAGGAGGTGCTCTGATGCCCCCTCACCACCGCGACCCTGCGCCCTTGTCGGCCGCTCCGATCGCCGCCCGCTTCCAGCGGATCTTCGCCGAGCGCGGCATGCCCCCGGCCGGGATGCCGGTCAGCGACACCCCCGAGCCGATCCCCGCCCTCGAGCGGGCCCAGAAGCAGATCCCGCGCCTGTACCGGGACGCGGTCACTGACCACCCCCGGGTGGCCGCCTGGGTGCACACCATCGCCCGCGCCGCCGAAGCGCCGAACCTCTCCGCGCGGCGGCAGGTGACCCACGGCCCCTCGCTGCTGCTGGTCGGACGGACCGGCCGGGGCAAGACCCACGCCGCGTACGGGGCGATCCGCAGCCTGCTCGGCGCCGGCATCGACGTGCGCTGGCACGCCACCACCGCCGCCGACCTCTACGCCGAGATGCGCCCGCGCCAGGGCGTCGACCCGGAGTGGATGCTGCGCCGCATCATCCGCATCCCGGTGCTGATCCTGGACGACCTCGGCGCCGCGAAGTCCTCGGAATGGACCGAGGAACTGACCTACCGGCTGATCAACCAGCGCAGCATCCACCAGCTGCCCACCCTGGTCACCAGCAACCTGCCCATCAGCGACCTCCGGGCACAGATCGGCGACCGGGTCGCCTCCCGCCTGACCGGCATGTGCGAACAAGTGGTCTTCACCGGCCCCGACCGCCGCCGGAACATCGCCGCCTAACTGGCTCCTCTCGGCTCTCGCCGCTTCCTGCAACCCCCTTCACCCGAACCCCCGCGCTGAGCGCTGTCCGCACGCGCCTCGGGGGCGAACGGAGTACCTTCCCATGCACGCCCGCACCACCACCGCCACGCCCGCCTCCAACTTCCGGCGGCTCGGTGACCAGTCCTGGCACGACAAGGCCGCCTGCGGCGACCTCGAACCCGACGTCGCCGACCGGCTGTTCTTCCCCACCTCCCGCGCCCGCAAGGACATCGCCCAGGCCAGGGCGCTGTGCGCCCAGTGCCCCGTCCGCCGGATCTGCCTGGACGCCGCCCTGGAGAGCGAGAGCTTCTACGGTATCCGGGGAGGCATGACGGAGGACGAACGCCGACCTCTCCACCACAAGCTCGACTACCGCCTGGACGGGGACCGCGTCGCCGCCGCGCTGCGCGGCCTGGACGTCCACCTCAGCAGCACCGAGCGCGCCGCCGTCGCCCGTCTCGCCTACCTGTACGGCTTCACCGCCGAACAGCTCGCCTGGACCCTGAAGGTCAGTCAGGACTGGGCCACTGACCTGCTGCGCAACGCACACAACGAGATCGAGGACCGCGACCGCTACTGGCACGAGGCAGGCGGCAATGACGAGCCTGCCAACGATGCCGCCTCCGGCACCACAGTGGTGCCCGGAAGCCTGAGCCAGATCATCGACCGCCACAGCCTCGGCGAGGCCGCGTGACCACCACCGGCAACACCACCACGGCGGTCGGCGACTGGGACCGCGCCGCCATCCTGCTCCTCGGCGCCGCCGGATGCGCCCTGTCCTACGACGCACTCCAGCAGATGGCCGTCGCCATCCACATCCGCGGCCTGCTCACCTACCTCTATCCGCTGGTCATCGACGGCTTCATCGGCTACGGCGTCCGCGCCCTGATCCTCACCCGCACCGCTCCCTGGCGCGCACGGCTCTACGTCTGGGCCCTGTTCGGCACCGCAACCGCCGCGAGCATCTGGGCCAACGCCCTGCACGCCATCCGGCTCAACCAGCTGCACCACGCCGAAACTGCCGGACTGCGACTCGGCGACGTCACCGTCGGCGTCCTGTCCACCCTGGCCCCGCTCGCCCTCGCCGGCGCGGTCCACCTCTACATCCTGATCACCCGCCACCAGCCCGCCCGCACCGAGGTGGCGCACGGACCGGTCCGCACGGACCATCCAGCGTGTGCGGACCAGCAGACCGCTCGTGCGGACCGGTCCGCGGACCATCGCCGCGCAGCGGCCGGTCCGGAGAGCACGGTGCGGACCAGTCCGCACAACGACCACAGCGCCGGACAGGCGAGCGGACCAGTCCGCTCGCTCCAGACCACCGCTGTGGACCGGTCCGCTGAGACGGTCCGTGCCCTCAGCGGACCGTGGACCGAGACCCTCGACGGTCCGCTCGCCGAGGCGTCGGCATCGCACGAAGCCTTTGCCGCCGACCGCGACCAGGCGCTGCCGCACCCGCAGGAACCAATGGCACCCGGTCCGCTGTCCCGGACCGCAGCTGCAGACCGGTCCGCGACCGGATCCGTCCGGATGTCCGGTCCCCGGACTGCGGAGACCACATCCTCCGGACCGTCGGCGCAGATCGCGGACCGGTCCGCTGCGGACCAGCGGACCGCACCGTCCGAGACAGACGAAAAGGTGCGGACCGGTCCGCAGGAGGGTGCGGACCAGCGGACCGGTCCGCAGAACCAGTCCGCTCCCCTCGATGCCACTGCGGACCAGCGGACCGCGGATGCTGCGGACCGACAGAGCGCGGACCGGTGCGCGACCGGGGGCGACGGCGAAGAGCAGGACATCGAAGAACTCCTGCCGATCGCCCGCGCCGCTGTCACACTCCATGGCCGTATCAACCGGACCGTCGTCCGCAGCGGCCTTCGCGAGCACCAGATCCAGGTCAGCAACCAGCGCCTCGGCCTGATCCTCCAGCGCCTGCGCGACGAAGCCGCGCTCGCCGCCTGACCTCCCTACTCGCCCGCCTTACCCGGTGTGCGGCGCCCCCGGCTGCCGCACACCCCACATGCCCGCGAAAGGCCATCGCTGTGCACCACTGCCACCGCTTCCGCTCCGTCCAGACTGCCTTCGAACGCGACATCGTCGGCTATGAAAGCCGCGCCGACCGCGCCCCGGCCAGCCCCCTGGGCCGTACCTGCCGCACCAGCGCCCAGACCACCCGCCACGCCATGGCCCGGGCCCTGAACCGGCATCTCCGCCGCTGCCGCGAATGCGGCTGACCAGCACACATACCGCCGCTGACACCACCAGGCGGCCCGACCACACCCGGCCGGGCCGCCGCCACGCCCCGCCCCGCACTGCAAGGGAGTTCACCCGCAATGCCCCACTACGTGATGCCCGCACCGAACACCGACCTGGAGGCCGCAGCCTGGGCCGACGTACTCCTGCGCTACGGACTCGTACACGCCATCGTCGAAGGACCGGACGGGCAGTGGCTCGCCCAGATCCGCCCGGAGAGCACCGTGTGGCTGCTGCGCGACGCCGACGAAGTCCTGGCCCTGGCCGCCGCACTCCAGCAGCAGGTGCGCGCCGCCGACGGTGAGAACCGATGACAAACCGCCACCCTTCCCCAAACCCCTCGAACCCGCAGGTGACATCTAACTCGACCTCGGGGCGAGCAAGTTGGGGCGGAAGGGGAGCTTCCGCCGTTCCCGCCCCCGAGGGGGCGGGAACGGACCTGCACCAGGGGGTGCAGGTCCGAGAGGCTTCGACCGAGGGCGGATCGAAGCCTGGGCAGGGGGATGCGCGACCGCATCGTCGCAGCCTCCGTGATCCCGCCGTTCGCCGAGCTCGCCAGCGTCCCCGACAGCCACCTGAGAAGAAGCGCCTGCACCAGCCCAACACGCGCTTCAGCGATGAAGAGTTCGCCCTCGTGAAGTCCGCCGCCGCCCAGTGCAACCTGTCCGTCGCCGGGTTCCTCGCCCGCGCCGCCCTGTCTGCCGCACGAGACCTCAACCGCACCGCCACCGAGATCGCCGACGAACGCGAAGTGCTCACCGCACTGTTCGAGAGCCGCCGTCGGCTCGGCTGGGCCGGCAGCAACCTCAACCAGGCCGTCAAGGCCCTGAACTCCGGAGCCGAAGCGCCTCACCTGGACGAGGCCGTCGCCGCTGTCCACCGTGCCGCCGACCGCGTCTACGAGGCCACCTCCCAGCTACTGAACCGGAACAAGACCCACCCGTGATCCCCAGCGTCAACACCCCGGGCAGCCGGACGATCGGCCTGCTCGCCTACCTCTACGGGCCCGGCAAGCGCGAGGAACATGTCGACCCGCACCTCGTCGCCTCCTTCGACGGGATATCCCCCGACCCCGGCCGCGACCCCAGCGCCACGCTCAAGGACCTCCAGCTGCTGCTCGACCAGCCCGTCGACGCCCTCCCCGAGCACCGCCGGCCCGCCAAGCACGTGTGGCACTGCTCCGTGCGCGCCGCAGCCGACGACCGCGTCCTCAGCGACGAGGAGTGGGGCGACATCGCCCGCCGCATCGTCGCAGCCACCGGGATCGACCCCGGCAACGGCCAGCCCGGCTGCCGCTGGGCCGCGGTCCGGCACGCCGACGACCACATCCACATCGTCGCCACCCTGGTGTGCGAGGACGGCAGCCGCCCCGATGACTACCGTTCCGGCCGGCGCGCCCAGGACGAGTGCCGGCTGATCGAGAAGGAACTGCGCCTGGTCATCGTCAACGCCGGCGACGGCACCGCCGCCCAGCGCCCCACCAGCGCCGAACGCCACAAGGCCGAACGCCACAAGAGGGAACGCACCGTCCGCGAGGAGCTACGGGAGACGGTCCGGCGCGCCGTGACCGGGGCGGCGAGTGAGGAGGAGTTCTTCGAGCGTCTCGGTGCTGCCGGCCTGCTGGTCCGGCAGCGCATCGCACCCTCCGGTGACCTGCTCGGGTACACCGTCGCCCTGCCCGGCGACCGCAACAAGGACGGCCGGCCCGTCTTCTACTCCGGGTCGAAGCTGGCGCCGGACCTCTCCCTCCCCCGCATCCGCGAACGCCTCGCGCCCGACGCCGCGCAGGTCCCGCACGGCCTCGCACCCAGCGAGGCAGGCTCCCCGCTCGGCAGACGCGCCGGGCCCGCGTACGCGCGCCGTACCGCCGCGACAGCGCTCTGGGATGCTCTGCCGCGCCTCGACGAGCAGGGTGACGACGGCTCGGCAGCCGCCCAGCTCTCCGCCACCGGAGAACTCCTCGATGCTCTCGCCAAGACCTCCGCAGCCACGACCCGCCACGAACTCCGTGATGCGGCACGGGCCTTCGAGCGCGCCAGCCGCTCCCGCGTCCGTGCCCAGCACGCCGAAGCACGCGCTCTGCGCAAAGCCGCCCGGGAAGTCGTCTACGCCGGCCCATCCCTCGGCCGCGGAGAGGATGGAGCCGGCACCGCCATGGTGCTTTCCGCCCTGCTCTTCGTCGTCGTTGCCGCCGCCCGCTGGCACAATCAGCACCAGCACGCCCAGCAGGCCGCCGCCGCCCGGCAAGCCGCCGAGCACCTACGCGCCGCCTACCGACTCACCGCTCACGTGCCATTGACCGAGCTGCGCCAGCGCGGGCGGCGCCTTCCCCGCCCCGCCCGGACCCGGTACGAGATGACGGTCCGCAAGGCCCTGCCGCACCTCGCGGACACTGTGCTGACCGAGCCCGGCTGGGACGCCCTGGCCGCCACCCTCAACGACGCTGCACGAAGCGGAGCCGACCCCGAAACCCTCCTACGGGAAGCCTCCGGGCAACGGGAACTGCACTCTGCCGACTCCGTCAGCGACGTGCTGGTGTGGCGCATACGCCGCCTCGCCGACCTACCCACCCACTCCCCGCAACCCACAACCACCCCGGTCTCAAGAGCCGCTGTACGAACAGCACGTACCACTCCTCACGCCGATCACCGTCGCAGCGGAAGGACGAGTCGCTGATGCACACCTCTTCCCAAGTAGCCACGGGACGCGCCGGCCCGCGATCGTGGACCCGGCAACACGGCAGAAGGGATACCGGATGTTCTGGCGCAGCAGGAAGACCGCCGCCTGGAGGCAGGAGACCGCCGCTCCGGCGGAAACGAGCTCCACGCCGGAACCCTTCGACGTGCCGGTGGAGCTGCGGGTAGACCGGGCTAGCGTTTCCTTCCTGGCCTTCCCGCACCCCGGACCAATCGTCTTCGCGGATACGACCGTGACTTGCCACCACTGCGGGGCGGATCACGACTGGATGGTGATCAAGAACGCCGAGGGCGTCTTCATCCGCTGCCGCTGCACCCACACCTGGCCCGAGCCCCGCATGGCGCAGCAGTTCGACGCCCTCATGGGCCCCGTAACCGATGTGGCGCCGGACTTCGACCACGCGCTTCGCTCCATGGGCTATGACGGCACCTTCTCCGGCACGTACCTGCAGTAGACGACCGAGTCGGCGTGAGCGGCAGCCCCGCTCCCGCGGCTGAACCGGGTCAAAATGATCAGGTCGGCGTTGCGTAACGCGGGGTGCGACGTACGACCTTTTCGCTGCCAACGGGGCTGATATACAGGCTGGTTCGGTCGCCATACTCGCCGAGTTCGGCGGCTTCGTCGGTCTTGTATGCCAAGGCGTCGTTGACGCCGAGGGCGCGCAGGGCAACCAGAACGCGATGGACGTCGGCTTTGTTGGTGCAGTCGACGGTGTAGACGATCACCGGTCGGCGGGTGGGGTCGCCGTTGCGGGGGTGGCCGAGGGTGGCGACTTTGGCCCCCGGGCCGAGCTTCCCATCTTCCACCGCCTGCTCGACGAGTCGCCAGCCGGCGTCCAGGGCCCGGACAGGAAGGAACCAGAGCCACTTCCCGTGCGGGGTGCCGGGGGCTTCGCGGTACGGGAAGAGGGCTG
>NZ_JAINFC010000406.1 GCF_020740835.1 Streptomyces sp. UNOC14_S4
GGCCGGTGTCGTCCACGGCCTCAACGCGGCGATCGGGTGGGGCGCGGGGCTCATGCTGCTCGCCGCGGCGGTGGCGGGGACGATGGTCACCGCCGGGGCGCCGAAGCGGGTGGGGGCTGCCGCCCCCGGACCCGGTGCCGCTTCTGTGGATGACTTTTCGGCGCCTTAGAGCTCGGTCAGGATCGGTGCGTCGGCGGCTGCGGGTCCGTTCTGGCTGGTCGCGCAGTTCCCCGCGCCCCTAAAGGGGCGCCCGGCGTCGCGGCGCCCCCCCCGGTCACTGCACGACCAGGATCTCCCTGTCCGTGTTGTTCAGCCGACGGCCACCCGTCTCCGTGCACACCACGATGTCCTCGATCCGGACGCCGAAGCGCCCCGGCAGGTAGATGCCCGGCTCGATCGAGAAGGACATGCCCGGGCGGAGCGGCAGGTGTTCGCCCTCGACCATGTACGGCGGCTCGTGCGTGGTGACGCCGATGCCGTGGCCGGTCCGGTGGATGAAGTACTCGCCGAAGCCCGCGTTGCGGATGACCTGCCGGGCCGCCCGGTCGATCTCCTGGCACGGCACCCCGGGCCGTACCGCCTCGAAGGCCGCCTGCTGGGCCTCCCGCACCACGTCGTGGACCTTGCGCTCCTCGGCCGTCGGCGCGCCGACGTGGACCGTACGGGTGGTGTCCGAGCCGTAGCCGTCCTTGAGGCCGCCGAAGTCCATGACGACCATGTCGCCGTCCTGGATGACCCGGTCCCCCGCCTCGTGGTGCGGATTGGCACTGTTGGGGCCCGAGCAGACCAGGGTGAAGTCGACCTGGGAATGGCCGTATTCACGCAGCAGCCGCGCCAGGTCGGCCGCCACGTCGCGCTCGCGGCGCCCCGCGAACCGTAGCCGCACGATGTCCTCGTACGCCGCGTCGGCCGCCGCTCCCGCCGCCGCCAGCCGCTCCACCTCGTACGCGTCCTTGACCGCGCGCAGCATCGGCAGCAGCTCGGTGAACGCCCCGAACGACGCGCCGGGGCAGGCGCGCTGGAACGCCAGCAGGTGCAGCGCCCAGGTGTTGTCCGACACCCCGTACCGGCCGCGCGGGTCCAGCAGGGGGACGAGGTCCGCGTACGGGTCCTGGCCGTCCGGCCAGCCGGTGATCGTCAAGCCCCGCGCGCCCGGCGCGTGTTCGGCGTCGGGGCGCTCCAGCGTGGGGACGATCAGCTGGGGGCGTCGCCCGGGCGTCAGCAGCAGCGCGGTGAGCCGCTCGGTGACGGGCGGCTGGTAGCCGGTCAGCCAGGCCAGGTCGGGGCCCGGGGTGACCAGCAGGCCGGTGAGCCCGGCCTCGGCGGCCGCGACGGCGGCGCGTTCCATGCGGGCGGAGTGGACCATGGGGCCTTCGGGCGCGGCGGATTCGCTCATGGGGGCAGCGTAATCCGGACGAAGGCGCCCGGCCGATATTTTCTCTACCCCACGGGTGAGGGCCCCTCATCCGCCGGGAGGAGGGGTACCCCGACCCAGGGCCGATTTTCCCGGAGTTCCCCCGGATCGCGTTGTCGCGGGGAACTCGGCGCGCCTAGCGTGTTGACGCCCGAATCGAACTCATTGGTTGTCGCTCTTCGCCGTGTTCTTCCGCCGGGCAGTGCTGGACCAGACGTTTGAAGGAGCACCATGTTCCGACGGATAGGACGGTTCGCCGTCCACCGCCCCTGGCTGACCATCGCGGGCTGGATCGTCGCCGCCGTGGCCCTCGCCATGTTCGCCCCGGGACTGAAGTCCACGACCGATGAAACGGAATTTCTTCCTTCGCATTACGAATCCGTGCAGGCCGGGAAGGTCCAGGAGAGGGCCTTCCCGCAGACCGAATCGCCGTCGGCCATCGCCGTTTTCCAGCGGGGCGACGGCGGGAAACTGACGCAGGCCGACCGAAATGACGTCGTCCGGATCACCAAGGCCCTGAACGACAAGCACCACAAGGGCATAGCCAAGGTGGTGACCAACCCCCAGGCCGTCTCGCCCAACGGCGAGATAGCCCTGGCCAATGTCATCGCCGTCGACCGCAATTCCCAGGACCAGACCGTCCCCGACGCCGTCAAGGACCTCCGTTCCGACGCGAAGCCGCTGCTCAAGGACACGCAACTGAGCATGGGCATCACCGGTCAGGCGGCCACCTCGCTGGACGCGAAGGAGTCCTCGGGCGACACCGACTCCATGATCATGTCGGCGACGCTGCTGCTGATCATCGTCCTGCTGCTCGTCATCTTCCGCAGCCCGCTGATCGCCCTGCTGCCCGTACTGATCATCGGCGTCGCCTTCAGCGTGGCGATGAGCCTCATCGGCATCGTGGCGCACGCGGGCGGGCTCAAGGCCGACAACAACATCGCGCCCATCCTCATCGTCGTCCTCTTCGGTGTCGGCACCGACTACATCCTCTTCCTGCTCTTCCGCTACCGCGAGGAACTGCGCGGCGGCGAGCAGCCGAAGAACGCGCTCGTGAACGCCGTCACCCGGGTCGGCGAGACCATCGCCTCCGCCGCCGGCGCCGTCATCGTCGCCTTCGTGGCCCTGCTGCTGTCCACCATGGGCATGATGCGGGCGATGGGTCCCTCGCTCGCGATCGCCGTCGCGGTGGCGCTGGTGGCCGCGCTCACGCTCGTGCCCGCCGTCTTCTCGCTGCTCGGCACCAAGGCCTTCTGGCCGTCGAAGGCGTGGAAGAAGAAGCCGCGCAACCGCCTCGCGGACGGCCTGGGCCGGGCGGTCGCCCACCGCCCCGGCGTCATCGCGGCGGGCTCCGCCGTCGTCCTCGCCGCGCTCGCCATCGGCACGTTCAGCTTCAAGCCGGAGTTCGACACGGACAGCCAGCTGCCGCAGAAGCTGGAGTCCGTCCAGGCCATGAAGGACCTCCAGCGCGGCTTCTCGGCCGGGCAGTCCGACCCGGCGATGATCTACGTCGAGTCGCGGAACGGCACCGTCCTGCGGGCGGGCGACCTGGACGCGTACAAGGCGAAGCTGGAGAAGATCGACGGCGTCGGCTCGGCCGCCCTCACCGCGACCAGCCCGGACAAGTCCGTCGCGCAGTACACCGTCGTCCTCAAGTACCGCCCCACCGAGGACAAGGCCATCGAGCTCGCGGGCGGCCCCCTGCGGGACGGCGCGCACGCCGCGGCGCCCGAGGGCACCCGGGCCGTCGTCGGCGGCACCTCCGCCGTCCTGTCGGACGTCGAGGACGCCGTCGACCACGACTACATGGTCGTCTTCCCGGTCGCCGGGCTCGCCATCATGGTCATCCTGGGCCTGCTGCTGCGCAGCCTCGTCGCCCCGCTGTACCTGATGGCCTCCGTCGCCCTGGGCTTCGGCGCGACGCTCGGCGCGACCGTCTGGCTCTTCCAGGACGCGCAGCACAAGCCCGGCCTGCTGTTCATGCTGCCGGTGATCGTCTATCTCTTCGTCGTCGCGATCGGCACGGACTACAACATCCTCATGGTGGCCCGGCTCCGCGAGGAGGTCCGCCGCGGCGTCCCGGCCCGCGAGGCCATCCGCACGGCGGTCTCCCGCTCGGCGCCCACGATCGCCTCCGCGGCGGTCATCCTCGCGGGCACGTTCGGGGTGCTGATGCTGGCCGACAACTCGATGCTCCAGCAGATGGGCTTCGCGGTGGCCTTCGGCATCCTGCTCACCGCCTTCATCATGGCGATGCTGCTGGTGCCCACGGTGACGTCCCTCCTGGGCCACAAGGCATGGTGGCCGGGCCACCAGGACGCGCCCCGCGCCACCGAGCAGTCCTCGCCGGGAGGTGCCCCACTGGAGGAAGCGCGGCAGTAGACACACCCCCTGTGAAAACAATCGGCCCCCGTGAGCGATCACGGGGGCCGATCCTTTCCGGAGCCGCCTGTCGGATTCGAACCGACGACCCTCGCTTTACAAGAGCGACGCTCTGGCCAGCTGAGCTAAGGCGGCAGGACGCACACGGGCCTGCCCGCGAACGCTGACCCACTCTACACAGCGCCCCCTTCCGGCAGCCACAGAGTTGCCGCGCGCGAAGACGCGCGAAGTTCGCCCCCGGCACCTGCTGACAAGCGCCCTCACCACGGGTAGCGTCACCGGCAGCCCCGTCCGATTGGACTGGACCACTCCTTTTACTCGGATCGTCCGGCACGTTCCTGCCGGTGAAGGGAATCCCCGAACCATGGCCACGGTCACGTACGACAAGGCGACCCGGATCTACCCGGGAGCCGACAAGCCCGCAGTCGACCAGCTCGACATCCAGATCGAGGACGGCGAGTTCCTCGTCCTCGTCGGCCCCTCCGGCTGCGGCAAATCCACCTCGCTGCGCATGCTCGCGGGCCTCGAGGACGTCGACGCGGGCGCGATCCGCATCGGCGACCGCGACGTCACCCACCTGCCGCCGAAGGACCGGGACATCGCGATGGTGTTCCAGAACTACGCGCTCTACCCGCATATGACCGTCGCCCAGAACATGGGCTTCGCGCTGAAGATCGCCGGCGTCAACAAGACGGAGATCCGGCAGAAGGTCGAGGACGCCGCGCGCATCCTGGACCTCACCGAATACCTGGAGCGCAAGCCCAAGGCGCTCTCCGGCGGCCAGCGGCAGCGCGTGGCCATGGGCCGCGCGATCGTCCGCGAGCCCCAGGTCTTCCTCATGGACGAGCCGCTCTCCAACCTCGACGCCAAGCTCCGCGTCCAGACCCGCACCCAGATCGCCGGACTCCAGCGGCGCCTCGGGATCACCACGGTCTACGTCACGCACGACCAGGTCGAGGCCATGACCATGGGCGACCGCGTCGCCGTGCTCAAGGACGGCCTGCTCCAGCAGATCGACTCGCCGCGCAACATGTACGACCGGCCCGCCAACCTCTTCGTCGCCGGCTTCATCGGCTCGCCCGCCATGAACCTGGTCGAGGTGCCGATCACCGACGGCGGCGTGAAGTTCGGCAACAGCGTGGTGCCGGTCTCCCGCGAGGCGCTCACCGCCGCCGCGGACCGGGGCGACACCACGGTCACGGTCGGCGTGCGGCCCGAGCACTTCGACGTGGTCGAGGAGGGCGGCGACTCCCTCGCCAAGCCCTCCGCCTCCGGCAAGGACGCCCCGGCGGGCCTCGCCGTGACGGTGAACGTGGTGGAGGAGCTGGGCGCCGACGGCTACGTCTACGGCACCGCGGAGGTCGGCGGCGGGTCCAAGGACCTCGTGGTCCGCGTGAACGGCCGCCGCGTCCCGGAGAAGGGCTCCCTGGTCCGCGTCGTCCCGCGGCCGGGCGAGCTCCACGTCTTCTCGACGTCGTCGGGCGAGCGCTTGAGCGACTGACGGCTTGTCGCGCAGTTCCCCGCGCCCCTTGCGGGGCGCGGGGAACTGCGCGAGCAACCACAACGCACCCGCAGCCGCCGACGCACACCGGCGACCGAGCTCGCAGGCGCCCCCACGACGGACGTCACACACCGCGACATACCCCCTACCGCACGCCCTGTCCTTAAATACCCCGACACACCTCGGCTTTTCGAGCCCGTACGTCAACCCGCGTACCAATAAAGGCGCCAATTCCTTCGCTCGACCGAGTGACTAAATGCCGCCATACAATTACGCCTCGCTACCATCTGCCACATGAACCAGGCCGCCCGCCGCATCGGCAGAACACTCGCCTTCGTCCTCCCCGTCGTGCTCGTCCTCTCCGGGACCCTCGCGGTCACCCGCGTCCCGTGGGCGGCGCCGAGCTCGGACTCGCAGGTGCTCACCGCTTCCTCGGACACCGCCTCCACCCAGGCCAAGGCCGCCCGCGCCCCGCACGAGGTGCTGCGCGAGGCGCTGCTGAACGAGCTCCAGGTGAAGGGCCCGGGCACCGCGCTCACCCACCTCCAGACGGCCACCAACGGCCGCCCCTCGCTCGCCCGGCACTGCGCCGAGCTGGCCCGCGCGCTCGGCCGCGCCGCCGCCGCCATGTACGGCCCCAAGCAGGCCCAGAGCTACTCGCGCCCCGTCTGCGACACCTCCTTCGCCTCCGGCGTCGCCGAGGGACGCTGACCCCCGAGCGGCGGCCCTGCCGCCCGCCGACGCCGAGCGAAGGGCGCCGTCCGTACGGCGCCCGCTCAGCCGTCCCCGCCCCCGCGCGGGTCACGGCCTATCGTGCGGGGCATGACCGGCACGCACCCGTATCCGTACCCCACCCAAGCCGTGGTCCTGGCCGGAGGCCAAGGGTCGCGGCTTCGCCCGTACACCGACGACCGCCCCAAGCCGATGGTCGAGATCCCCGGCACCGGGACCCCGATCATCGGCCATCAGCTGGCCTGGCTCGCCGCTGAGGGAGTCACCGACGCGGTCGTCTCGTGCGGCCATCTGGCGGAAGTCCTCCAGGAGTGGCTCGTGTCGGCCGAACTGCCGCTCCGCGTGACCACGGTGGTGGAGCGGGAGCCGCTCGGCCGCGGCGGCGGACTGAAGTCCGCGGCCGCCGCGCTGCCGCACCCCGACCGACCCTGGTACGCCACGAACGGCGACATCTGGACCCGCTTCTCGCTCCGCGACATGGCCGCTTTCCACCACGAGCGCGACGCCACGGCCACCCTGGCGCTGGCCCGTCCGCGCATCCCGTGGGGCGCCGTGGAGACCGACGAGTTCGGGCACGTCCTCGACTTCATCGAGTCGCCGCCGTCGCCTTACCTGATCAACGCGGGTGTCTACGTCTTCTCCCCCGCCTTCACCGCCCTGCTGCCCGACCGCGGCGACCACGAGCGCACCACGTTCCCCCGACTCGCACGGGAACGGCGGCTGGCGGGCTATCCACTGCCGCAGGGCGCGTACTGGCGAGCCATCGACACGGCGAAGGACCTGTCGGAGGTGGCGAGAGAGCTCGGCAACTGAGCAGCGCCGACCGGGGCGCCCCGTAGGGGCGCGGGGAACTGCGCGAGCGACCACAGCGAACCCGCAGTCGCCACACCACCGGGCGAACCGAGCTCGTAGGCGCAAGACCCCGCACAGGGAAAAGCCCCGCACCCAACCTTCGGATGCGGGGCCCTCTCGGCGGCCTCAGCCCAGGAGGCCGCCCAACGCTCCGCCCGTCGTGCCACCG
>NZ_JAINFC010000407.1 GCF_020740835.1 Streptomyces sp. UNOC14_S4
GAGACAGGGCCTGGGGGTCGGGTGTTGCGGTCATCGCTCGCCCATTCTCCCTGATCCCTGCGGTGTTGACACGAGAATCAGAGAATCTCATGGATCAAGAGCGGCCCCCTTCCTCAGCGGCATCACACTTCACGGTCCGGGTGCCGTGGTGACGGGCTGTTGTCCCGACCTGGCTGGAGTGCCGAGTTCCGCATCTGGCATCGTGCTGCTCCGGTGCCCGTGCCCCTATGGCGTCGAGCACCGTACTCGGCATTCGGCTTCGCTCAGGAGCTCGTCCGGTCCTCCGCCGCGGAGGGGATCAGGGAGCGGAGCTTGTCCCGCGTCTCCGGGTCCGTCGAGTAGACGATCGTTCCGATCATGCCGCGGGTCAGCAGCACCTTGTAGGTGTTGCGGATCAGCCGGTTGATCTCCTCGTCCGGGGTGGCCTTCGTGAAGGACGGGTCCTTGGACGCGGTGCGGTCCACCACCCAGCGGTCGGTGCGCCAGACCAGGTCCGGGCCCATGATGACGCCCGACCAGTCGTACTCGAAGCCCTGCGCGGTGTAGACGCATCCGACCTGGCCGAAGCCCGCGGGATCGGTGGCCCAGAGCGGTGCCGGAGGCGCGCCGAGGAGGGAACGGTCTCCGAACACGTTCCACGGTCTGGCCCAGTCGCCGATGGTCACGTCAGTGGGCAGCGCCGACATGTTCGGCGTGACTTTCTTCGTCCACCTCCAGCAGTAGCCCGCCGACATCCGGGCGCCGTATTCCTCGGCACGCCGGGCGGACAGGAAGTCCTCCAGCTCCTGAGGGCTGTCCGCGGTCAGCAGCCGGACCTTGCCGTCGGGTTCCCACACGGCGGGACCATCACCCTCCAGCCCCAGCAGGCAGGTGACCCACCGCAGGTACGCGTCGCTGCCACCGCATCGGAACTGGCTGTCCAGTTCCACCACCGTGCACTCCAGCCCCTGCACGGCGGCGGCCTTCTGGATCTGCTCCACGGTGCCCATCTCGCCGGGTCGCACCACCTGATGCTGGTCGAGCAGGAACACCGGCACGCGGGCCGCGTCGATCAGTTCCGCCACCTGGGGACGGCCGGTGCGCAGTGCGGCCTTGGTGTAGCGGTTGGCGGACGTTTTGCGGAGCCGGTGTGCCTCGTCGCAGACGAGCACGTCGAGGTCGTTGGGCTCGGCCTCCATGAAGCTGTTGAAGTACTTGAAGAGCCGCTGGACCTCGGGCTTACGGGCACCCGCGACCTTGCGCATCGTCTTGGTGAACGACTGCGAACCGGTCGCGTGCAGGGCGGGCACCCCGCGCCGGTAGAGCTCGCCCAGGAGGGACAGGGCGATCACGCTCTTGCCGGACCCGGGACCGCCGGTCACCACGACCACCTGCTTGTGGTTGGACCGCCGTGCCTCCCGGACCGCGGACATCACCGTCTCGTAGGCGAGCCGCTGCTCGTCCAGCAGGACGAACTGTTCCCGGTCGCGCACCTCTTCGGCGGCGACGGCCATCAGCTGCTTGGAGGGCCGGACCTTGCCCTGCAGCAGTGCGTCGGCCGCGTCGGCGCCCGGCTTCGGGGCCAGCTTCGAGCACAGGTACTTCAGGAAGGCGCCACGCTGCTCACCGGTGTACATCCGGCCCCGGTCGTCCTCCGGCACGGCGCGCAGTCCCGCGATACCGAACTCGGTGGCATTGTGCAGGTAGGCCACTCCGGCGACTGACTCCGGGGTCCGTTCCAGCGCCCCGTTGAACGACACCAGATAGTCGCAGTAGCCTCGCACTTGCTCGATGGGGTTCAGAACGGGGGCCGGGTACGCGTCGATGCGGCATCGCAGCGGATCGTCGCCTTCCGGATACGCGCTGCTCCACTGCTTCAGCTCCACGACCACGTACGACGGGACGCCGGTGGCCGGGTGGACACCGGCGAGTATCACGTCCGCGCGCTTGCTGGTCAGCGGCAGCCCGTACTCCAGCAGCACCTCGACCTCGCCGAGCCCGGCTTCGACCAGTGCGTTGGTGAGGGCCGGGATGCTCCGCTCCCAGGAGCGCCGCTCGGACGGCTGGGGCCGGTGGCCGTGCTTGTGCAGGAAGTTCTCGGTCAGGAGTTCTGTCAGCCGTCCTTCAAAGTGGGTACGGTTGGCCAACGACGTCGCGGACTCACGGAACAGCAAGAAAATGCCCCCAGGCAGCACGAAGTAACTCGTGCGGGTGGGGGCATGTCCTTCGGTTCCACAAAAGTGGAGCGGAAGCCCGTCGGGCCGCTGAGATGGTCCCTGCCATTTTAGGACAGGGCGTGGATCATGTATCCAGAGCGTGGCAGCAGCGGCGCTGCGAACCTGACGTTGGCGCAGTATCCGGCTCAGGCCTATCAACCCACATCATTTTCCGTCCAGGTCACCAGCCGTCCTGCCAGGGTGTACGACATCGGCCGCGGTGTCCTGGCCGCCACGGCGGGGCGGACGGAGTAGCGTCCACGATTCGCCATGACCGGAACCGGAACCGCTCAGGGGCTCAGCACCACTGCTGAGCCCCTGAGCGCGTCGCGTATCCCCTCGGAGGCTCAGTCGAACACTCCCTCCAATGCCACGCCTCCCGCCAAGATCCGCCAAGCCGGTACCCGGACAGTCCGGCTCACCGGGCCGGCCTTTGCCCCGGCTCCCCCGGACGGCAGCCCTGTCAGCAGGTCACCGCGTGCGTGCATCAGCCGCAGATGGCGTGCCTGGTCCTGATCATGCGGGACTCCGGGGTCGACCAACACCGCGGTGTTCTCTCCGTTCACGGTGAACAGCAGGTCCACGGTGTGCCCGCCGATCACCGCGGCCCGTTCCGCGTCGGTGATGCCGCGCGTGCCGAGGTATTCCTGGAGCCGGTCCGCGAGCTCTTCGCGGAATCCGGATGGCATCGCTCCGGCCGTGACCGTGCCTCCTGTGCCCTGGGCGGCATCGGAACCCGCCCGCAGCACGGACGCCCGCCCCGCGAGCAGCGCCGGGAGCCCGGCCTGCCCCTGCCAGAAGGCATGGCTGCCCACCGTTATCAGCTGCGACTTCGCCCGGGTGACCGCGACGTTCCACAGGTTGACCTGGCTCGCTACCCAGTGCGTCGTACGCGGCGGGGTGTTGGCCGCGGCCACCGGGCTCAGGACCATGACGTCGCGCTGCCCGCCCTGGAAGGCGTGCACGGTGCCGACGCGCACCCGGTCGTCGTTCGCCCAGACGCGTGCCAACACGTCCTTCTGGGCCTTGAACGGTGTCACCACTCCGATCGTGGCGTGCTCGGGCAGCTTCGCGAGGAGCGTGTCCACGGTTTTCCGGACGGCCTCGGCCTCCGCCCCGTTGCGCCAGGACTGTCCGCCGCTGCCCTGGGCGGACTCGCCGTGCGGTACGTCCACCCAGCCCAGGACCGGTGCCGGGTCGGCCGTCCCCACCGGGTCGAGTGCCGGGACCTGCTTGCGGACATCGGAGAGAACCCGCAACTGGCCTGCGTAGCAGTATCCGTTGACCACGTCGGCGATGGCCGGATGACAGCGGTAGTGCTCGTCGAGCAGCAGCGCGGCCTCACCGTGTTGTGCGGCCGCATGGTAGGAGGAGTACACGTGGTAGGCGAGCCGGTGGTGTTCCAGCTGCGCCGCGGTCAGCCCGGCTCGTACCCGTGCCTGCTGCTCCTGCCCGGGGCTGATGCCCGGGATATGACCGAGCTGCATGGGATCGCCGATGATCAGCGCGCGCTTCGCGCGGAACAGCAGGGGCAGCACCGCCGGGATCGAGCACTGGCTCGCCTCGTCGATCACGACGAGGTCGAAGAGTTTCGGGGTCAGTTCGAGCTGACGCACGGAGTGGGTGCTGATCGCCCACCCCTTGATGTGCGCCATCAGGTTGCGCTGGCTCTTCTGGAAGCCCCGGCGTTGGCGCAAGGCCTGGTAGCGCTGGTCCATGAGCGAGCGCCCACGCGCCATGGCCTCGGCGGCCAGGGACTGGGACAGCTCACCCGACAGCTCGGACAAGTCGGCCGCGCTCTCCAGCCGCGCCCGCTTCAGCCCTTCCTCGTCGCGGCCGAGATGCTGCGCGACGAGCTCCCGCAACGCGTGCTCCACGGCCACCGCTTCCGCCAGCGCGAGCAGCGGTTCGGGCTGCGTCGGGCGTTCCGAGGCCCACGCCGGCCACGGTTCGGCCGGGGCGGCGCCGAGCGAGGCGACGAGAGCGGAGAGCGCAAGCCTCCTGCGCCACCCGCCGAAGACGAACCATCCGGCCCCGGCGGCCTTCCGGGCCCGCCTCACCCAGCGCGCGAGGGCGGCCGTGCCGCCCTCCGCCCATACAGCCTCCAGCAGCGCCGTCGACAGCCCGAGCGCGCTCGCCTTCTCCTCCCGTTCCCGGAACAGATCCAGCAGCTGCGCCTCCTCATCGATCAGCTCAGCGGCCTCAGCTCGGAGTCCTTCGGACCGTGCTCGCCGATTGCGCAGCTCACCGGCCACGGTCGCCGAACCGCGCCGTGGGGTTTCGACGGCCCCGGCGAGCAGCTGCTGGAGTTTCGTGGCCTCACGCTCCCGCGCCGCGGAGTTACCCGTCCGGATGAGCAGCCCCGGCGAGATCGCGTCGCAGCGCTCCGCGACGACGTCCACGGCCTCGTTGTTCGTGGACGCGACAAGCACGGACTGGCCGGCGGCGACAGCCGTCGTCACCACGGCGGTCACGACCTCGCTCTTCCCGGTACCGGGCGGGCCGGTGGCCACGGTGAGCGGGCGCGTCATCGCCGACGAGATCACCAGCTCCTGGCTCTCGTTGCAGGGCCCCGGGGCGACGACGGCCGGCGCATCGTGGCTCGTGTCCCCGCCGTCGCCTCCTGCCAGGAGCGCGTCGAGTGCCGTGCCGGGGATCTGCCCGGTGCGGGCGGACATCTGGAGCAGGTTGTCCACGAGGGCGTCGGTCGCGTTCCGTTCCTTGCCCTTGGGCGTCAGCAGGACAGCCGCGTTATGGGCACCGGGCCGCAGCGACTGCATCGCGGACTGCTCGCTGAGCGACGAGAGGTCGAGGGGCTCCAGCTCCGGGATTCCCAACTCCTGCAACAACTCCCGTACAGCACGCAGCATCTGCGTACCGTTGCCCTCCTGCCAGGCCGGCTGCCACCGCGCGAGCAGCTCGGCCGCCTCGTCGTCCGAGAGGAGTTCTCCGATGACACCTGCGTGCAAGGAGGGCACCCCGCTCGGGCGGAGCGTGTCGCGGCCCTCCTCGTCGGGGGCCAGTTCCATCGGCTGGATCAGCAGCGGCGCGATCTGTACCGCGGAGCGGCGCCGACTGTTTCCGCCGCGTTCGGGAAGGGTGATCGCCGGATACCCGTACCAGTACTCCTGCGTGTCGGTGCCGTTGGCCTGGCCCCCGCCGCTCTTCGGCTTCGGCAACTGCGCGGGGGCGGGAAAGCCGGACCCGAGGCCGGACTGGATCGTCTCCGAGCCCCGGCCCAGCAGGAAATACGCGGAGCCACGTCCGCCGTCCCGGTCAGGCAGCGTCTCCGCCGCGGCCTGCGCGCGGAGGCAGTGCGCGTAGTAGCGCAGCAGCCGCTGCCGGTCGACGCCGTCGCGTGCGTCCTGTTCGGCCCGGTCCCGTGCCTTGAGCAGGGCGGGGGAGTGCTGGGCCGCCTCGGCGGCGGCAGCGGTGTCGCGGGGGAGCACGGGAAGATTCACGGACCGTGCCACGGAGCGGGCGAAGGGCAGGGAGCGCGTCGCCCGGATCGTGGACTTGGTCGGCCGCTGCTCCTCGGGCACGCCGTTACGCACCATCTGCGCGGTCAGGTACTCGAACAGGTCGTCCGGGGTGATCCAGCCACTGTCCTTGATCCGCCCGGTGCGCAGGCCTTCCACGATCTCGCCAGTGAACCGGGAGGTGCCGAGGGAGGAGCCGGCCGGAGCCATCGCCGAGGCGGCCTGAAGAGCATCGGAAGCGGTGATGAAGTACACGCCGGTCGGGCGCAGCAGCGTGCTGGGCGACGGCGGGCCGTCACCCGGCACCGTCGCGCCCTTCGCAGTCCATCCCTGCACGACGGAGCCGCTGGAGCAGCAGTCCAGCAGCACGAGCTTGGAGGCCGCCCGGCAGGACTGGAGCATCCGCTCCAGGAACTCGGCGGGGACGGCGGTGCCGGGCAGGTCGTTCGGGTCGGTGTCCCTGGTGAGGAAGTACAGCTGGTTGTCCGCCTCGCAGAATTCGCCGTGTCCGCTGAAGTACAGCAGCGCCGTCTCACTGGGCTGCCGCTGCTCCAGGAACTCCTCGATGGCGTGCAGCATTTCCGCACGGGTCGGCTCGGGGACCATCGCGCAGTCGTTGTACATGCCTATCTCGGTGCGCTCCAGCACCGCTTGCATGTAGTGCAGGTCCGCGCGGACGGGCGGCAGATCAGGGTAGCTGTCGCTGTCGTACGTGGATACACCGATGAGCAAGGCGTACCGGTCGTTGTCGCTCATTCCGCGTGCGGCCCGTCCTCGCCGCTGTCGCCGCTCCCCATGCCGCCGTTGAGGAATCGCTCGATCTGCTCGTCGTCCGCACGGGCCTCCCTGCCGGTGATGCGCAGGGATGTTCCGTCGGGGCGGATGGCGACGATCGTCCGCTGCGGCACACGGGACAGCCAGATCTGCACACCGGCGGCGACCAGCGATCCTCCGCTGAACACCAGCCCGACCAGGTCGGTGACCGCCCCGCCCTTGTCGCCCTCCCGGGCGGCTCGCGGCTGGGGGATGTCGAGCCGCGCTCCCGGGTCGGCGTCGGCGATCGCGGCCAACAGCTCACGCGCTTCGCGCCGGGCGCGCAACGGGTCGTCGTCGACGATGGAGATGCGGTAGCCGGGCTCGCCCGCAGGGATGGTGCTCACGTTTACTGCCCCCTCTGGTCACTCCGTGTGGCGGATACACGGACCGGTAAGCCTAACCTGCGCTTTTCATTACAGCCGTGTCCGGTTGGTGGGCGGAAACACGAAAGTGCCTTCCGAGCTGGGATGATGAGGCTTGTCGAAGGTCTCAACCCGCCCAGCAGGAAGGCACTTTCTGCGTGCAGA
>NZ_JAINFC010000408.1 GCF_020740835.1 Streptomyces sp. UNOC14_S4
GTACAGGCCCGGGACATGCGCGCCCGGCGTGGAGGGTGCCGTCACCGGCGCTTGAAAGGGGGGTACGCCGGTGACGGGCCGCGCTGTCGGCCGCGGACGGCGAGAGGGAGGGTCAGCAACGCGGCCAGCGGCCTACGCCGACACCGCACCGCGGCCGGTCGACAGCACGCCCGTTGGACGGGCGGCGCCGCGGAGCGGTTCCGCACGGGGAGCGCGTCAGCTGTGCGCGCGCCGCTTGCCACCGAGCCGGGCGGGCAGGCGCCGGGTCAGGAGCCGCGCGCGCGGGGCGAGCCGTCGCGCCATGGCGAACACCGACTCCGTGCGCGAGCGGTCGGCGTCCAGCACCGTGAAGAGGTTGACGCCCAGGTAGAACGTGAGCGCGGCGTTGGCCAGATCCCGCGGGGGCATCAGCCGGGCCAGCGGCGTGCCCCCGATGACCCGCTCCAGCGTCTCCTCGATGAACGCGAGCCACGGCTCGGCCCGTACCTTGATCTCCTCGCGCAGCTCGGGCTTGGCCACGGCCGCGGCCACGAGCTCGGAGAAGAGCGTCAGATGCCCGGCCTCGACGTCGTGCCGGTAGATCCGCGTACCGGCCTCGACCAGGTCCTCCAGCGTCCGGCAGTCCGCGACGGCCTCCGTGAGCACCGCCATCCGCTCCTCGGAGGACCGGTCCAGCGCGGCGAACAGCAGCGCGTCGACGCCGCCGAAGTGATAGAACACCAGCGCCGAGTTGACCCCGGCCTCCTTGGCGATCGTCCGCGCGCTGGACCTGCCGTACCCCTGCGTCCTCAGCACGGCTCCCGCCGCGCCGATCAGCCGTTCCTTGGTGTCCTCGACCGCCATGTGCCGCCCTCTCGCCAGGGCGATCATAGGCGGGCCGTATGTTCAGGCCGTGACGGCGGGTGGCACGACCTGCATGGCGCGCTCGTGGAGGGTGCGAGCGGTGGGGTTCTTGAGGTGGGGGTGGATTCGGGTGAGCATGGTCCGCATACGACGGTCGACCCGGCCGCTCTGCAGCAGCGGGTATTCGTCCAGCGCTTGGTGCCAGGTGTGACAGGCCGCTTCCAAATACCCCAGTTCCATCTGGAATTCGGCGATGGTGGCCCGTTCCTTGACCCTGGACCGGCGATAGACGTCGTAGCAGAGCCGGTCCGACTCCTGCATGGCTTCCACTGCCCCGGGCAGGTCTCCGAGCTCATGGCAGACATGGCTGATGTGGTAGTGCAGCGACGATGGGTCGTAGGAGCCGAATGCCTTTTCCCGCGATTCGGCCTTCTCCATCGCCACTTCCGCTTCCTTGAGGTACATGAGCGCACTGCTCCGGTCGCCGGTCTGGGCAGCGGCGTGCGCCTGTTGGCCCGCGAGGAACGCGCGCATGCGGGGGCCCGCGTTCGGTGAGGCGGCAGCGGCGGCGTTGGCCAGCCTCAGCGCTTCGTCACCGTGCCCGAGATCGACGGCCTGGAGGCTCATCCCCCGCAATGTCGTGCAATAGGTGAGGTGGTCCTCGGATGCTCCGGCAAGCTCCAGGGCCTTCATGTAGTACTGCTGCGCCAGCCCCTCCAGCCCCTCGTCCACGGCCATATAGCCGGTCAGATAGCAGAGGTCGGAGGCCGCCGACATCATCGCCCTGCGGACGGGTTCCGGTGCGTCGGCTTTCAGGTATGGCGCAACCGTATTCACCAGAAACGCGGCGGCCATGGGCCGGGCGTGCCGTCCGCCGAACTGGTCGTCCAACTCGGAGAGCCGCTCGGTCATGGCGATGACCGTTTCCACGTCGGGTATTCCGATGCGCAGCACCGTCCCTGTCTGCACGCTCTCCATACGCCCGACCACGTCCTGCCAGTCGGGAACGGTGAGCGCGACCGAGAACAATCCCGCGCCGAGGACACCACGCCGGGACGGGTCCATGTCCTGGCGCCCCAGGTCGACGATGCCTTCCACGGTGCCAGGACGGGAATCCGGTTCGCCGGACGGCGCCGGAAACCCCGTTTCGGCGTATGTCACGGGCCGTCGCAGCCTGCGGGCGAGGGCTTCCAGGACGAGCGGCCGGAAGCCTTCCTTCGGCAAGTGGCCCTTGAGCCACTGGTGAACGGACGGCTCGCGGTACTTCAGTGGAGTGCCGCGCTCGGTGCCCAGGCGATTGACCGCCTGGGCGAACTGGCGCATCGTCCAGCCGGTTTCGCGGTACAGCCGCTCCAGCCCCGAGTTCGGCTCTGGCGTCTTCACCGTGCTCAACTCCTCGCGTACGGAGGCCGCTTAAAACTCTTAAGTCCTGCCGCGATCCCCACAGTACCGCTGTGCGTAGTCGCGGGGTTGCCTAGAGCGAGAAGGGCACCCGACAGGAAGGCTGTGAGGAGAAAGATGCCGAGCCCCTCGATGTTCCCGCCGGAGCGGTCACGAGAAGTCGTCCCCGTACCCCACACCGGCGGCCCTCCGGCCGTGCCGGACAAGGAGGAGCTGCCGCGGTGCAGGGAATGCCTGTCCCTGGGCCTCGCCCGCGACGCCGCGCGACGGACCGGCGCCGATGCGGAGGCGGCGGCCCTGCTGGACAGACTCGTTGCGCACTACGACGCGACGCACGGATAGCCGGCCCGGAAGCCCGGGCCCGACGCGCGAAGGCGCCGGGCCCGGGCGGGAGCTGGCCGAACACTTCGGTGTCGAGGTGACGGACGAGGAGAGTGCTGTCATGGGGCACCGGCTTCGTGAGGCATTCGCGTGGCAGCAACAGGGCACCGTGGCGTGAGCCACCGCCATCTCGTGGGCGTCCCCGTCCCCGTCCTCGACCTCAACCGCTGACGCCGCCCACCCCGCCGGGGTGGGCGGCACCGGTGAGCATGGCCTGCTTGGCCGCCACGGCTTCTGGGTCCGCAGGGCCGTTGGCCTTGTCGAAGTCGGCGATCAGCTCGGCCAGGTCGTCGCGCTCGGCCTGCCGCTCCGCCCGCTTCGCGTACCGCACCACCACCATCACCCCGTTCACGAACGACCGTGTCCAGCAGACCGTATCCGACCCTCAGGCCAGGATCGCCTCCCCCGTGAACGTCCGCCACAGGCGCGCGTAGCGCCCGTCCAGCGCCAGCAGTTCCGCGTGCGTGCCGTCCTCCGCCACGCGGCCGTCGGCCATGACGATCACGCGGTCCGCGCGGGCGGCCGTGGAGAGGCGGTGGGCGACGACGAGGGTCGTGCGTGTGCCGGCGAGGCGGTCCGTGGCCTGGTTGACCAGGGCCTCCGTGGCCAGGTCCAGGGCCGCGGTGGCCTCGTCCAGCAGCAGCACGTCCGGGTTCACCAGCTCCGCCCGGGCCAGGGCGATCAGCTGCCGCTGCCCCGCGGAGAGGTTGCGGCCGCGCTCGGTGACCTCGTGCAGATAGCCGCCGTCGAGCGAGGCGACCATGTCGTGCGCGCCGACCGCCCGCGCCGCCGCCTCGACCTCCGCGTCGGAGGCGTCCGGGCGGCCGTACGCGATGGCGTCGCGCACCGTGCCCGGGAAGAGGTACGGCTCCTGGGGGACGACGCCCAGCCGGTGCCGGTAGCCGGTGGGGTCCAGGTCGCGCAGGTCGTGGCCGTCCACGCGCACCGCGCCCGCTGTCGGGTCGTAGAACCGCGCCACCAGCTTGACCAGCGTGGACTTGCCCGCGCCCGTCTCGCCGACGAACGCCACGGTCTGCCCCGCCGGGATCGTCAGCGCGATCCCCGACAGCGCGGGCTCCCCGTCGCCGTAGTGGAAGTGCACGTCGTCGAAGACGACCTCGCCACCCAGTTCCCGCACCGCGCGCGGCTCGGCCGCCGTCGGCGTCGTCGTGGTCTCGCGCAGCAGGTCCTGGATGCGGCCCAGCGAGACCGTCGCCTGCTGGTAGCCGTCGAAGACCTGTGACAGCTGCTGCACGGGGGCGAAGAAGAGGTCGATGTAGAGCAGGTACGCCACCAGCGCGCCCGCCGTCAGCGTGCCGTCGCCCACCCGGCCCGCGCCCACGATGAGCACCGCGGCCGACGCGACGGACGACAGCAGCTGCACGAACGGGAAGTAGACCGATATCAGCCACTGGCCGCGCACCCGCGCCCTGCGGTAGTCGTCGCTGCGCTCGCCGAAGCGCCGGGCGCCCGCGTCCTCCCGGCGGAACGCCTGCACGATGCGCAGCCCGGCGACGCCCTCCTGGAGGTCGGCGTTGACCAGGCCCACGCGCTCACGGGCGAGCTCGTACGCCTTGACGCTGTGCCTGCGGAAGACGACGGTGCCGATCACCAGCAGCGGCAGCGTCGCGAAGACGACGAGGGCCAGCTGGACGTCGAGGACCAGCAGCGCGACGAGGATGCCGAAGAAGGTGAGGACGGAGACCACCGCGGTGATCAGCCCCGTCTGGAGGAACGACGACAGGGCGTCCACGTCCGTCGTCATCCGGGTCATGATCTTGCCGGTGAGCTCGCGCTCGTAGTAGTCGAGGCCAAGGCGCTGGAGCTGGGCGAAGATCTTCACGCGGAGCGCGTAGAGGACGCGCTCACCGGTGCGCCCGGCCAGCCGCGTCTCCGCGAACTGCGCGGCCCACTGCGCGAGCACCACCAGCAGGGCCAGCGCGGACGCCGCCCACACGGCGCCGAGCGCCGCCTCGCGCACGCCCTTGTCGATGCCGTGCCGGATCAGCACCGGCAGCAGCAGCCCGGCCACCGCGTCCACGGCCACCAGCAGCAGGCTGAAGCCGAGCGGGACACCGAAACCGCGCAGCAGCTGCCGCAGGCCGTACGACTCCTCGGGGCGTGCCGCCTGCTCCTCGTCGACGTCCGGGGTGTCGTTCGCGGGCGGCAGCGCGGCGACCTTGGCGAGCAGCTCGGGGGAGGCGGGCATCCCGGCGAGGTCGGGGGAGCGGCCGGTCTCCTTGCGGACCCACAGGGACGGGGTGACGCCGTCGACGGGCGGCTGTACGGGTATCCCGGCCGATACGACGAGGCCGGTGGCCGCCGCCTCGCCGCCGAAGGCGCCCGCGAGCGCGAGGGGGGATTCCGGTTCCGTCGCGGCCACCAGACCTGCCGGGTCCTGAGGGACGCCCGCCAGCTCCTCCGGATCCGTCAGCAGCCTGCGGTACAGCTCGCAGCGGGCTTCCAGTTCCTCCGCCGTGCCGAGGTCGACGAGCCTGCCGCCGTCGAGCACGGCTATGCGGTCGGCGAGCGCCAGGGTCGACGCGCGGTGGGCTATCAGCAGGGTCGTACGGCCCGCCATGACGCCGCGCAGCGCCTCGTGTATCTCGTGCTCCACGCGCGCGTCCACCGCGGACGTCGCGTCGTCGAGGAGCAGCAGCCGGGGGTCGGTGAGGATCGCGCGGGCGAGGGCCACGCGCTGCCGCTGGCCGCCGGAGAGCGTGAGGCCCTGCTCGCCGACCTCCGTGTCGTAGCCGTCGGGCAGGGCGGATATGAAACCGTCGGCCTGCGCGGCGCGCGCGGCGGCGCGTATCTGCTCGTCGGTGGCCTCCGGGTGGCCGTACGCGATGTTGTCGCGGATCGGCGCGGAGAACAGGAAACTGTCCTCCGGCACCAGCCCGATGGCCGCCCGCAGCGAGGGCAGCGTCAGGTCGCGCACGTCGTGGCCGCCGACGCGCACGGCGCCGCCCGTCACGTCGTAGAAGCGCGGCAGCAGCAGCGAGACGGTGGACTTGCCGCTGCCGGACGCGCCGACCACGGCGAGCGTCTCGCCCGGCTCGATGCGCAGGGAGAGGTCGGTGAGGACGGGCCGCTCCGGGTCGTAGCCGAAGGTGACGCCGTCGAACTCCACGGTGGCGGGGGAGTCCGCGGGCAGCTCGTGCGCCCCCTCGCGCTCCTCCACCTCCGGTTCGGTGTCGATGAGCTCGAAGACGCGCTCCACGCCCGCCCGCGCCTGCTGGCCCACGGTCAGCATCATCGTGAGCATCCGCACGGGACCGACGAGCTGCGACAGATAGGTCGAGAAGGCGACGAACGTACCGAGCGTGATCTGGCCGCGTGTCGCCATCCAGCCGCCGAGCGCCAGCATGGCGACCTGCCCGAGGGCGGGCACGGCCTGGAGGGCCGGGGTGTAACGGGCGTTCAGCCGCACGGTGCGCAGCCGGCCGGCGAAGAGGCGGCGGCTCACCTCGCGGAGCTTGCCCGCCTCCTGCGCCTCCTGGCCGAAGCCCTTGACGACGCGGACGCCGGTGACCGCGCCGTCCACGACGCCCGCCACGGCCGCGGCCTGCCCCTGCGCGTACCAGGTGGCCGGGAACAGCTTGACCCGGCTGCGCTTCGCCAGGAACCACAGCGCGGGTGCCACGGCCAGGGCCACGACCGTGAGCAGCGGCGACAGGTAGAGCATCACCACGAGGGAGATGACGAAGAGCAGGATGTTGCCGATCATCATCGGCAGCATGAACAGCAGGCTCTGCACCAGCTGGAGATCGCTGGTCCCGCGGCCGACGACCTGGCCGGTCGAGAGCTCGTCCTGCCGCCTGCCGTCGAGGCGGGCGATCGAGGCGAACATCTCGGTACGCAGGTCGTGCTGGACGTCGAGGGCGAGCCGTCCGCCGTAGTAGCGACGTAGATACGTGAGGCCGTAGACGACGAGCGCGGCGGCGATCAGCAGGCCCGCCCAGGGGGCGAGCGGCCGGTCGTGCGCGCCGATGACGTCGTCGATGATCAGCTTGGGTATGAGCGGGACGAGGGCCATGACGGCCATGCCACCGAGCGACGAGCCGAGCGCGAGCAGCACACTGCGGCGGTAACGCCAACAGTGCCCCGCGAGCCGGCGAGCCCATCCTTGACCGCGCGCCTCTCGGCCGCGCGCGTCCGTCGTCCCCACCGTCGCCCTCCCGTTTGTCGCGGTGTCCGTTCCGGGGACCACAACGCGTCTGCGCTGGCATTTCATCCCAGCGCAACAAATGGGGGCGCGTTTTGCGGGGCGCTGCGCCGTGCGTCTGCTTCTGGAGCGGCTTGCGGCCGTCGTGTCCTCAATCGCCGGACGGGCTCGGTGGGGGTGAGGGTGGGAG
>NZ_JAINFC010000409.1 GCF_020740835.1 Streptomyces sp. UNOC14_S4
GGGGGTAGCCGTAGCCGGGCTGGCCGGGAGCGCCGCCCTGGCCGTACGGGTTCGGCTGCGGCGGCCCGTAGGGGCCCGGCTGCTGGTAGCTCATCGTGTTCTCTCTGTCGACCTGTCGAGGTGGGGGGTGGCTCGCAAACGCTGCGTCATCCTCCCCGACGTCTTATGCAGGCCTTACCCCGGGTCCGCAACAGTTCTGGAACAGCCGTGCCATCCGGCTCTACCGCGGTACCCGCACACCCTCGCGGAACTTCGCGACCCGGGTGGCGGCTTCGTCGAGACTGAGGTCCTCGCCGCGCGCCATCAGCGACGTGTCCAGGGCGAACACCGCGCCGAGAGTGCTGCTGTCGCCCCAGACGCACAGTGGCATCCTGATGGTGGGGCTCGTGCCTGAAGTCGACTTCATCATCTGGCACTTCAGCACGGTGTCATCTCCGAGCCCGTCCGGGGTCATCCGTCGCGGGCTGCCCTCGAATTCGATCTTCGTGTCGGGGTCGGGCTTCTGCGCGGCCCCGTCTGTCGCGCTCTTGAACAGGCCGTCCACCAGTGCCTCGGGGCTCCGTACCGAATCACCCCATGCACCGGAGAATCGGAGCCACTTCTGTGCGCGTTTGTCCTCGCCGGCCTTGTAGATGCCCTTGACGCCTCGCGGGTTGGCCATGCCGGAGAGTCTGAGGTCGTTCAGATCCTGGGCGTCGAAGCCGGAACCGGTTTCGCTCGGGTCCTTCTTGTACCCGTCCGCGAGCGTGTCCGGTGCGGTGAGCTTGTAGCGCTGCGTGGGGTGCGCCGTTCCGGTACTGGGCGAGGCCGAGGCCTCCGGGGTGCTGGGCGGAGTGCTGCCGATCGGCTTTGCGACGTGCTTGTCGTCGCCCTTGTCGTTCCCGGTGAAGAGGACGACGCCGCCCACGATCGCACCGACCACGACCAGCGCGCCGACCGCGATGCCGATGGCCTTCCCCTTGCCCTTGCCGCCGCTCTGCGGAGGAACCGGCGGCGGGTACTGGCCCGGCGGACCCCAGCCGCCCGGCTGCTGCTGCGGCGGTTGCTGCTGCTGCGGCACGCCGTACGGGCCGGGCTGCTGCGGCGGTGCGCCATAAGGTGCGCCGTACGGCGCCGCGGGCGGCTGTCCGGCACCCCCCTGCGCGTAGGGATTCGGTTGCTGCGGCGGCCCCCCGTACGGGCCCGGCTGCTGCTGGCTCATCGTCGCCTCTGCGTGTCGCGGAAGAGTAAGGAAAAAGATCAGGTACGCGTCATCCTTGCCGACGGAGCCCCCGCCTCCCGCCCCGGGGCCCGGAATGGATTCGTAACCCCCGGGTACGCCCCCGTAGAATTCGGTCCGTGACCGAGAACACTCAGCAGAGCCCCGACCGCGGGCCGAACGACAGCACCCCCGAACTGCCGACCCAGTACGCGCCGGCCGAGGTAGAGGGGCCGCTGTACGAGCGCTGGGTAGAGCGGGGCTACTTCGAAGCCGACGCCAAGAGCGACAAAGAGCCCTACACCATCGTCATCCCGCCGCCGAACGTCACCGGCTCCCTCCACCTCGGGCACGCGTTCGAGCACACGCTGATCGACGCCCTCACCCGCCGCAAGCGCATGCAGGGCTACGAGGTCCTCTGGCAGCCCGGTATGGACCACGCCGGTATCGCCACGCAGAACGTCGTCGAGCGCGAGCTGGCCAAGGAGGGCAAGTCCCGCCACGACCTGGGCCGCGAGGCGTTCGTCGAGCGCGTCTGGCAGTGGAAGGCGGAGTCCGGCGGCCAGATCTCCGGCCAGATGCGCCGCCTGGGTGACGGTGTCGCCTGGTCGCGCGAGCGCTTCACCATGGACGAGGGCCTCTCCAAGGCTGTCCAGACGATCTTCAAGAAGCTCTACGACGACGAGCTGATCTACCGCGCCGAGCGCATCATCAACTGGTGCCCCCGCTGCCTCACCGCCATCTCGGACATCGAGGTGGAGTACCAGGACGACGATGGCGAGCTCGTCTCGATCCGGTACGGCTCCGGGGACTCGGAGATCGTCGTCGCCACGACCCGCGCCGAGACGATGCTCGGTGACACCGCCGTGGCCGTCCACCCCGAGGACGAGCGCTACAAGCACCTCGTCGGCACCGAGATCGAGCTGCCGCTGACCGGCCGCCGCATCCCCGTCGTCGCCGACATGCACGTCGACCCCGAGTTCGGCACGGGTGCCGTCAAGGTGACCCCGGCGCACGACCCGAACGACTTCGAGATCGGGCGTCGGCACGACCTGCCGAGCCTCACTGTTCTCGACGAGCACGGTGTCATCACCGTCCACGGGCCTTTCCTCGGCCTGGACCGCTTCGAGGCCCGGTCCGCGATCGTCGGCGCGCTGCGCGCCGAGGGCCGCATCGTCGCCGAGAAGCGCCCGTACACCCACTCCGTGGGCCACTGCTCCCGCTGCAAGACGACGCTGGAGCCGCGTCAGTCCATGCAGTGGTGGGTCAAGACCGCGCCGCTGGCCAAGGCCGCCGCCGACGCCGTCCGTGGCGGCAAGGTCAAGATCCACCCGCAGGAGATGGAGAAGCGCTACTTCGACTGGGTCGACAACCTCCACGACTGGTGCATCTCGCGCCAGCTGTGGTGGGGCCACCGCATCCCCGTCTGGTACGGCCCGGACGGCGAGATGGTCTGCGTCGGCCCGGACGACGAGGCGCCCACCGGCGAGGGCTGGCACCAGGAGACCGACGTCCTCGACACCTGGTTCTCCTCCGGCCTGTGGCCGTTCTCCACGCTCGGCTGGCCCGAGAAGACCGAGAGCGTCGAGAAGTTCTACCCGAACTCCGTCCTCGTCACCGGCTACGACATCCTCTTCTTCTGGGTCGTCCGGATGATGATGTTCGGCCTGTACGCGATGGACGGCACCCCGCCGTTCCACACCATCGCCCTGCACGGCATGGTCCGCGACCAGTTCGGCAAGAAGATGTCGAAGTCCTTCGGCAACGCGGTCAACCCGCTGGACTGGATGGACAAGTACGGCTCCGACGCCGTCCGCTTCACCCTCGCTCGCGGCGCCAACCCCGGCGTCGACGTGCCGATCGGCGAGGACTGGGTCCAGGGCTCCCGGAACTTCGCCAACAAGATCTGGAACGCCACCCGCTTCGCGATGATGAACGGCGCGACGGTGGAGGGCGACCTGCCCCCGGTCGAGGAGATGTCCGCCACCGACCGGTGGATCCTCTCCCGCCTGAACGCCACGGTCGCGGAGGTCGACGCCTTCTACGACGACTACCAGTTCGCCAAGCTGTCCGACGCCCTCTTCCACTTCGCGTGGGACGAGGTCTTCGACTGGTACGTCGAGCTGTCCAAGACCACCTTCATGGCCGGCGGCGAGCCCGCCAAGGTCTCGGCCCGCGTCCTCGGCGAGGTCCTCGACGTCACGCTGCGCCTGCTGCACCCGGTGGTCCCGTTCGTGACGGAGACGCTGTGGACCACGCTCACCGGCAAGGAGTCGGTCGTCATCGCCGACTGGCCGGCCGACAGCGGCTTCCGTGACGCCGCCGCCGAGCGGGAGATCGAGAACCTCCAGCAGGTGATCACCGAGGTCCGCCGCTTCCGCTCGGACCAGGGCCTCCAGCCCGGCCAGCGCGTCCCGGCGAAGCTCGGCCTGAGCGGCACCTCCCTGGCCGCCCACGAGGGCGCCATCCGGCAGCTGCTGCGCCTGCAGCCCGCGGAGGAGGGCTTCCAGGCCACGGCGACCCTGCCGGTCGCGGGCGCCACGGTCGCCCTCGACCTCTCGGGTGCGATCGACTTCGAGGCGGAGCGCAAGCGTCTGACGAAGGACCTCGCGGCCGCCGAGAAGGAGAAGGCCCAGGCCAACGCCAAGCTCGGTAACGAGGCGTTCCTGGCGAAGGCTCCGGACCAGGTCGTGGAGAAGATTCGTACGCGGCTCGCTGCCGCGGAGGCGGACATCGAGCGGATTGCTGCGCAGCTGGCTTCGCTGCCGCCGCAGCGCTGACGCTGGTAAGCGAGAAGGGCCGCCGTTGTCGGTAGACAGCGGCGGCCCTTCGTCTTTGGCCGCGGGCCGGTGGGCGGTTGCGCCTACCGGGGTGCGTCTTGCGCTTGGCGCGCGGCTGCGGGCCGGTGGGGGTTGCTCGCGCAGTTCCCCGCGCCCCTGACGGGGCGCTCCGGTTACGGGGCGCCCCCCGGCAAAGCTACGAGGCGCTTCGGCCACCGTCCCATGGGGACTGCGGGACCGTCCTCGCCTCCCACGGCCGCGAACGGCCCGGGTCCCACATGGGGCCCCAGGGGCCCTCCACCGGTTCCTCCTCCACGCGGTTGAGGCGTCGGTGGCTCTTGCGGTTGCGCTGCGGCCAGAACAGGACGTACACCGTCGACACCGCCACGAACAGCAGGCGGATCAGGCCGCGTGCCGAGTCGCTCGGCACCACGAAGACGCTGCCGTAGAGCACGATCAGCGCGATCCAGCTCCACCACGGCACCAGGCGCCGTTGCCCGCACACGTCCCACAGCAGGGTGCCGAGCAGCACGGACGCCGTGTAGTAGGTGTAGACGCTGGGGTCGAGGAGGATACGGGCGTTCGCGCCCAGCAGGACGACGCCCGCCCAGCGGCCGCGCCACACGGCGATCGCGCCGAGCGAGAGGCCGAGTGCCGCCTGGGCCGGGCGGGCCCAGTTGGGTGTCTCGGGGGTGTTGCCGCCCAGCCAGCGCAGCGCGGACGCCGGGTTGTTGGGGATGGTGAACTTCGCCGCCGCGAACGAGTGCGGGTCCACGATGAAGAACGGCAGCCAGGCCGCGGCCACCAGGCCCACGCACCACAGCACCGCGCGCAGCCAGCGGTCTCTCGGCAGCGCGAGGATCAGCGGCAGGAACGCCAGCGCGGTCGGCTTGGAGTTCATGGCCAGCGCGAGGCAGGCGCCGACGGCGGCCGGGTTGCAGCGCGTCAGGAACCAGACGGCCAGCGCCGTGAAGAACAGCGCCAGGACGTCGTCCAGGTGCCCGAAGCGGACCGAGACCTCGATCCACATGGGGATGAAGGCCGCCCCGGCGATCAGGACGCGCTGCCGCAGCCGCTGGTGGTTGGTGCCGGTGCCCAGGAAGTGGATGGCGGCGCTGCGGCCGGCGAGCACCACGATGACCAGTCCCAGCACGGACATGAACGCCGCCGCGAGGAACTGGCCCATGTGCTCGGAGAACGGGTTGAAGAGCCCCGCGACCAGGAAGCTGATGGGGCCCATCTGGAGCTCGGGGTGGTGGGCGTAGAGGTTGAGGCCGCCCGTGCCGTTGCTCCCGTCGTAGATCAGCTCGCCGCCGGTGCGCAGATAGTGCCAGGAGAAGCCGCCGCTGGGCTCCACCAAGGCGAACCACAGCACAGTCCACGCCGTGAGCAGCAACAAGTGCATCCGATTGCTGACGTCCGGTACCCGCACAACACTCCTGTTCCGCCACCCGGAACCGCTCCGGGCAGTGTTGTCCCCGCCGTCAGATGGCTGGGCGGGGACGGAGGTTGTCTCCTGGGCCTCAAGTGTGGCCCAAATCATGGTTTGTTCAGTTGGTGGTCACCAATGGTCGGCGTCAGGCCTCGATGGCGGTGGGGCCGGAGGTGACGACCTCCGCGTTCCGGCGGGTCTTCGCCCAGCCGTTGCGGCCACGCAGCATGCGGACGAAGCCGCGCGCGGACGCCGGGAACAGGTGGTACGCGTACAGCCACAGCGCGAGCCCCCACAGCAGGGAGACGAGCAGCGAGCGGTTCGGCGAGCGGTCCCGGCGGTAGACCGGGCCCCACAGGACGAACGGCGTCACGGAGACGACGGCCAGTCCGAGGACCAGCGGCCACACGGCGAGCATCCCGCCGAAGGCCTCGCCCGCGCCGTCCTCGACGGCCGACAGGGCGAGCAGGGCGAACATCAGGGCGCACAGGGCGAGCGTGACGATGTGGGCGACCGGCTGCAGGAAGGTGTAGAGCGTCTCCAGGACGCCCTTGCCGCCGTAGTGGCGCGAGGAGACGATGCGCGGCGCGTAGCGGACGCACTGCAGGTTGCCCTGCGCCCAGCGGGTGCGCTGGGTCAGGAAGCGGCGGCCGTGGGGCAGCCCCTCCTGGGAGACCCAGGTGTCGGCTATGTGGGCTATGCGGTCACCGTTGAGGATCATGTGCAGGCCGAGCTCGTAGTCCTCCAGCAGCGCGCCGCGCTTCCAGGGGCGTCGCTCGGCCGCGGCGATGCGGTCCAGGGAGGCGAGCCGGGTGAACTGGCCGTTGCCGCCGAGGCCGACGGAGCCGGTGCGGCCGCGCAGCAGCTGCATGCCCGCGTTGGAGACGGAGAACTCCATGTCCTGCATCCGCACCAGGAGGCGGGCGAAGGCGTTGCGCACCCGGCCGCGGTCGGGCAGCGGCCGCGGGTCCTCGGCGTTGCGCATGTGAACGCTGACCTGCACGCCACCGATCTCGGGGTCGCCGAAGCCCTGGGGGCCGCTGACGCGGTCGAGGGCCCGCGGGTCGAGCTGGCCGTCGGCGTCGATGACGCAGACGACGACGCGCTCGCGGTCGGTGTCCTCCGCCAGGTACTCGTTCAGCTCGTCGTACGCGGCGTTCAGCGCCGCGCCCTTGCCCTGCCGGGCCTCGGGGCGGTGTCGGCGCACGAGGTGGACGCGGCGGTCCGTCTCGCCGATCCCGGCGACGATCGCGCCGGTGCGGTCGTCGCTGTCGTCGTCGATGACCCACACATGGGCGCGCGGGTGGTCCGTACGCAGCCGGTCGACCGTCGTCGCGACGACGGCCTCCTCGTCCCGGCACGGCACGAAGAAGTGCCACTCGAACGCGTCGGGGTTGCCGTTCTCGATCTCGGGCCGCTTCAGGTACGCGTGGCGGGCACCGGCCCAGTAGAGCAGGAAGCAGACGAGGAGGAAGAAGGGAAAGACGAGGAGGAAGGGCGAGTGGAACATGGGGGAGGAGACTCCGGGGGTCTACGGGCCCCGTAAGGGGCGCGG
>NZ_JAINFC010000041.1 GCF_020740835.1 Streptomyces sp. UNOC14_S4
CCGTTACCCCACCCGTCAGACCGTCAGGCGCCGTAGAGCGCTTCCACTTCCCGCGCGTACGCCGCCTCCACCGCCCGCCGCCGGAGCTTGAGCGACGGGGTCAGCAGGCCCTGCTCCTCCGTGAACTGCGCGGCCAGTATCCGGAACGTACGGATCGACTCGGCCTGCGAGACCTGGGTGTTGGCCGCCACGACCGCCCGCCGGATCTCGGCCTCCAGCTCGGGGTCGTGCACGAGCGTGCCCGGCTGCCGCGCGGGCCTGCCGCGCAGGGCCATCCAGTGGGCCACCGCCTCCGGGTCCAGGGTGATGAGCGCGGCCACGTACGGACGGTCGTTGCCGACGACGACGCAGTGCGCGACCAGCGGATGAGCCCGGACGCGCTCCTCCAGCGGCAGCGGGGACACGCTCTTGCCGCCGGACGTCACCAGGATCTCCTTCTTGCGCCCGGTGAGGGTGAGATAGCCGTCGTCGTCCAGGCTGCCCAGGTCGCCGGTGGCGAACCAGCCGCCGCGCAGCGCCGCGTCCGTCTCCCGGGACTCGCCGAGGTATCCGGTGAAGACCTGGCCGCCGCGCAGCCACACCTCCCCGTCGTCGGCGATGCGCACGGCCGTGCCCGGCACGGGCCGTCCCACGGTGCCGAAACGGATGCGCTCGGGCGGGTTGCCGGTGGCCGCGCCGGTGGTCTCCGTCAGCCCGTAGCCCTCCAGGACGGTCAAGCCCGCGCCCGCGAAGAACAGCCCGAGCCGCCGGTCCATCGCCGAGCCGCCCGACATCGCGTACCGCATCCGGCCGCCGAGCGCCTCCCGCAGCCGGGCGTAGACGAGCCGGTCGAAGACCTGGTGCCGGACGCGCAGCGCGGCGCCCGGCCCCGGACCGGTGCCGAAGGCCCGCCGCTCCAGCGCCTCCCCGTAGCGCACCGCGACCTCGACGGCCGCCTCGAACGCGCCGCTCCTGCCCTCGGCCTCCGCCGCGCGGCGGGCGGACGTGAAGATCTTCTCGAAGACGTAGGGCACGGCGGAGACGAACGTCGGCCGGAACGCCCGCAGCGCGGGCAGCAGCGCGGCGGCGCCCAGCTCCGGCTGGTGCCCCAGCTTGACCCGGCCCCGTACGGCCGCGACCTGCACCATCCGGCCGAAGACATGGGCGAGCGGGAGGAAGAGCAGGGTGGCCGCGGCCTCGCCGGGCCGGGAGCGGAAGACACCCGCGTACCGCTGGACGACGTTGTCGGCCTCCGTCATGAAATTGGCGTGCGTGAGCACACAGCCCTTGGGGCGGCCGGTGGTGCCGGAGGTGTAGACGACGGTCGCCGGGGTCATGGCCGTCAGCGCCATCCGGTGCCGGTGCACCACGGAGTCCGCGATCCGTTCCCCGGCGGCGGTGAGCGCCTCGACCGCGCCCGCGTCCAGCTGCCACAGCCGGGTCAGCCGCGGCAGTCCGTCGACGACGGAGCCGACGGTCATCGCATGATCCTCGTGCTCGACGACGCAGGCGGTGACGCCCGCGTCGTGCAGGATCCAGCGGACCTGCTCGGGCGAGGCCGTGGGGTACAGCGGCACGGGCTGGGCGCCGATCGTCCACAGGGCGAAGTCGAGGAGCGTCCACTCGTAGCGCGTACGCGACATGACGGCGACCCGGTCGCCGAACCGGACGCCCTCCGCGAGCAGCCCCTTCGCCAGCGCCACCACCTCGTCCCGGAAGGCCGCGGCGGTCACGTCCCGCCACTGCCCGTCCGGCCCCTGGCGGCCGAACGCGACCCGGTCGGGGTCGGCGTCCGCATGGTCGAAGACGACGTCCGCCAGCCCTCCGACGGGTGGCGCCGTCACCAGCGGTGGGACGGTGAACTCGCGCAACTGGCCAGCTCCTGCTTGCTCCTTGTGGCGCTCCGCACAGCGCGGTGTGACCGTACCCGGTCATCGGGCCCCGCGAACCCCTTCCGTCCCGCTTTATGTGTGCCCACCACGGAATCCCCTCAGGGCCCGGCCACTTCATCCGCATCCCTTGACAAAGTTAACACCTATAACTTTACCCTTGAGGGGAAGTTAACGGCGTTAGCGAGCAACGCCTCTCGGAGGGGAACCCATGACGTACGGCATCGTCCTGACCTACACCGTCACGCCGCGCTGGCTGGCGCTGTCGCGCGAGCGGCGCAACGCGATGCGCGCGCGGCACCTGGAGCCGGTCTTCGCCGCCTACGCGGACCGGGTGAAGGCCCGGTTCTTCGACGCGGAGGCCTTCAACGGCCGGATCTCCGACTTCGCCGTCCTGGAGACCGAGGACCTGGGCGCGTACTACTTCCTCGTCGAGGCCCTGCGCGACACCCCGGTCATCGCCGAGGGGTATCTGACCTTCGACGACGTCTTCCTGGGCGTCGAGGACGGCTTCCAGGCGTACGAGCAGGCCCTGGCGGCGGCGCCGTGACGTCAGGGCCGCGCGGGTGAGTCGCCGTCACGGCCGCGGCCGGGGCCGTGCAGGCGGTCGCCCGAGGCCAGGATCGCCTCGGCGAGTGCCTCCGCGGGGCCGTGCGGGGCGGCCCCGTGCATCAGCACCACGTCGACGCCGCCCAGCTCCGGCAGGCCGGCGCGGGCCGGCACGCGCGCCAGGCCCGGCGGGATCATGCCGCCCGTGTGGGCCATGACACCCAGCCCGGCGCGGGCCGCCGCGACCAGGCCGCTGAGGCTGCCGCTGGTACAGGTCACCCGCCAGGGGCGGCCGTGCCGTTCCAGCACCTCCAGGGCGCGGGCGCGGGTCACCGCGGGCGGCGGGAAGACGACCAGCGGAACAGGCCGGTCCGGCTCCAGGCGCAGCCGCTCGCTGCCGATCCACACCAGCCGGTCCCGCCAGACGAGCCGCCCGCGCGGCTCGTACGCCTCGTCCGGGTTCCGCTTGACCAGGACCAGGTCGAAGCGCCCGGACGCGAGCTGCTGGTGCAGGGTGTCCGAGAGGTCGACGGTCAGTTCCAGGTCCACGGCCGGGTGCTCGCGCCGGAAGCCCTCCAGGATCTCCGGCAGCCGGGTCAGGACGAAGTCCTCCGAGGCCCCGAAGCGCAGGCGGCCGCGCAGCCGGGTGCCCGTGAACCAGCTCGCGGCCCGCTCGTTCGCGTCCAGGATCGTCCGGGCGAAGCCGAGCATCGCCGCGCCGTCCTCCGTCAGCTCCACCCCGTGCGTGTCGCGGGCGAACAGCTGCCGCCCGGCCGCCGCCTCCAGCCTGCGCACCTGCTGGCTGACCGTCGACTGCCGCAGACCCAGCCGGTGGGCGGCCTGCGTGAAGCTCAGCGTCTGCGCGACGGCCAGGAAGGTCCGCAGCTGCACGGGATCGAACACATGGCCAAGGCTATCGCTGATCGTGATAACAGTCAGAGTGGTGAGCGGGGTTCCCGATAGCAGGGCGTGACGGCAGGGTGGGAGCATGCGACGCCCCGCCTTCCTCTCCCGTCTCCCGATCGACCCCTATATAGCCGCACTGCTCGGCACGGTCGGCCTCGCCGCCCTGCTGCCCGCGCGCGGAGCGGCCGCGCCGGTCGCGGACGGCGCCGCCACGGGCGCGGTCACCCTGCTGTTCTTCCTCTACGGAGCGCGGCTCTCCACCCGCGAGGCGCTCGACGGCCTGCGTCACTGGCGGCTGCACCTGACGGTGCTCGGCTGCACGTTCCTGCTCTCCCCACTGTTCGGGCTGGCGGCGCGCGGGCTCGTGCCGTACGTCCTGACCCCGCGGCTCTACGACGGACTGCTGTTCCTGTGTCTGGTGCCGTCGACGATCCAGTCGTCGATCGCCTTCACCTCCATCGCGCGCGGCAACGTGGCGGCGGCGGTCTGCGCGGGCTCCTTCTCCAGCATCGTGGGCATCGTCCTCACCCCGCTCCTCGCCGCCCTGCTGCTGGGCGGCAGCGGGGGCGGCTTCTCCGGGCACTCCCTCGCCGGCATCGTCACCCAGCTCCTGCTCCCCTTCGTCGCGGGCCAGGTGCTGCGCAGGTGGGTGAGCGGCTTCCTCACGCGCCACAGGAAGGTGCTGGGCTACGTGGACCGGGGGTCGATCCTCCTCGTCGTGTACGCGGCGTTCAGCGAGGGCGTGATCCAGGGCATCTGGCACCAGGTGACACCGGTGCGGCTGCTGGCGCTCGTCGGGGTCGAGGCGGTGCTGCTGGCCGCGATGCTCGCCCTCACCACGTACGGCTCGCGCCGCCTCGGCTTCGACCGCGGGGACCGTATCGCCATCGTCTTCTGCGGCTCGAAGAAGAGCCTGGCCGGCGGCCTGCCGATGGCGGGCGTCCTGTTCGGTGCCCAGGCGAGCCTCGCGGTGCTGCCGCTGATGCTGTTCCACCAGATGCAGCTGATGGTGTGCGCGGTGCTGGCGAAGCGGTACGCGCGCGACGCGACCGCCGTGACCCGGGAGCCGCTCCCCGGCATCCCGGCCCCGGCCCGTGGGCGCCGCACCGAGCCGATGTTCCCCGACGGCCCGGCTCCGGACCCGGCGGGCTCGCACCACGAGCGCCGGATCCGTTCGTTCCAGCCGCGCCGCAGCCGGGTCACCACCGGCCAGGGCGAGGCACTGCGCCGCCTGTGGCCCCAGTGGGGCCTGGACATCGACGGCCTGAGCCGCCTCGACCTGGGCGAGCTCTTCGGCGATCCGGAGCTGCCGGTCGTGCTGGAGATCGGCTTCGGCATGGGCGAGGCCACGGCGCAGATGGCCGCCGCGGACCCGGGCACCGGCATCCTCGCCTGCGACGTGCACACCCCGGGCCAGGGCAATCTGCTCGGTCTCGCCGAGCGGAACGGCCTGAACAACGTCCGGGTCGCCAACGGCGACGCGATCATCCTGCTCCGGGAGATGCTGGAGCCCGACTCCCTCGCGGGTCTGCGCGTGTTCTTCCCGGACCCGTGGCCCAAGAAGCGCCACCACAAGCGCCGGCTGATTCAGCCGGAGTTCCTGGCCCTGGCGGCGACGCGGCTCGCGCCCGGCGCGCTGCTGCACTGCGCGACGGACTGGGAGCCGTACGCGGAGCAGATGCTGGAGGTGCTCTCGGCGGCCCCGGACTTCGAGAACACCCAGCCCGACGGCGGCTACGCCCCGCGCCCGGAGTTCCGCCCGCTGACGCGCTTCGAGGGCCAGGGCCTGGACAAGGGGCACGTGGTGCACGACCTGATGTTCACGCGCCGCACGGCATAGACCGACGGGCGGCGCGGAGCAGGGCAGGGCGTGGTGGGGTGGCCAGGTGACGCGTTTCATGGCAGGCGCACGACAGCCGTGGGCTGAACCGTGGGTTACCGGCACCCACCCTTAGTTAGGGTCGACGAGTGAATGAGTCCCCGTCCCACCCACAGCCGTCCGCCGGGCCCGCGCCCGCCGCCGGACAGCAGCCGAGCTTCACCGCGATGCCCGCGCCGGAAGGCTGGCGTTACAAACCCCGCCATGCCCTGTGGGACAACAAGGCGGTGCGCGCGGGCGCGCTGATCCTGCTGCTCGCGCTGAGCGGCGTGATCATCCTCGCGCTGGTGCGCGAGCAGACCGGCACCGAGGGTTTCCTGGTGGGGCTGGGGCTGGCGGTGCTGCCGGTGCCGCTGCTCGTGGCGGCGTTCCGCTGGATGGACCGGGTCGAGCCGAAACCGTGGCGGAACCTGGTCTTCGCCTTCGCCTGGGGCGCGTGCGCGGCGACGCTGGTGGCCATCATGGCCAACGGCTACGCCACGAAGTGGCTGCTCAACACGGTGAACGTCGCCCAGCGGCCGGACGCGAGCGCCTGGGGCGCGACCTTCGTGGCACCGGTGGTGGAGGAGAGCGCGAAGGCGGCGGCGGTGCTGCTGCTCTTCCTCTACCGGCGCCGTGACTTCAACGGGATCGTGGACGGCGTGGTGATCGCCGGGATCACGGCGACGGGTTTCGCCTTCACCGAGAACATCCTCTACCTGGGCAACGCCTTCGCCTCCGACCAGAGCTTCGGCTATTCGGGGCTGCACTCGACGACCGCGGCGACGTTCTTCATCCGCGTACTGATGTCGCCGTTCGCGCACCCGCTGTTCACGTCGATGACGGGGCTGGGCTTCGGCATCGCGGCGACACTGGCCCCGCACCGCCGCGTGGCACGCGCCCTGGTCCCGGTCGCCGCGCTGCTGACCGCGATGGTCCTCCACGGCGTCTGGAACGGCTCGGCGAGCCTGTCGGCGCTGGGCTTCCTGGCGGTCTACGCGCTCTTCATGGTCCCGGTCTTCGGGGTGCTGACGTGGCTGACGATCTGGTCCCGCCAGAACGAGCTCCGGACCATCCGCACCCACCTGCCGGCCTACCAGGCAGCGGGCTGGCTCACCCCGCCCGAGCCACTGGCCCTCTCCTCCCTGCGCGCCCGCGGCATAGCCCGCGACCTGGCCCGCCGCACCGGAGGCCCGACGGCGGCGCGCGCGGTCGCGGAGTACATCTCCTTCGCCACGTCCCTGGCCTTCCTCCGCCAACGCGCCCACAACGGCACGGCGGGCCCCGACTTCACGGCGCGGGAACAGGAACTCCTCCACCACCTGTGGCAACGCCGCCAGGTGGCCCAACCGGCCCTGGCCCAGGCGTCGGCGGTTGTGCCGGTGGCGTTCCGGCCGGTGGCACCGACCCAGGGCTGGGGTCCGCCGCCCCCGCCGTCTTTCGGGCAGCAGGGGTGGCCGGGGCAGGCGGGCTGAGGAAGCTGAGCCTCAGGCGCCGATGGCCTCAAGACCGTCGAAGCCAGCCGCGCCATTCGGACCGGCCTCGGCGGACCGGGGAGTAGGGAGCAACCGCATCTTCCCCAAGTCTCCACCGAAGTCGTTCCGGTCAATGCCCTGGAGCACTGCTGCTATGGCCCGGCCCACAGCCTCCGCGACCGGCGGCGGGAAGGCATTGCCGACCTGACGGTAGCGGGCGGTCTTACGTCCCGAGAACTTCCAGTGCCGCGGAAACCCCTGAATGATCGCCGCTTGCTCCACGGTGAGCATCGGACCGTTCGGGCGGAACAGGTCCCGGTCCGGGTCACAGTTCTCCGGGTCATTGGCGAGGCCCATTCCGTCGACGCCCAGGGCGGCCCATGCCTTCTTGGCCCGGCTGGGCCCGAGGTCCGCGCCACCATGTTTCTTGGAACCACCAACGAGGGTGGGGGCTTCCTTCTTCTCTCCGGACGCCTTTTCCAACCACCTGTCGAAGACGGCCTGCCCCTTGGCTCCGTGCGGCGCACACCGCTCCTGCATGGTCTCCTCGAGGGCATCCGCGACGGTGACGAGCCCGTGACCACCGACGGGCCACTCGAAGGTGGCATCCCGCAAGTACTCCTTGCGGATCATGACGAGGATGGTCCGGGGACGCAGCTGAGGAACCCCATGGGAACGCGCCTCAACCAGCTCCCACCCACAGAACGCATAACCGTGGCCCTCGAGCTCAGCCACGATCTCTTCCCGGTAGGGAGCGAACTTCGTGTCGCGGATACCCGCGACGTTCTCGATCATCACAGCTTTAGGTCGCAGCTGCTCCACCAGCTCCAGCATCCGCGGGAAGAGGTCACGCTCGTCCTCCGCACCGAGCTGCTTGCCCGCGACAGAGAAAGGCGGACACGGCACACCTCCGGCCAGGAGATCCAGGTCACCCGGCTTGAGCCCGAACTTGGCGAGTTGCTCATGCTGGAAGAGGTCGACGTCGTTGACGTCCGCTTCGATCACCTCGCACCCGGCCCAGTCGGGGTGAGACAACACATTGGCCCGCAGGGTCTCGCACGCGTACTTGTCGATCTCCAGAAGAGCGAGGTGCCGGAACCCGGCGTTATGCAGGCCGAGCGCCTGACCACCGGCTCCGGCACAGATCTCGATCGAGGTCAGCGGCTTGCCGCTGGAGCTCATCAGCCCTCCCGGGTTCGACATAAACAGATGTTCCAGTCTCGCATCGGGGTATGACAGAAGCGGCGCTACTCACGTGCTCCAGATCGATTCCGACCCACCGGTCCTGGGAACGCGGCACAATGAACACGTGCCTGCGACGCCTTCCTCACCCGGCGTTTCCTCCCGCATGAGCCGCCAGGCCCGACGGGACACCAGCCCCGAGATGGCGGTGCGCCGGTTGCTGTACAGATCGGGGCACCGCTATCGCCTGCAGCGTCCTGTCCCCGGCATGCCGCGCCGGACCATCGACATCACGTTCCCCGGCCCCCGCATCGCCGTCTTCCTCGACGGCTGCTTCTGGCACGGCTGCCCGGAGCACGCCACCAGCCCCAAGGCCAACGCCGACTGGTGGCGACAGAAGCTCGATCGCAACGTCTCCCGTGACCGGGAGACCACGGAGCATCTGATCAACGCAGGGTGGACCGTGCTGCGCTTCTGGGAGCACGAGGACCCGTCCGCCGTGGCCGCCGACATCGCCGCAGCCGTCACAGTGGCACGTTCCGCTCGCCGTCGACCTTCACCCATGTCCGCTCCGGAGCGAACCTGATCGCACAAATTCGACCTCAGCGTCGATTCTGTGCACTACGGTCATTATTGATCGTGCAAGTCTCGTGACAGCGAGTGAATCGCGCCAGCGACCTGGACAACAAGGCTGAACATGACCGACTGGAAGTTCGATGTCCCCATCACCGGGAGCAAGCACCTACCGCCCGACCCCCGTTATGTGGAGGCGTTGAGCAGCCAGGGCTACGGATTCGAGGTGGCCGTGGCCGACCTCGTCGACAACTCCATCGACGCGGGCGCGAAAGACGTCGTCATCCACTTCCTCCGGGACGGCGACAGGCTGGTCTCCCTCCTGGTGGTCGACGACGGCCACGGGATGGACGAAGAAGCGCTCGATGTCGCGATGACCGTCGGCGGTCGCCGGGACTACGCGGCAGATGCGCTCGGGATGTTCGGGACGGGGCTGAAGTCCGCGTCCCTCTCACACGCCGACGCCGTCACCGTCATCAGCACCACCAAACGAACGCGAACAGTGGGTCGGCGCTGGTTGATGAAGCACGCTCGATCAGGCTTTCATTGCGACATCGTCGATCCGAACTATGCACAGAGTCTGATAGACCGCTACGACAACAACCGACCGATCCAGTGGCAGGGCACCGCCGTCCGGTGGGACGGCGTCAAGGACTTTCCCAAGCACGGTGGCAGCGGTCAGACGGACCGCTACCTTCAACGGACGATCAACAAGCTGGGCCTCCATCTCGGCCTCTATCTGCACCGATTCCTGGCACGCGACGACTTCAACATCACGATCGCTGTCGAGGACGTCCGTACGCGCACGGTCTACTTGGATTTCGGCGTCCAGCCGCTCGACCCGTTCGGCTACCCGGTAACCGGGAGCCCGGACTATCCGCGTCGTTTCATCACGACCATGCCAGGGCTCGCTCCGGAGCTCGCACTTCATGCCCACATATGGCCGCCCAGGTCCAATCTCGACGAGTACCGGGCCGTGGGCACCGTGCTCGATCGCCAAGGGTTCTACTTCTATCGCAACGACCGCCTGGTGCAGGCCGGCGGCTGGAACAACCTCCGGCAGCCCGAACAGCATCTCTCATTGGCCCGAGTGGCCATGGATCTGCCGCCGACACAGAACGATGTCTTCCGACTCACCGTGAAAAAAGCGGGCGTCGAGACATCCCCGGAGTTCATCACCGCGCTGGAGAAGGCCACCGATTCGGCAGGGCGCTTGTTCACCGAGTTCTTGGCGGACGCGGATTCCGCCTACCGGGAAGCACGTAAGCGGTCCGGCACCGTGCGCAAGCCCGTGATCGGGCCCGGGCGTGGCATAGCACCTGAGGTGAGGTCCACTATCGAGGAGGAGCTCCCGCTTGTTCCCCACGAGGTTCCGATCTCAATCGTATGGCGGAAGCTGGACAACGACCTCTTCTTCGAACTCGACCGCGAGGACCATGTCGTTGTCCTCAACCAGCACTACCGACGCGCCATTCTGGGGGGACGGGACGGCAGCTTCAACGACGCCCCTGTGATCAAGTCCCTTATGTACCTGCTGCTGCACTCCGTCTTCGAGAAGGAGTACAGCGGCTCCAGGGAAAAGGACAACCTTCAGCTCTGGCAGTCGATCCTCGTGTCCGCTGCCCGGAGCGAGCTCGACCGAGTGGCCGATCAATGACAGCTGACAGCAGGGCGACCTGGTCCGAGATCGAGGAGTACCTGGCCTCGGGCCGAGGTGCGTCCTTCCCGCTGGCCGCCCCCGGATCACCCCGCGTGGACTATGTCGTGTCCGACGACCGCGACATCGCCCTCCACCTCCAGTTGGGGCCGAGACAACGGCTCCCCAGTTCTCCACACCCACTCATACATGTGGAGGAGATCGCCTACCGGGGCCTTCGCATGGCCAGGCTGCGAACGACCCAGAGAGAGCTGTTCCGCGACTTCCACGATCTACTGTGCGCCGTCGCCGATCGTGTCACCGTCGAGGGCCGGACACCCGAGCAGGCTTTCGGCGAAACCGTCCGCGCCTGGCGGGCCCTGCTCGAACGTCCTCGGGAACTCAGCACGGAGAAGCGGATCGGTCTGCTGGGCGAACTTGCCGTACTGGGCAGCCTGGCCAAGGTGCATGGTTGGGGCAAAGCGATCGAGGCGTGGAAAGGGCCGATCGGCGAGGAGCACGACTTCAGCACGGACGGTTACGACGTGGAGGTGAAGACGACGTCATCCGAGGCACGACAACACGTCATACGCGGATTCAGCCAGCTCACCCCGACCTCCGACCGTCCCCTGTGGTTCGTATCCATACAGGTAACCCGAGGCGGCGCTGACGGAAAGACACTCGCCGAGTGTGTCCGATCGGTACGGAACACGGTCGAGGACGAAGCGCCCGCTGTCGCGGACCACCTGGAAGCACTGCTGAGCCGGCTCGCCCTCCCGCGCGGCCAGGACAACGAACGTTGGCAGATGCGCAGTGCTCCGCTCGTCCTGACGACCGACGACAGGTTCCCTTCCTTGGACCGTTCGGTTCTGGGAGGCCTCCCCCGCGAGGTCGCGGATCGGATCAAGGACATCGACTATCGGATCGACCTCACAGGTCTGCCACCCGCACCCGGCGCACCAGCAGCACTACGCGAGCGGTTCGGACTCGTGTAGTCCGTCCAGCGACCGATTTCCCTCGTCCCGCAGCAACGTCCAGGAAAGAGCAGATGCCGCCCACCGACGACAACAACGCCCAGGCATTTCTGGAACTGCACCGGAGCGCCCTGGCTGCTATGCGCGCAGGCCGCCCCATACCGTTGGCCTCAAGTATCACCTTCTATGCCGCGGCGCAGGGTCTCGCCCTGGACACCTCCGAAGCCGCCTTCCGGCACGCGATCATCAGCGATGGCGAGGAAGCCGGAGCCCTGCTGCGGTTGTGGCGCAAACACCTGACCGACTGGGACTACGCCGCGGACGCTGCCACGGACACCTGGTGTGAGGGCGCAGAAGCCCGCACCGACGAACGTCGTACGAGGGTCTTCGATCTCCTCGGTCTGGAGTCCACGACCCGCAAGCTGCTCGAGGACAAGATCCCGGTCAACAAGCACGCGGGGCCCGTCGTCATCAGTCAGGAATACGTCCCATGGCGCGGGATCGGAGCGCCTCGGGGCGTCGACTGGTACTGGCCCGCGTACGAGCGTTATCTGCGCGACACCAAGGGCTGGTCGGACGGGACAGTGGCGGATCTGGGCGAGGCGGCCGAGCGCGTCGTGGAACGGTTGGCCGATCCGACCTCAGCCGAGGCGTACCAGTCGAAGGGGTTGGTCGTCGGGTACGTCCAGTCGGGTAAGACCGCCAATTTCACAGGTGTCATCGCCAAGGCCATCGACGCCGGATATCGGCTGGTCATCGTGCTCGGTGGAACCCTGAACCTCCTGCGAGGCCAGACCCAGCGTCGGCTCGACATGGAACTCGTCGGCCGGGAGAACATCCTGCGCGGTACCGCCGAGGCCGAGTCCGACTACGCCGCCGACCTCGACTGGTTGCGCGGCCGCTTCGTCTCGCACTCCGGGTTGCCCTCCGAGCGGGGCGGATTCGACATCGAGCGCCTGACCACCCGGGAGAACGACTACAAGTCCCTCGCCCAGGGAATCCGCGCCCTCCAGATCGAGAAACGGGAGAAATCGCTTCCCCTCCACGACCCGCGCAATCTGGACCACGCCGCGGTCCGGCTGATGGTGGTCAAGAAGAACAAGACAGTGCTGACCAAGCTCGTCAAGGATCTCAAGAAGATCAGCGGGCTGCTCGGGGAGATCCCCACGTTGATCATCGACGATGAGTCCGATGAGGCGTCGGTCAACACGATCAACTCCCGTCGTCACGGAAGTGCTGAACGCACCGCCATCAACAAGAAACTGTCGGAGCTGCTGAGCCTGCTTCCTCGCGCCCAGTACGTTGGCTATACCGCGACACCGTTCGCCAATGTGTTCATCGACCCCAGTGATTCGGAGGACATTTTCCCCAAGGATTTCCTCATCTCCTTGGCCCGTCCACAGGGCTACATGGGCGTCCAGGACTTCCACGACCTCGACCCACGGATTCCGATCGACGAGCGCACCGTCGCCGACTCGAACGAGTTGGCGTACATCCGTTCCATCGATGCCACCGAGGAGGAGAACGACGACCTGTCGCTCCGGCGGGCCATGGACATGTTCGTCCTCACCGCGGCGGTCAAGATCTTCCGCGAGACCGAGGACCCTCATGTCCCACCGGGAAAGTATCGGCACCACACCATGCTGGTGCACGAGTCCCGTCTGACCGCTGACCATCGCGAGCTCAAGGGCCGCATACTCAGGTTGTGGGACGACTCGGGATACACGAGCTCGACAGGGCACGAGCGACTGCGTGAGCTTTTCGAGTCCGATCTGCTCCCGGTGTCTCTCGCACGTGCGAACGGCTACGCCGTCCCGGAAACGTTCGAGAAGCTTGCTCCCTACGTGGGGGCCGCGACAGCCCGCATCGGTGGTGATCTCAACCCTGTCATCGTCGTCAACGGCGACAAGGACATCGAGAGCGGCGAGGCCGATTTCGAGAGCCGGTCCATCTGGAAGATTTTGTTGGGCGGGCAGAAGCTGTCCCGTGGCTTCACCGTCGAGGGCCTGACCGTCTCGTACTACCGCCGTCGCGCGGGAAACGCGTCGACCATGATGCAGATGGGCCGCTGGTTCGGATTCCGCGAGGGCTATCGCGACCTGGTCCGTCTCTGGATCGGCCGCAACGAGACGGCCGGTAGCAAGGAACTCGATCTCTACGAGGGATTCGAGGCCATCTGCCAGGACGAGGAATCCTTCCGGGCCCAGCTCGCCCAGTACTCGGTCCTGGTCGACGGCCACCCTCAAGTCACCCCGGCCCAGGTCCCGCCTCTGGTCTCCCAGCGCCTTCCTTGGCTGAAGCCGACAAGTCCGAACAAGATGTACAACGCCCGCCTGGTGGAGCTGCGATCGCCAGGCGACTGGCAGGAACCTACGGCCTACCCGACCCAGCCGGCAGCGCTTGCACACAACACCGATCTATGGACACCCGTTCTGGAGAACTCGAGCGGACCGACGGTCTTCTCCCATCGTGACCAAGCAAGCGGTCGGGTCCACAGGTTCAGCGCTCTGACCTCCCTCCTGCAGGCACACGACCTCCTGGCGATACTTTCGTCCTTGAAGTGGAGCCATGACCACCAGTTCGCTCCGCATCTGACGTACCTCGAAGCGATCACCAAGGCCGGGCAGGTCGAAGACTGGCTCGTCCTCGCGCCTCAGCATGCTTCCGAGGGAAAACGCGCAGTTCTCGCCTCGGATCGTGTCTACTCCTGGTTCGGCCGCCACAGGCGACGCGGCCCACTCTTCGGCGCCATCAGCGAACCGAAGCACCGACCGGTGGCTCATCGCATCGCAGGGGTGTTCCCTTCCTGCGGGGACACCGTCACAGAGCGCTACGCCGCCGAACGTCGCGGTGTGGTCACCTTGTACCCGGTGGTGGAGCCTGGGCATCGCGACGCGGTCGTGGAGACCGGCCGCCTCGACCCTCGCAACCTGGTCACCGCCTTCTCGTTCATCACCCCTGCCTCAGCAGTGGGAACAGATGGCAAGGTGGTCCGGTTCACCACTATCGACTCCTCGGACGACCCGATCATCGAATTGCAGACACAGGCTTATTGAAGGCACCACCGATCCGCCTCGGAGCCGACCCACTGAGCAATGAAAGTGAGAACAGGAATGCCCTCCGGCCGCTTCACCTCCTTCGAGATCTGCGCAGGCGCAGGAGGCCAAGCCCTGGGGTTGGAGCGCGCAGGGTTCGACCCTGTCCTGCTCATCGACACCAATGATCACTGCTGCAGGACGCTCCGCTTGAATCGCCCTCGCTGGGACGTACTGCAAGCCGATGTGGTGGAATTCGATCCCGACGAGTATCAGCAGGTCTACGATGTGGACCTGCTCAGTGGTGGTCTTCCACGTGTGAAATCCGCCGCGACAATACAGAGGCCGGATTCCGATTTCGAGTGGAAGCTGTTGCAGGCCGGAGTGTGGATGGCACATTCTGTACAACCTCGCGCAGTGCTGCTGGAGAACGTTCCCGAACTGGCCGAATCTGCGAAGTATGCCGCAGAGCGCCAGTGGATCGAAGAATGCTTGGGCGAGCAGGGCTATCGCTGCTCGTGGCAGGTGCTCGACGCAGCTGACTTCGGGGTCCCGCAACATCGCAAGCAGGGGTTCCTCGTGGCGCTCCGTGAGCCCCATCACTCGGCCTTTCGCTGGCCCGAGCCGAGTGGCGTGGGCACTCCGACAGTGGGTGAAGCACTCGGCGCTTCCATGGCCTCCGACGGCTGGCCCGGAGCGCACGCCTGGGCCGCTGCCGCGGACAAACCCGCACCGATGCTGATCGGGGGCTCGGACAAGCGAGGTGGCGCGGACCTGGGTCCGACAGGACAAAAGAGGGCGTGGGCCCGGCTGGGAGTGAACGGCGCGAGCATCGGCGACGGCGTCCCCGGCCCCGACGCTCCGATCGATCTCGTGCCCAAGCTCAATGTCCGCCAGGTAGCCGTGCTCCAGGCGTTTCCCGACGAGTGGCTCTTCTACGGGCGCAAGACCTCGGTCTACCGTCAAATCGGTCACGCGTCCCCACCGCCGGTCGCCGAGGCAGTGGGCAGGCAGATCGCTCTGACCCTGGCGGGGTGACCACATGGTCAACACCGCTGGCCAGGCGGGTTCGTACACCTCTCGCCCCGCCGGCTACACTCGTCGCATGGCCGCCGACAGCTCCACCGATCCCATCAGCATTGTCGATCTCTTTGCTGGCTGCGGCGGATTCACTCAAGGATTTCATTCCTTTGCCACTTCGGGGTCCACACGATCGGCGTTCCGCTCCGTTGCCGCTGTCGAGCACGACATTGCGGCAGCATCGACGTATGCCCTGAATTTTTCTGAAGAAGTCGGCGGCACTGACCATATCTATGCCGGGGACATCGAGGACTGGCATCCTGAGGATCTCGGGATCGAGGCCGAAGTAATTCTGGGAGGCCCGCCATGCCAGGGATTCTCCGGCCTCGGCAAGGAAGATGCCGATGACCCGCGGAACAAGTTGTGGCGCGAATACCTGCGCGTCGTCAACACAATCAAACCGAAGATTTTCGTCATCGAGAATGTGGATCGATTCCTCAGGTCTCCTGAATTCGCCCTCCTGCACGCCGCGACAGAGAAACCCGATGGCGAACTCCGCGACTACCGTCTCGTAGAATTCTCGGTCCTTAATTCGGCGGACTACGGGGTGCCACAGGCCCGCCGACGAGCCATCGTCATCGCTGTCCGCCGCGACCTCAAGGAACTCGACGATCTACGCTACCCGCGGCGAACCCACGGCAAGGGCGCCAAAGCAGAGGACTCCCTGATCCCTGGTGCGGACCCTTTGCAGCCGTGGGTGGCTGTAGGCCCCGAAGTCTTTGCCAGGACTCCCTACTGGGCCCTGACCACGTCACTTCCGGCCCGGCAGTGCGCACCACTCGGGAAAACCCTGCCCGGGGTCTTCAAAACTACCGATCTTCACGTGGGGCGGCGCCCCGTCGAGCTGTCGGTCCGGCGATACATGTCCATTCCGGAGGGTGGGAACAGGCACGACATCCCGGACGAGCTCTCCACACCCAACTGGATCGCCCACAAGAGTGGTTCCCACGACGTCATGGGCCGCATGTACTGGGATCGGCCGTCCGTGACGATCCGCACGGAGTTCTACAAGCCGGAGAAGGGGCGCTATCTGCACCCTCGCGCCCACCGGCCGATCACGCACTACGAGGCCGCTCTCATCCAGGGGTTCCCTCCCGACTTCAAATGGTGCGGGAGCAAGGTGCAGATCGGCCGACAGATCGGCAATGCCGTACCTGTCGGCCTGTCGCGGGCAATCGCCGGCACCATCCACCGAGCGCTCCGAGGCTGACGGAGATTACTGGTCGCCATCCTTCATCCGTTTGCGATCACGGATCGGCGCTTCTGCCGCCAGTTCCTCGAAGTAACGCGTCAGCGTGTCCACAGCTGCCCGGGGGACGGCACCGTCGTTCGGGCCGTCCGGCAGCGACTCTTCGTCGACCGGCACTTCGTCCTCAGCAGCTTTGATCCACGCCATGAGATCCTCCACGTCCAGACGGCTGTCCGGTGCGATCACCTCGTACATCAACGTACTACCGGCTGCATTGACCGCCGACGAAACGGCGTTCATCCGGTCGCCGAGAACCGACGCATTTACCGCTGTCAGGTTCTCGAGCACGCGCACCAGAGCACGTGCTGTCGGTCGGTGGTCGATGACAGACAGCCGCAGAACACTGTTCACCATGTCCTGGGTGCCGCAGGCCACCACGACGGGACGATAATCCTCGCCGTCCCGGAACATCTCGGCAGCCCACCACAGTCTGGCGAAGGCCTGCTTGTAATGAGGCCCGAAGAAGCGATCCACCGTCGCAGCTGGGCTACTACCGTCCTTGCCGGCTGTGCCCTTGTGCCGCCACACCACGTAGTCCGGGGCGACGACCATCGCCAAGAAAGCCCAGAGTTCGGGTTCGGCAGCTTCGGCTCGCGTCATCCTGATCGTGGCGTGCAAACGCGGCGCCAACCATGCGTCGGCCTGCGTGGGTCGGCCGTCGAAACGCTCCATCGCCACGTCGAGAAGGCGCCGGACATGGGCGGTAGCCCACCGTGCACCGGTGTCGGACAGCGGTTTACTCGCCCGCTGCAGCGCCACTATCGGCGGTACCTCGCTTCCGCTGCGCACACCATCGGTGAGGTACCTGCTCACGACTTGTTGAGGAAGCAGAGCAAGCTGCTCCGGGCCTGCGGCGTCGTGCCGGTTCATCGACGGTTCCCTTCATCGGCACGGTGCAGAGCACGAACAGCATCCTTCAGGCCCTTGGGCACCTTGCTGTGCCGTGAGGCCGCGTACTGCACATTCGTCTGCAACTCGGCCCAGCCCTGGCCGTCACTGCGCCGCAGATGAACCTCGCGCAGGGCGTCCTCCAGGGGGGTGGAAGGCACGACGTCCGGAAGCATCGAAGCCAGCACTGTTCCTCGCCATCCCGAAGGAAGCCGCGGAGTCCTGTTGTCGTCGAAGTCGAGGTCCGTCACAGCCGAGTGGAACATCGCGGTCCATGCCTCTTCGGCGATCTGCGCAGCGACCACTTCTCTCATGGCCTTCTCGACCGGGTTACCCGATCCGTGCAGAAGCTCGACAAGTCCTTCGAATCCCGTGTTGAGCCACACCGTCGGCATGTCCCCAGTAGCGTCGACGAGCCAGGGCGCGTCCTTGAACGGTCTGAGCCATTCTTCCGGCCCTCCACGGAAATCGATCTCGACGATGTTCAACTCACGTTCTCGAATCGGCTCACGTGCCGTGAGATCGATGTACCACGGTTGCTCCGTGCTACCGATCACGCGTCCCTCGACACCGTCCACCGTGGCAACCACACTCGCTGTCAGCACGGCCCGACTACGGTACATACCCCGTGGTAGAAGGACACGGCCGGTCCATGTCGTCCCCGGACCACGAGTCAGCTCGGTCACCGAACGTGTATTGGTCGCCCCTTCCGAAAGTACGGCGACACACACCACCTTTTCCCAAGTACCGCTGTCGATCTCGCTTCCCGGCAGCGTGACCCGAACCTCGAATCGCGCCTCTTTCCAGTCAGCGCGTTCGACCTCGTTCAATGCGACCGTCTGCTGCTCCCTGGCGAACCTCGTGCGGTAGTCGAGAAGTTGACCGTCGATCCTGCCGCTGGTGACGTCGAGCTGCACGTCGCCCACCAGGGTCGGGTACGGGACCCACGACTTCATGCCGCACCACCTCGAGGCGTCTGGAGGTCGACGACGAGACGTGCCAGCGCGGCCTTGACAGGATGGCTGTTCACATCCGTAACTCCAGAGAAAAAGGCATCCCTCGCGCCTGGGTCGATCCTCAACACCCCGTCCTCGATGTGGCAGTTCTCCCCTGCGGAGAGCTCCGCCCATGCCAACACCGGTCTCCCGCCGGAACGCACGTCGAATTTCGCGACGGGGGCCACCAGCCAAGGGTCGTCGCGCTGCGGAACCCGTACTTCTGCCTCGATGTGCCATGCGCCGATCGCATCCACTCTGGCATTGAGCAGATGGAGAACGGGCGGGCTCTCGTTTCGCCGACGGACGTTCCGAACGCCCAACCGCAGCCGCTCCCTGAGGGCCGCCGGACCGGTATCGCCGCGGGACTCCTTCCGACCCACGACGCTTCTGACAGCGTCGTCCATCGCGGTACGGAACTCGTTGAGCCGGCTCAGGGCGCCGCGGGCATACACGGCCGCCAACTCATCGGTCCGGTCCCATTTGTCGTGTTCAGGAGGCTCGGAAGCCCGCAGGAACGCCTCGGCGAGCTCGACGTCCTCCCCCTCCCGTCCAGTGGCGTATCCGGCGAGGAGGACCGCTTGGAAGGGGTCGGTGCCGAGCGGGATCTCACGTGGGCGGCGCGTCTGCACTGTCATACGGCTCCCGCGCATGCACACGACCCTGTTGTATTCGCTGTCACCGCCATCGGCAGAGGTCACCAACAGGACGGCTTCATGCAGCGTGCCCTTCCCTGTCCTGACACCTCCGCTCCGCAGTGGGGGCACCATAAGAGGCACCTTGACGAGAGTCACGTCATCACTCGACTCCGACACACCCACGGTGTCACCGTCCAGGTACGCCTGGAGTGCCCGGCTCTCGGACGGGCGATGCTCTCGAGGGTCGACCCGCTCGTCCGGGATCACCACTTGATGGTTGCGCAACGCTGTCACCGAAGCGTGCAGCAGAGGCTGCGTGGATCGACCGGCTGTCATGGATGCCCAGAAATTGTTCGCCAGCGCGGCCACGAGCTTGGCATGCATGTCAGCCAAGCTGAGCGAGTCCTTCTCGGCGTCGTCCCCTGCATCATGAGCCCCGACGATCAGAAAGGAGGTCCCTGGCTCGGCGTTCTCGCGTTTCAGGTGCAGCCGCTCCGTCGTCTCCTGATCCGCCCACCACGATCGCGACACACCTCTGTACTCAGGCTCCGAGTCCGGCTCCCCGAACCAGGCCGGGCCTGCGTACGGAACACCGGAGACCTCACGCCAAGGCAGATCCAACCGTCCGACGACTCGTCGTTCGGTAAGCCCCTTGTAGGGCCTCGAGAGCGTGCTGTTCATCAGCACCAGACCCAGCCGACTCGTCGCCCACAGCGTCGCTTTACCCAGACCGTAGGAGCCGCCGGCGCGCCCACCGTTCTCCTTGTGGCTGTCGAGCTGCCGACGGACCACAGCGGCGTACCTGCCGTCCGCGTATTCGGAGCCGGTCAGCCCTGACGCGTTGTAGTCGTCGATGCGTAGCAGCAGCAGTCGATTCGTTTCACGAAGTTGGCGGAGCCCCTCGGCCAGGACTCGTCCGACCTTCTGCGATTGCTGTGCGGCCGCGTCATAGTGCGGTTCGAGCTCGCTCCATTGCAGGGCACCGAGGAAGTTGTTGAGCGTCTCCCCGCTGAGCTCGTGCAGAGTGAACTTCACCCGCACGGGACGGCTCTTGTCGTACCTCTCGTCCAGGCTGTTCTGAGTGGCTTCCCTCGCAAGGACGGCCAGGTCTGCGTCGAAGGCGAAGGCAGCCGCGTTGCCGTACTCACGACCTCCGTCGGCGTGGGCTTTGCGGTGATACCACTGGACCTCGACCTCGCCCCGTTCAGGTTCGTCGAGTGCGGTGCTGGCACCCGGCACGAGCTCCAAGTAGCGCTCGATGGCGCTGAGCTTGTCCGCGCGAGGCATGGCCCGGTTGTTCACCCAGGCCGAGACCGCAGCACGGCTCACATCGAGTGCGGCGGCGAGCTGACTCTGGCTGACCTCTCTCCGCGCGAGCTGTCGATCGAGCCAGGCTCCGAATGTATTGGCCTCACCCATGGCACCCCTCTGCCTCGCTCTGGGCCGGTCGGCACCAAAAGGCTAACTTTGACACTCGAGGAGCGTCAAAGTTGATTTGACACCCCTGAGCCGCCCACTGGGGGCAGGGGCCCAGCTCAGACCCATTTTACGCCGGCATATCGTCAATTTACAGTTGACCTTACGCCGGCGATCAAGGTAGCGTTTTCCTGACGCCGACTCACGTCACTCACTCCGACCCCACGGGGTTGCCGCCTGGAAGGGCTCCAGCACATGGCCGAGCAGAACCGCACGGAGTACACGTTCGAGGTCGACAGCGACGCCCAGGCGTCGGTGTCCATCCAGCACACGGAAGACAGCGCAGCCATCACCGTCGAGCACCCGACGGGGCCCGTCCACATCTCCATCCACCGCGTCCGTTGACCGACCCTGCAGTCGATCAACCGGCAACTGCACCACTTGCGGATACGCCGGCTCTGCGACGAACATCCGTCCTCGACAGGCCGAGCTCGCCACTCTCCGGACCTGGCACGGTGTTTCCACGGCCGCAGCACTCCACAGCAGCACTGCCTGCCCCGCTGAGACGCGGGGCAGGCAGTGCTGCTGGTGTCGAGCCTTATTCGCTGGCGCCCATTCGAACTAACTAATTAACCTGCGTGATACCTCCTCGCACGAACATCACCAGCGTTCGTGCTCCTGATCACGCAATCAGGCCGATCCAGCCAGAGCTCCTGGCCACCCTCGTCGATCGTCAAGCCGAACCGCTCGCCGTCGGGCTGACCCCACGAGATCCAGCGCAGGTAGGCGTCGGACACCTCCTGCCAGAGGTTTCGGGGGCCGTGCCAGGTGACTTGATAGTCCGGGTCACCTGGCACGTAGTCGACCGCGGCCCACGCGCCGATGCCTTCGCCCGTCTCGACCAGCAGCAGGGAGCACCTGCCCGAGTCCGTGAGGTCCGGTGCCAGGATCTTGGCTACTCCCGGGGCGAGAGCGGTGATCGCCAGACCCGCGCCGAGCGGGCATTCGGCGACTGCTCGCGGGTCGAGGCGGGTCCGTTCCTGGTGGGCGTCTTGGGGATGACGCGGGTTCCACTTCAAGGCGTAGCGCTGCGAGCGGAGCATCATGTATGAGGCAGTACGAACCAGGCGGCCGACCGCCCTGCCCTCGGCATCGACGATGAATCGGACGAGCTGGCCTTGCGCGAAGGGCGGCGCCCACGGAGCGACGATAATTCCGCCGGGACGGGCTTGAGCCACCCATGTGTACGGGAGGCGTTCGACGGCGCAGGTGACGTGTACCCGGTCGTACGGTGCACCGTCCAGCCAGCCGTCCGAACCGTCTCCGGTGATCAGGCAAGGAGCGTAACCGGCGGCTTTGACGTTCTTCTTTGCCTGCGCCGCGGCCTGCTCGTCGACCTCGACGGAGACGACATTCCGCTCGCCCACCCGGTGGGAGAGCAATGACGCCGTCCATCCGGTCCCGGTCCCGATCTCCAGTACGCGGTGGTGATCGTGCACGTCGAGTGCCGCGAAGGTGGAGAACACGATGCCGGGCGCGGAGCACGACACAGTCGGCACGCCTCTCCCACGACGTACGTCACTCCGCCCATCGTCGAATTGCGTGACGATCGAGGCATCGGAGTGGACCGCGTTCCACCAGCCTGTGGCGTTCCGGTTTCGGTCGATGGCGTACCCCGGAGCCGGCCCGTCGGGCACTGCCCACGCGACTTCGGGCACGAAGTGTTCGCGTGGCACCGCGTCGTACGCCTCCCGCCAAGGGGCGGTCAGCTGTCCCTCGGCGGTCAGCGCATCGGCGAGGGACTGCGCGCTCGCCCGATCGGTCGTGCTCGTCATGTGTTGCTTTCTTGGGTGAGGAGATCGGCGAGTGCTCCGGCAACGCCGATCCCGGTTTCTGCCGCGAGCCAGCCCCACTCGCCGCTCTGATTGGTCTCCAGGAAGACCCAGTGCCCGGAGGTGTCGAGGATGAGGTCCACGGCGCCGAATGCCAGGCCGAGGCGCCTGTGCAGGTCGACCAGCCGTGTCCTGACATCAGCGGGCAGGTCGATCACGCGGTAGCTCAACGAGTCGTAGTCCGAGCGCCAGTCCGTTCGCCCTCGGTCCGAGGCCGCATCAATGGCGACGGCGAATACCTGGTCGCCTACGACGATGGCACGCGCTTCGTGTCGCTTGGGTACCTGCTCCTGGAAGAGCTGCGCTGTTCGCTTGATCGCCGGATCACGTAGGTCGTCGGGGTTCGTGATGGGCGAGGTGTAGATGATGCGGATCTGGCCCTCGTCCGCGTGCCAGATACCAGCGAGTGGCTTGTAGACGATGGGGCGGTCCAGTTGTTTGGCCCAGCCGTAGGCCCGCTCGGGGTCGTTGGTGATGAGCGTTCTTGGAACGCGCAGCCCCACAGCTGCCGCGGCTGCCAGTTGCACGGGCTTGTACTCCGCTCGGGCAGCCGAAGCCGGGTCGTTCACCCAACGGGCTCTTTCAAGCGCTTGCAGCACGCCGCCGAATCCCCGTCGAGCTTCCCCGTACGCGAAAACCTGCTCGGCCCGCGACATCCCCTCGGGGAGAGTGAACTGTGTGGGACGGCGGTAGTAGACGCTGCCCACATCGGCGAGACGGACGAGCTCGGAGCCGGTCTCCGGATCGGAGAGAGTCCCGGACCACGAGCCACCCGTCGAGATCTCGGCAGACATACTGACCTTGACGGGGAAGTCCGTTGCGTCCAGGCGGACTACGGGTACGCCACGGAGCGCGAGTTCGGCAGTCACACGGCTTGCGGTTCGGTCGGTGTCGTCGGTGAGGACCAACACGGTGCGTACCACTGCGGTCCTCTCCTCAGTCGTCCTGCATCTCTTCCTGCTGCGGGGCGCTCCCGTCCGGCGAGCCCTCACTCGTGGTCTTCGAGCCGCCCTCGTGCGCACCGGCGGTCGGCCGGGGGACCGTAAGGAACGCCAGGCCCCAGGGACGGGCAGTGGTCGCCTTCTCCTCGCTGCTCGCCAAGAGGTGGCGGAGGGGGTTCAGCGGGAAGATCGATCCGGATCGCATGAACAGCCCCCGGGACTCACCATCCGGCGAGTGCAGAACCAGGTCCAGCTCGGAGGTCTCCGTGACTCGGTGGGTCGATGGCATGCCAAACCCCGTCTCTTGTCGACGTGTTGGATGTTGTGCGGTGCGTTTGTGTCACGCGCTGCGACGCACAGCGAAGGTAGCCCTCGCCCACATCGGGCACAAGCATGGACCGGCCCATCCATGAGACGGCATATGCCAAGAAGCCTCCCACCTGGGAAAGCAGGAGGCCGACACCGAAGGGGTTCATCAGATCAGGCGATCAGCGCACCCGACTTGACGTCAACGATCAGGGCGCCAAGCCTGGCGGGGGTGAGCCTGATGGTCACACCGGGATCGTTGCCCTCTCTCATCACGATAATTCCCTCGTGCCACGCAAGCTCGACACAGCTCCCTTCAGATTCGGAGAAGGAGGACTTCTGCCAGGATATGAGCGCGCTCATCGTCGTCTACTCACAATTCCTTCGCGATTCGATTGATGACTTCTCGTGACTCGTTGACCCCAAGTGTTACCCGATCGAGCGAGTCGTATACGGCGCGATAATGCGCGAGCTGAGCATCCGCGTCCAGGAAGACGGAACCGTAAGCAGAGTCCAGCTGAACCGTGTCGAGCTGTGGGACGACCCCACCTAGATAGAGCATGGTTTGTGCGGAGCCGGCGAACTCTTCGCTGCTGAAGGGGATCACGCGCACGACGACCGTGGGCCACTCCGAGACTTCGAGCAGATGGCGCAGTTGGCCGAGGGCCACCTTCCGACCGCCGTAGAGGACGTGGAGCGCAGCCTCATGGATGATGGCTTCGAACTGAGGCGGTGCCGGGCGCTCAAAGATGGCCCGACGCCTGAGTCGATGCTCGACCCTGGCCTGGAGTTCATCGTCGGGGAGCGCCGGGATACGACCTCCGAAGATGGTTCGCGCGTAATCCTCGGTCTGGAATATCCCGGGAACCGTCATGGCCTGAAAGGCGCGGAGGTGCCTCGCATAATATTCAAGTTCCGCGATGTTCAGAAACGCGGCGGGCAGGACACCTCGATAGCCTTCCCACCAGCCCTTGCCTCGGTCTTCTGCCATGGCGCAGAGCGCATCGACCAATTTCATGTCGGTCGCGGAGTAGAAGGCAGCGAGGCGACGGACCCGCTCGGCGCTGACGCCCCACCGTCCGGATTCGATGTGACTGATCTGTGCCTGGTTCCCGCCGAGATGTTCTCCGGCGGCACGAGCAGGCAAGCCGGAGGATTCGCGCAGCTTGCGCAGCTCCGTACCGAGCCGCACCTGTCTTGCTGTTGGACTTCGCCGCGGTGGCATCAACTTCCCTCTCGTGACTGGCGCATAGATTCTCCTGCGCCAAGTCTCACGGGTCCACAGCCGGGCGCGCAGGCTTTGGCCCACGCTTGGCGAGGCACATACATGTGCCCTACGGTCCTAGCCAACACCGCGCCGCACTGTCGGGAACAGCCGAAGTGCAGCTACATGCCTGCCCGTTGACGGCGTCATGGCCAGGTAGCCGAGCCACGGACGGCAGTGAGGGCGCGGGGGTCCACGACCGCGTTGGGAGACCACGTCATGCGTACCGTCATGCTCAACAGACCCCACACCACCATCGATGAGGACGGCCTCGAACCCACGGACACCTATCAGTTGTCCGCACCCGCCCTACCCACCACCGCTCGGGTCGCCCGGGAGTTCGTCGCCGCAGCACTCGAGGCCGCCAACCGGCCCTCGCTAGTGGAGAACGCCCTCGTCTGTGTGTCCGACCTGGTCACCAACGTCGTTCAGCACGCCCGTGTCCCCAGTCTCTCCGTGGACGTCACCGTGCGCGGGGACCGCATCGTGATCTCCGTGCTCGACGGCAATGCCGTGCGGCGCCCGCGGCGGCGTACGGCTCGGGCTGGGCAGGAGGACGGGCGGGGGCTCATGCTCGTTCGGGGGCTCTCGGCGGCCTCCGGGGTGAGCCTCGTGTGGGACGAGCTGAACGTCGTCGGGAAGTGCGTGTGGTTCGAGCCGCGCGCGGATACGGGCCCGTAGCCACTGCTCGTGCGGCCCGGCGTAGCCTCGAAACCGATGGGTTTCGTGTGATGTGGAGGTCGTGCTGATGGCTGGGATTCCGACGTCTGTTGTGGCTGCGAGCGGGCTCGTTGGTGGGTATGGCGTCGCTCGGTGGACCAAGAAGCGGCCGCTTGGTGGGGTGGTGTTGGCTGCCGCTGGGGCCGTTGCCGCTCGGCAGTGGGCGGGGAAGGTCGGGGCGCCTCAGGCTGCCGCGCTGACCGGGCTCTACGTTGCCGCGTTCGCCGGGTCGCATCCGCTGGCGAAGAAGGTGGGCGCCTGGCCGTCCGTGTTTGCTGTGGCCGGTGGGGTTGCGCTTGCTTCTTGGGTTGTGGAGAGCCGGGCCTGAGGTGAGGGGGCGCCCCCGCCCCCTCACCAGGGCGTTACTTCGACGCCTCCGTCAGGAGGGTCAGTTCCTCCTGCGTCAGGTTCAGGTCCGTCATCGCCAGCAGGGCCGGGAGCTGGGACACCGTGCGGGCGCTCGCCAGGGGGGACGCGACCGTGGGGCGGGAGGCGAGCCAGGCCAGGGCTACTGTGGCGGGTTCCGCGGCGTGGGCCTCGGCCACCTGGTCCAGGGCTGCCAGGACGCGGAGGCCGCGGTCGTCCAAGTACTTGCTCGCGCCTTCCGCTCGGCCGCTTGCCACCTCCGTACCCGGGCGGTACTTGCCCGTGAGGAAGCCGGACGCCAGGGCGAAGTACGGGACCGCCGCCAGGCCGTGCTGTGCGACCACGTCCGCGAGCGGGCCCTCGTACGTGTCGCGCGAGACCAGGTTGTAGTGCGGCTGGACGGCTACGTACTTCGCCAGACCTGTGGAATCCGAGAAGGCCAGGGCCTCCGCCAGGCGGTCTGCCGTGATGTTGGAGGCGGCGATCTCGCGGACCTTGCCCTCCTTCACCAGCGTGTCGAGCGCGGTGATGAATTCCTCCACCGGGACCGACGGGTCGTCGTAGTGGGTGTAGTAGAGGTCGATGTAGTCGGTGCGCAGGCGGCGCAGGGAATCCTCGACGCCCGACTTGATGACGGCAGCCGACAGGCCGCGCGGTTCGGGGACGCCCGCGCCGATCTTGGTGGCCAGGACGATGTCGGCGCGGTTGCCGCGGGAGGCGAACCAATTGCCGATGACGGTCTCCGATTCGCCACCCTTGTTGCCGGGGACCCAGGCGGAGTAGACGTCGGCGGTGTCGATGAAATTGCCGCCCGCCGCCGCGTAGGCGTCGAGCACGGCGAACGATTCCGTCTCGTCCGCCGTCCATCCGAAGACGTTGCCGCCGAGGGCGAGCGGATGGACCGAGAGTGAGCCGATCTTCTGGTGAGTGTCAGCCATGGTGGTTCCAACGCTCTTGCGGGGGTGATCATTCCGGCCCCCCTGGGCCCCCGGCGCCGTGGCGGGGGCTTCGCCCCCGGGCCCCGTGGTCAGTTGCTGTCCGGTGGTCCGGTTGCCCACCGGGTTGCCTCTTGCGCTGCGCGCGCGTCTGCGGCCCCGGTGGGGGCTTGTCGCGCAGTTCCCCGCGCCCCTAAAAGCCGCCCACGAGCTCGGTCACCCCTGTCCGTCCGGCGACCGCGGGTCGTCGCTGGTTGCTCGCGCAGTTCCCCGCGCCCCTGACGGGGCGCGGCGGCCCGCCCGGCGCCGTGGCGGGGACTGCCATCCCCCTGCGG
>NZ_JAINFC010000410.1 GCF_020740835.1 Streptomyces sp. UNOC14_S4
CACGGGCGTGCCTTCCCGACCGACGCTGCGAACGTCGGCCTACTCGATGACCATCAATCGATCACCCGGGAAGGTACGCCCTTCGTACACCAACCCGGGTCCGATCCACAGGTCTTGAGCATTGCTCCGGGAACTGGCGTCGGCAGACCTGGTGGCCGGCTGTTCGCGCCGCGACCTACCTGGATCCGACGACCAACATGCACGTACTCGTGCCGGAGTACCCGCCGCATGCCACCCGCCACACCACTGCCTCGTGGCTCGTGCAGAATGGGGTGTCGCTGTACGAGGTGCAGCACCTGCTCGGTCACGAGAGCTACCAGACCACGCAGCGGTACGCGCACCTCCAGCCTGACGCTCATCAGGCGGTACTCGGAGCGTGGCAGCGCCTTGACGCTCAATTGACGCTCCAGGGTCCTGATGGCCTCGCCCTGGCGACCTAAAAGTGCCTCTGACCTGCGGTTTTATCCGAGACTGCGCCGCATCGACATCTTCTCGATGACGCATCATGTGGAGTGCGTGGCGATTCTGAAGCCTGTGGGAAACCGCATCTGACCTGTCGGGCGGCCTGTTTGGGGGCATTACGCCTGCTGCCCTGGCCATTTGGCTGGGGCAGCAGGCGGCTGGCGCTGTTCATAGCGGCCGTGCCCCATCAGTGATCAGCACGGCCTAGTCTCTCAGTCGGCACCCTGATCGGGCCTCGCGCAGAGGCACCGTCCAGCGCTCAGCTCCGGCACCAAAAGGAATGGAGACGTTCCGCAGGGTCTCCACGAGAGAGCAGGCGATGGCGTCCCGGCCGGATTCGGATGCCTGCTGGGCCAGGGCGGCCAATGTGGTGCGTTCCGAAGCGAGCCAGTTCCGTGGTGAGACGAGTACCTGACTGCTTGGCTCGAGGTCGTCTCTAAAAGCAGGTCGTCCCGCTTCCTGCACAAGCACGAGGCAGTGAGTGAAGACGCGGTCAAGAGCTGCCTCTCGCTCGTCCGGAGTGTCCTCCGTGCATGCCAGCTCCCGTGCCGCGAGCGCGACGAGTTCGTGAAATCGGTAACGCAGTTCACCGGTCCCGGGGGTGCTCGTCGACGTCAGCAGGAGCCGGGCGTCGACGAGTGCCTCGACGAGATCAGTGCCTTGTGCACCCTGCGTTTCCTGACAAGTGAGCAGAGAGTCTGCCACCCACGCCGGAAAGTCTGGGACCCGGAGCAGACCCAGGCGCCGGAAGGCCACCCTCTCGGGGCCGGTCAGCCGCTGGTATCCGGACAGGATCGCGGCGCGTGCGTCCAGGTCACCCAGGCGCAGTGCGGTCAGCCGGTGTCGTGGGTCCGCGAGCCATTCCGCGAGCCTGGCGAGGGACCAGTGCGGTTTGCGAATCAGATGTGCACCCGCGATTCTCAGAGCGAGCGGTAGATTACCGCAGTACTCGACGATCCGCTCCGCATCTGCGATCTGTGTCCCAATGCGTTCTTTGCCAATGTACCTGCCGAGGAGCTCAACGGACTCCCGAACGCTCGGGCGGTCCAGTTCGATGCGCTTGATCCCTTCCAGGGTGGGCAGGCGGGATTGGCTCGTGACAATTGCCCTGCTGTTAGCGGAAGATGGCACCAGTGGACGCACTTGGTGTTCGTCAGCGGCGTTGTCGAGCATCACGAGGACGCGGAGTCGGCCCAGCTGGAGGCGGTACAGGCGCCTTCGCTCTTCCATGCCTTCAGGGATATCGGCCGCAGGTACGCCGAGGCCTTCAAGCAGTTGGGAAAGGGCATCCGCCGGGCCGATGGGTTGGCCCCGGGCATCGCGCAGATTGATGTAGAGGCGTCCGTCTGGAAAGTCACGGTCCTTCAGATGGGCGGCATGCACGGCGAGTGCCGACTTACCCACTCCGGGCATTCCCGTGATGAGTTCCACGCCCGGATGTTTCTCGTCGGTGATTTCCGACAGGGTGGCCAACTCGGCTTCACGGCCGCTGAAGTCCGCGATGTCGATCGGAAGTGTGTCGGGCCGGGTCTCCGGACGCTCAGGCGGTGTCGGTACGGGGACCGGCCGGACGCCGGTGAGAATGGCGTGATGGGCGTCGCGAAGCGACTGGCCCGGTTCGACGCCAAGCTCTTCGACGAGGATCCGGCGCGCCTCTTGGTAGGTCTCCAGCGCATCTGCCTGCCGCCCTGACCGGTTGAGGGCAGTCATGAGTTGGGCCCGGAAGTGCTCCCTCAGCGGGTGCTTGGCTACGAGTCCAGTCAATTCGGAGACGAGCTGGGCGTGCCGACCGAGGGCCAGATCGGCCTCGATCCGGCTTTCCTGGGCGGCCAGGCGGGCTTCTTCAAGCCATGGCCGTTCTGCATCGATGAGGAATTCACTCACGTTGGCCAAGGCGGTGCCGCGCCACGTCGATAATCCACGGTGGAGCATTTCTGCAGCCGCCTTGTCATGGCCTTCAAGTAGCGACCGACGCCCCTCGCGGGTAAGCCTGTCGAACTCTTGGTAATCGAACCAGGAGTCCTTGATGTCGATGAAGTACCCGGGCTGTTCCCTGACGATTTCGGCGTCGGGGCACAGGATTTTGCGCAGACGTGACACGTATGTGTGAATCTGTGCGTTGAAGGTGGCAGGCGGATTTTCCCCCCATAACAGCAGGCTCAGCTGGGCATCGGAAATTATTCTTCCCTGGGAAAACAGAAGTGCGGCCAGCAAGGTGCGCGGTTTGTTCCCCTTGAGGTCGACGAGTTGCCCGTTCCGGCGCACTTCTACTGCGCCGAGTACATAGAATTCCACGTTTTCTGACCTCTGAGAGATGAAGACGGTATGCCTTCCCGGACCCGAGGTCGACCGACCGGATGCTCGGGAAAGAATGCGCAGGAATGGTGGGCGTGTGGAAGTGGCTCTTGCCCGCCCTCGATGTTCACAACTCAGAGTGGATGTATCAAATGCACAAAAGACCCCCCCTTGATGCATTGATCTCCATTGATCGTACACACACGCTTGAACACGGTGCAAGACGGAAACTCCCGCTCCGCTTGACATGAGTCCGGCATTTGATTGTATTGCCCGATTTGGGGGAGTGTTTCGCGCGGGCGGTGCATCTCCTGCGGCATTGCCTGTTCCCTCTCGTACATATGGAGACGGTGTGGTGCTCGTATAGGAGCTGTATAGGAAGCGGGCAAGTATTTCTTGGGTACGGGCTCCGTCAGCCATGGGGCCATCCGATCCGTCATGCAGCCGAGCGCACGGGCGAATCGGCGGCATGCCCAGCCAATGAGGAGCGCCGGTGAGCGCCGTGAACAACACCTCCACCCATCGCGTCGTGCGCAACGACGAGGAGCAGTACTCGATTTGGTGGGCTAACAGGGAGCTTCCCGCCGGTTGGTACGCCGAAGGGTTCCAGGGAACCCAGGACGAATGCTTGGCCCACATCAGTGAGGTCTGGACCGACATGCGTCCCTTGAGCCTGCGCCTGCGGATGGAGCACCAGACCGCTTCCTGACCCGACCGAGGAGCCGAGTTGAGCCCCCTGATCCATCAACGAGTTATGTTGCAGGCCGTCCGGACACCGGACGCCGTCGCTGTGATCGACGGACAACGGCATCTCACGTATGCAGCACTGGACGCACAGTCCGGTCGTTTGGCTTCACGCCTGCGGGACCGAGGTGTCGGTCCGGAGCAGCTTGTGGGTGTCCTGCTGCCCCGGGGGCTCGACCTCGTAGTCGCCTTGCTCGGCATACTCAAGTCGGGCGCGGCGTATGTACCGCTGGACACCACGCACCCCGTGGAGCGGGTACGGAGTCTGCTGGAGGACACCGGTGCCAAGACCGTGGTCACTCGGGAGACGCTGGCCGAGGCGCTCGAAGGCACTACCGCGAATCCGCTGTTCCTGGACTCTGGCCGGGGAGCCGGTGAGCCGCCCACCGAGGCCGAAGTGGCCGCTGACAACGCCGCGTACGTCCTCTACACCTCCGGTTCCACCGGTAAGCCCAAGGGCGTGGTCGTCACTCATGGCGGGCTCGCCAATCACATCGACTGGAAGATCCGCCTGCATGCGCTCGGGGCGGGCGACCGGGTTCTTCAGCGCACGCCGGTGAGCTTCGACGCCGCGGTCTGGGAGTTCTTCGCGCCGATCGCCTCCGGTGCCACGCTCGTCATGGCTCCGGAGGGCGCCGAGCGCGACCCGGCCGTCATCGTCCGGGCGGTCACCGAATATCAGGTGACAGTTCTTCAGCTTGTCCCCTCCGTGCTGCGGCTGCTCATCGAGGAGCCGGGCTGGGACGAGTGCGCTTCGGTCCGGCTGCTGTTGTCCGGCGGTGAGCAGCTCCACGCCGATCTGCTCACGGATGTGAAGGCCGAGGTGTGGAATGCCTATGGCCCCACCGAGTGCACCATCGAGGTCGCTGCCGGACGGCACGACCCGGGTGTCAACGCAGGCAACGTGTCCATCGGTAGGCCCGTGGACAACCTGCGTCTGCTGGTTCTCGACAGCAACGGAGAACCGGTCCCCACGAATATCCCCGGGGAACTGTACATAGGCGGGGCGGGTGTCGCCCGCGGCTATCTGAACCGTCCGGACCTGACCGCGGAGAGGTTTGTTCCCGATCCGTATGGCCAGGACGGTGCGCGTCTGTACCGTACCGGCGACCGAGTGCGCTGGCGTGGGGACGGCAACCTCGAATACATCGGCCGCCTCGACCAGCAGGTCAAGGTCGACGGTGTGCGCGTGGAGCCCGGTGAGATCGAGGCCGTGCTCGGCTCCCATCCGGACGTGTCCGGCGCTGTCGTCTCCACGGTGCGGGGCGCGGACGGCACCGCCAGACTCGCCGCGTACGTGTGCGGGGGACCGGCTCCGGCGGAGCTGCGCGCGTTCCTGCGCAGCCGGCTGCCCGCGCCGTTCGTCCCCTCCGTGTTCATCCCGGTCGACGCCTTCCCACTGCTCCCCAACGGGAAGGCCGACCGGTCCGCGCTGCCGGCCCCCGTCTTCGATGCCGATGGTGGCGGCCGGCCCGCGTTCGCCGCACCGCGCACCGCGGCCGAACAGGCCGTCGCACGTGTCTGGAGCGAACTGCTCGGTATCGAACGCGTCGGTGTGTACGACGACTTCTTCCAGCTCGGCGGCTATTCCCTCCTGCTCGTCCGGCTCGCGGAGCGACTGCGTACCGTCCTCGGCGGAGAGATTGACGTCCAGGACCTCTACTCGGCCTTCACCGTCGAGGCCCAGGCCCGTCTCGTCGAGGCGGGCGCCACGGGCCTGCCTCCGGTCACGGCGGTGCCTCGCGAGGAACCCCTCCCGCTCTCCTTCGGCCAGCAGCGCCTCTGGTTCCTCGACCGCCTCACTCCTGGCAGCGCCGAATACACTGTGCCGCTGTTCGTACGGCTCACCGGCCGTGCCGACCACCGGAAGATACAGCGCGCCTTGGACATGCTCGTCGCGCGCCACGAGATTCTCCGCACCGGCTACACGGTCGTCGACGGTGAGCCGCGACAGATCGTCCATGGCCCTTCCCCCGCCGAGTTCCGGGTCGCCGCCACCGCCGATCTCTCCTCGGAGTCCCGTGCGGAGATCGGACGGGGCTTCGACCTGACGGACGGGCCGGTGTGGCGTGCTCTGCTGATACCCGATGTCGACGGTGACGACGTACTTTTGCTGACGCTACATCACATAGCGTGCGACGGCTGGTCTGCCGTTCTCCTCGAGCGCGATTTCCGCGCCCTGTACGCCGGGGAGACTCTGCCCGCTCTCCCACTGCACTACGCGGACCACGCCGTCTGGCAGCGCCGTGAGCTCACCGAGACGGTGCTCGCTCCCAAGATCGCCGCCTGGCGTGAAGTGCTGGACGGCATTGCCCCGCTGGAGCTTCCCACCGACCGGCCGCGCCCCCCGCTGCGTGACGGACGCGGTGCTGTGGTGACCTTCACGGTGCCCGGGGAAACGGCCCGTGGGGCCCTGGCCGCCGGACACCGCAATGGCGCGACGCCGTTCATGACGCTCATGACTGTCTTCAGCGCCTTGCTCGCCCGCTGGACCGGGCAGTGGGACGTGGCCGTCGGCACCCCGGTAGCCGGGCGGCTGCGGCCCGAGACGGAGGGAATGGCCGGGTTCTTCCTCAATTCCCTGGTGCTGCGGTGCGGCCCGGCGCCGGATGCGACCTTGGTCCAGGCCCTGGAGCGGACCAGGGACATGAGCCTGTTCGCCTTCGCTCACCAGGACGTCCCCTTCGAACGGCTCGTGGACGAGCTGGAGAACGACAGGGACCTCTCGCGCACTCCGCTCTACCAGGTTGCCTTCGACCTGCACGACGAGGAGCTGACCGGAGGTCTCTCCGGCGGAGCCGATTCGGAGATCATGCGCGAGGCGTGGCGGGTGGCCAAGACGGACCTGACGCTCTTCATGCGCCGATGCGCGGACGGATCGTACGCGGGCGGCTTCGAGTATGCGACAGCTCTGTTCGACAAGGCGACGATCGAGCGAATCGCCCGTTGCTTCGTACGTCTTCTGGAGCAGACGGGCGCCGACCCGGAACAGCGGCTGGGTGAACTCGACTTGCTCACCGACGCCGACCGAGCGCAACTCGCCTCGTGGAACGACACCGCCACCGAATGGCCCGCCACCAGCACCCGCGCCCTCTTCGAGGAGCAGGCGCTGGCCACCCCCGACGCCGTCGCGATCACGTACGAGAACGAACACCTGAGCTACCGGCAGCTCGACGAAAGAGCCAACCGGTTCGCACACCGGCTCCATGGCCTCGGCGTCACCCCCGGAGACACCGTCGGGGTACTGCTCGGGCGTGGTCCCGATCTGCTTGCCGCGCTGATCGGTACCTGGAAGGCGGGAGCGGCCTACATCCCCGTCGATCCGGAGTTCCCAGCCGAACGTATTGGCTTCATGCTGAGTGACGCGGGTGCGAAGGCCGTCGTGAGCGAGAGCGCATACGCCGACTTGCTGTCCGGTTCCTGGCAGGGCCCCCTCCACCTCACCGACACGGACCGACAG
>NZ_JAINFC010000411.1 GCF_020740835.1 Streptomyces sp. UNOC14_S4
GGCCCGCGCCGGGCCGGGAGGGCAGGCGCTCGTCGGGGTCGCTGGCCGGGCCCTCGTGCTCGTACCAGCGGTGGACCAGGGCGTGAAGGGCGGCGTCGAGGTCCAGGTGGGCGGCCTGCAGCCAGTCCGCGAACTCCTCGTGCGCGAAGCGGTAGCCGTTGCCCGCCGGGACGAGGAGGCCCTCCGTGAGGACCGCGGAGGCCCAGCCGTTGCGCCAGGGGAACAGCTCCTCGAACGCCTCGCGCTCCAGCTCGCCCTGGCCGGGCCCCAGGCAGCGGCGGGCGGCCTCGTGCACCTGGCCCGCCACCCGGGCCGCGAGCCGCCGGACCGTGGTGCCGCGCAGCGGCGGTCTGCGGTCGGCGGACAGCCGCACGGCGATGCGCAGGCAGGTCAGGTCGAGGTAGCCGGAGAAGACGTCCCAGCGGTCGGGCGGCCGGGCGCCGTCCTCCGGCGGTCCCGCCTCGCCCGGCCGGACGGGGAGGGCGGCGCGGACCTCGGCGAGCAGCCGCAGGGCGAGCGGGTGGGCGGCGTCCACCGGGTGGATGGCCTCCTCGGGCACGCCGTAGAGGGCACGGGCCTCGGCGGCCTGGCGGGGGTCGAGGTCGGTGAGGCGCACGCAGGGCGGCAGGCCGCGGGGGGCCGGCGCGCTCTCGGCCACGTAGAGGGTGGAGGGCGAGAAGAGCGTGCCCACCGTCTCCCAGTACTCCGGGCGGCAGGCGATGATCATCCGGGAGGACGTCTCCTCCAGCCACTCCACGGTCGCCGCCGTCCAGGCGGGCAGCGCGTGGGCGAGGACCGGGGGGACCTCCTCGGGCCCGTCGAGGACGACGAGCAGTGGGCGCCCCACGCGGTGGGCGAGGGCGGCGACGGCCTCGGGGGTGGCGTCGGAGGGGTCGCCCACCGTGCCCGCGCCCTGGAGGCCGCGGCACGGATCGTCACCGCCTCGGCGGGGGCCGCGGCCTCCAGGGCGCGGGCGACGGCGTCCCGTACGCTCTCGTCGCCGTCCCGCAGGTCGGCGCCCCGGAGCCAGATCGTCGGGGCGGGCTCCGGGCCGCGGGCGCGCCGGGAGGCGAGGGCGCCGAGCTCGGTGGTACGGCCGGTGCCGGGCCCGCCCACGAGGCCCAGGACGAGGGGCGGGCAGGGCGGATCCTCCGCTTCCGCCTCCGGATCCCCGGCACCGGCCCCGGCGGCGCTGCCGTCGGGCGGCTCGTCGGGGCCCACGCCGGGGTCGTACGCGGCATACGCGCCGGAGGGCCCGGCGCCCTCGCCGCACTCCCCCGGCTCTCCCGGCTCCCCCGGCTCCCCGTACTCCTCGTACGGACGGTCCGCGTACCCGCCGCCGCCCGACGGCCCCGCCCAGCCGTCGGCGTCGAGACCGGGCGGCGCGGGGTCGGCCGGGCGGCGCGGGACCGCGAGGAAGCGCTCGAACTCCGTGGTGGCCTCGGGCCGCGGGACGGGGTCGCGCCAGGCGCGGGCCGTGGTGACCGTGCCCAGCGAGGTGGCCGTGAGCTGGAGGGCGCCCGCGAGGTTGAGGTCGCGGCCGTACGCGGGGATGGTGGCCGCGTTCCGCTCCAGGAGGGCGGCCAGGGGGCCGTTCGGGGTGACGCCCGCGGCGGCCCGCAGCGGGATCGCGAAGCCGCCCGAGCGACGCTCCGCGTGCAACGCGGTACCGAGGACGGCGGTCACTGTTCCCGTGCGGGCGTCGAGCACGGGGCCGCCGGTGGCCTCCTCGCCGAGCCGCAGGCCGTCGCGCTCGCCGATGGACAGCTCGACCGCCGCGTCGAGCAGATGGAAGCGGTCGGTGGCGGTGTACGTGACGAGGGCCTCGCCGATGATCTTGGCGCTCTGCCAGCGGCCCGCCCGCAGCCGCACCTCGACGCCGTCCTCGATCCACTCGGCTGCCGCGACGGGCAGCGGCGCGACGCCCAGGCCCTCGGTGCGCACGAGCGCGAGGTCGGAGCCGGGCAACGGCGTCACCGCGTCGGCACCGACCAGGCAGGTGCGGTCGCCGGGCGCGAGGAGCACGAGGCGGGCGAGCCCGTCGACCGCCTCATGACTGGTGATCATCGTGCCGCGGTCGTCCGCGAGGAAGCCCGTTCCGCGCGGACGCCCGGCGAGGTCTCTGATGCGTACCAGGTACTCGTCCGCATCGGTCCGCCGACCGCTCATCCGTCGAACCTCCCCGCCGTGCACTTACGACGACGGTAGGCAGCGGATGATCGGCGGGACAGATCGCACCAGGAACGCGCCCCCTTCCACCCCCTCCGTTCACTCCGAGCGCCTGCCCGAAGGGGTGAATCCTGAGGATGGGATGGATATGACAGCAGAGGGAGGGGAATCGTGGGGCGGGGAACGTGCGTATGCACGCACCCGCCCCACGTTATGCGCCCCGCAGCGGTGCGCCCCGAAAGGGGCGCGGGGAACTGCGCGACCAGCCGAGAACGACCCGCAGCCGCGCGCCCGGCGCGAGAAGCACCCCAGTAGGCGCCCCCGGCGAAAGCGTCAGCCGAAGACTGGCCGGCGAAGACGGTCAGCCGAAGACGGCCAGACTCTTCGCCTTCCCGCCCTGGTTCTCCACCAGGACCAGGAAGCGCCCGTCCGGCCCGAAGACCGCGACCGGCCCCTCGCGGTCGAAGAGCGGCATCCGCAGCCGTACGCCGTTGCCGAGCAGGCGGGCCTGCTCCGCGCCCACGTCCCAGCGCTGGAAGGCCGCCTCGGCCGCCTCGGCGACCGGCATGATGGTGAGCTCCTCCTGGAGCTGCTCCAGCGTGCGGGCCTCGCCCAGGCCGTACGGGCCGACCCTGGTGCGCCGCAGCGCCGTCAGGTGGCCGCCGACGCCCGTGTCCGCGCCCAGGTCACGGGCCAGGGCCCGGATGTAGGTACCGGAGGAGCACACCACGGAGACCAGCAGGTCCTGCACCGGGGTGCCGTCCTCCGCCTCCGCCGGGTGCACCGCGTGCACCGCGAACGAGGAGACCGTCACCGGCCGGGCGGGGATCTCGAAGTCCTCGCCCTCGCGCGCCCGCTTGTACGAGCGCTTGCCGTCTATCTTGATCGCGCTGACCTTGGACGGCACCTGCATGATGGCGCCCGTCAGCTTGGCGACAGCGGCGTCGATCGCCTCGCGCGTGACCCCGGAGGCGTCGGCGGAGGACGTGATCTCGCCCTCCGCGTCGTCCGTCACGGTGTTCTGGCCGAGGCGGATCGTCGCGACGTACTCCTTCTCGGTCAGCGCGAGGTGCCCGAGCAGCTTGGTCGCCCGCTCGATGCCGAGGACGAGCACACCGGTCGCCATCGGGTCGAGCGTCCCCGCGTGGCCGACGCGCCGCGTCTTCGCGATGCCGCGCATCTTGGCGACCACATCGTGCGAGGTGAAGCCCGCCGGCTTGTCGACGACGATCAGACCGTCCGGCGGGGCTGGTGACTTCTGCTTCATCAGGACGCTGCGCCCTCGTCCTCGTCCGGCTTGCGGTACGGGTCGGCGTCACCGGCGTACGTGGCACCCGAGGAGGCCTCGCGGACCTTGGCGTCGGACGAGCGCGCACGGTCGAGGAGGTCCTCGATCGTCCGGGCGTTCTCCGGCAGCGCGTCGGCCACGAACGTCAGGGTGGGCGTGAACTTGATGCCCGCCGCGCGCCCGACCTCGGAGCGCAGGATGCCCTTGGCACTCTCCAGGCCCGCCGCCACGCCGGCCCGGTCCTCGTCGTCGCCGTAGACCGTGTAGAAGACCGTAGCCTCCCGCAGGTCGCCGGTGACCCGGGTGTCCGTGATGGTCACGTGGGTGCCGAGCCGCGGGTCCTTGATACCGCGCTGCAGCTTCTGGGCGATGACCTCGCGGATGAGGTCCGCCAGCCTCTTCGCCCGCGCGTTGTCGGCCACTGGTCCTTCTCCTTCTTCTTGTCCATTGTGCTTGTGGCGCGCCGTGATCGCGATCGTCGTCGCGTTCAGTCGTCGTCGCCGTGGAACCGCCGTCGTACCGAGAGCAGCTCCACCTCGGGACGTGCGGCGACCCAGCGCTCGCAGCGGTCCAGGATGTCCCCGAGGTGCCCCGCGTCCCCGGAGACCGCCGCCAGGCCGATCTCGGCCCGCCGGTAGAGGTCCTGATCGCCGACCTCCGCCGCGCTCACCGCGTACTTGCGCTGGAGCTCGGCGACGATCGGACGGACGACGGAGCGCTTCTCCTTCAGCGACCGTACGTCACCGAGGAGGAGATCGAAGGACAGCGTCCCTACATACATGTGTGACGGGTGAAGCCCACCCGGGAGGCGTGAGGTGTCCGTGCGTTACGGCTACCTGAGCACCGTACATGCAACGGCCGGGGCCGATCGACGGAAATTCCTTCCCGCCGACCGGCCCCGAATCGTTCGCTACGCGGTTCAGCTGCGCGGCTTCTCGCGCATCTCGTACGTCGCGATGACGTCGTCGATCTTGATGTCGTTGAAGTTTCCGAGGTTGATACCACCCTCGAAGCCCTCGCGGATCTCGGTGACGTCGTCCTTGAAGCGACGCAGACCGACGATGTTGAGCTCCTCCGCGATGACCTTGCCGTCGCGGATGAGGCGCGCCTTGGTGTTGCGCTTGACCTCGCCGGAGCGGATGAGGACACCCGCGATGTTGCCCAGCTTGGACGAGCGGAAGATCTCGCGGATCTCCGCCGTACCGAGCTCGACCTCTTCGTACTCCGGCTTCAGCATGCCCTTGAGGGCCGCCTCGATCTCCTCGATCGCCTGGTAGATGACCGAGTAGTACCGGACGTCGACGCCCTCGCGCTCGGCCATCTGCGTGGCACGGCCCTCGGCGCGGACGTTGAAGCCGATGACGATCGCGTCGGAGCCGGACGCCAGGTTGATGTCGGACTCGGTGACCGCACCCACGCCGCGGTGCAGCACGCGGATGTCGACCTCCTCGCCCACATCGAGCTGGAGCAGCGAGGACTCGAGAGCCTCGACCGAACCGGACGCGTCGCCCTTGATGATGAGGTTGAGCTGCTGGATCTCGCCGGCCTTGAGCACCTTGTCGAGGTCCTCGAGGGACACCCGGCGGGTGCGCTTGGCGAAGGCGGCGTTGCGCTCGCGCGCGGCGCGCTTCTCGGCGATCTGGCGGGCGGTGCGGTCCTCGTCGACGACGAGGAAGTTGTCACCGGCGCCCGGGACGTTGGTCAGACCCAGGACGAGGACGGGGGTCGACGGACCCGCTTCCTCGACGGTCTGGCCCTTGTCGTCGAGCATCGCGCGGACACGGCCGTAGGCGTCACCGGCGACCATCGTGTCGCCGACGCGGAGGGTACCGCGCTGGACGAGCACGGTGGCGACGGCGCCGCGACCGCGGTCGAGGTGGGCCTCGATCGCAATACCCTGCGCGTCCTGCTCCGCGTTGGCGCGCAGGTCGAGCGAGGCGTCCGCGGTGAGGACCACGGCCTCCAGCAGGCTGTCGATGTGCAGGCCCTGCTTGGCGGAGATGTCGACGAACATGGTGTCGCCGCCGTACTCCTCGGCCACCAGGCCGAACTCGGTCAGCTGACCGCGCACCTTGACCGGGTCGGCGCCCTCGACGTCGATCTTGTTGACCGCGACCACGATCGGCACGTCGGCCGCCTTGGCGTGGTTCAGCGCCTCGATCGTCTGCGGCATGACACCGTCGTTGGCCGCCACCACGAGGATCGCGATGTCGGTCGACTTCGCACCACGGGCACGCATGGCGGTGAACGCCTCGTGACCCGGGGTGTCGATGAAGGTGATCGCGCGCTCTTCACCGTTGACCTCGGTGGAGACCTGGTACGCACCGATGTGCTGCGTGATGCCACCGGCCTCGCCCGCGACGACGTTCGTCTTGCGGATCGCGTCCAGCAGTCGGGTCTTACCGTGGTCGACGTGACCCATGACGGTCACGACCGGCGGACGCGCGACGAGCATCTCCTCGCCGCCCTCGTCCTCACCGAACTCGATGGAGAACGACTCGAGCAGCTCGCGGTCCTCCTCCTCGGGGCTGACGATCTGAACCGCGTAGTTCATCTCGTCACCGAGGAGCTGCAGCGTCTCGTCGGAGACGGACTGCGTGGCCGTGACCATCTCGCCGAGGTTCATCATCACGGCGACGAGCGACGCCGGGTTGGCGCCGATCTTCTCCGCGAAGTCGGTGAGGGAGGCACCGCGCGACAGGCGGATGGACTCGCCGTTGCCGCGGGGCAGCATCACGCCGCCCACGGACGGGGCCTGCATGGCCTCGTACTCCTGGCGCCGCTGACGCTTGGACTTGCGGCCACGACGGGCCGGACCGCCGGGACGGCCGAAGGCACCCTGCGTGCCGCCACGGGCACCCGGGCCACCGGGACGACCGCCGAAGCCGCCACCCGGACGACCGCCGAAGCCGCCACCGCCGCCACCGGGGCCACCGCCACCGGGACGGCCGGCGAAGCCGCCGCCACCGCCCGGACGACCGCCGCCGCCCGGACCGGCCGGACGACCGGCGAAGCCCGGACGGGCACCGCCGCCACCGGGACGACCGGCACCGCCGCCGGGACCGCGACCGCCGCCACCGGGGCCGGGACGCGGGCCGGCAGCCGGACGCTGCGGCATCATGCCGGGGTTCGGACGGTTGCCCGCCGGGGCACCGCCGGGACGCGGAGCGCCACCCGGAGCCTGCGGACGGGGCATGCCGCCCGGGGTCGGACGGGGACCGCCCTGGCCCTGCGGACGCGGAGCGCCGCCGGGGCCGCCCTGCGGACGCGGGGCACCCGGACCGGGGCGCTCGCCACCGGGACGCGGGGCGCCGCCCGGACGCGGGGCCTGCGGGCGGGCCATACCGGTGGAGCCACCGGAGGTGAAGGGGTTGTTGCCCGGACGGGGACCGGCCGGACGGGCACCCGGACGGGGCGCCTGACGCTCGCCGCCGGGACGCGGGGCCTGGCCGCCGGGGCGCGGGGCGCGCTCGGGACGGCCGCCGTCACGCTGGCCACCGGC
>NZ_JAINFC010000412.1 GCF_020740835.1 Streptomyces sp. UNOC14_S4
AGGCGGAGGTGCTCGCGCTGGTCGCCGAGGGGCTGTCCAACGCGGAGATCGCCCGGCGGCTGCATGTCAGTACGGCGACGGTGAAGACGCACATCAACAACCTCTTCGCGAAGACGGGGGTGCGGGACCGGGCGCAGGCGGTGCGGTACGCGTTCCGCTACGGCATCGTGGCGTCACCGGGGAATTGACGTGCCATCAGATGATGGCGTGCCGGGATCCGGTGCATGGGCCCGTGTCAGCTGGGCCCATGTCAGCGGGACGGCCAGGCGTAGCGGTGTTCGGGGCGGCCTGTCTCGCCGTATTTGAGGGTGAGGCGGAGCCGGCCGGACTCTTCCAGGCGCTTGAGGTACCGCTGTGCGGTGGAGCGGCTCAGCCCGGCGCGGGTGGCGACCTCGTGTGCGGACAGGGGGCGCACGGCCTCCGTGAGGACCTTGCGGATGAGTTCGGCGGTGGGCGCGGAGTGGCCCTTGGGCAAGGGGGCGCTGGTGGCGGCGGTACGCAGGGTGCCGAAGATCCGGTCGACCTGGTCCTGGCCCGCTTCCTCCGCGTCGTCGAGCGTGCGGCGCAGCTGTGCGTAGGCCTCCAGCTTCACGCGGAGCCCGGGGAAGGTGAAGGGCTTGACCAGGTACTGCAGGGCGCCGAAGCACATGGCGGCCTGGACGGTCGCGACATCCCGGGAAGCCGTGACCATGATGACGTCGGTGAGGTGGCCGCGCTGCCGCATCCGGCGCACCAGGGACAGGCCCGTCTCGTCGGGCAGGAAGTGGTCCAGGAGCAGCAGGTCTATGCCGCCCCGTTCGAGTACGGCCATGGCCTGGGCCGCGTTGTGGACCTTGGCTCCGACGTGGAAGCCGGGGACGCGCGCGACGTACGCGGCGTTGATCTCGGCGACGCGGAAGTCGTCGTCCACCACCAGGACCTCGATCATCTACTTGACCCCTTCGAGTGAGCGCAGGGCTTCGGGGAGTTCCACGATGAACACGGCGCCACCGCCCTCCCGTTCATCTGCCCGTGCCGAGCCGCCGTAGCGCTCGGCGAGTCTTCTGACGAGGGAGAGCCCGAGCCCCCGGCGGCGGTGCGGGGAGGACTCCTTGGTGGACCAGCCGTCGGTGAAGACACGTTCGCGGTCGGCGGCCGGTACGCCCGGGCCGTTGTCGGAGACCTGGACGACCATCGTCGTGCCCTGCGTCCGCAGCTCGACCTCCACGAACGGTTCCACGAACGGTTCCAGGGGTGGTTCCACGGGCGGTTCCTCGAAAGGCGCGTGGTCACCGCCGGTCCGGCCCCTCCGTGAGTCTCCGTCCGGGCCGCCCGCTGCCGCGTCGAGCGCGTTGTCCACGAGGTTGCCGAGGACGGTGACCAGGTCGCGGGGGTCCACGACCCGGTCGGGCAGCTCTGTGTGCGGACTGACGCGCAGGGCCACGCGGCGTTCCGCCGCGACCGCGCTCTTGCCGACGAGGAGCGCGCCGACCAGTGGGTCGTGCACCCGCTCGGCCACCTGTTCCGCGGTGGCCCGGTGTGCGCCCGTCACCTCGGCCAGGAACTCCGTGGCCTCGTCGTGCAGTCCGAGCTCCAGCAGGCCGACCAGGGTGTGCAGCCGGTTGGCGTGCTCGTGGTCCTGGGCGCGCAGCGCCTCGGTCAGGCCGCGGGTGCCGTCGAGTTCGCGGCGGAGCTGCTCCAGCTCGGTGCGGTCGCGCAGGGTGGCCACGGTGCCGCCGTCCGCCGTGTCCATCCGGTTGGTGACCAGGACCCGTCCGTCCCGCACAGTGAGCAGGTCCGCGCCCGTCACCCGTCCTGCCAGTACGTCCGTGGTCCGGCCCGGCGGCAGCAGCGCGTCGAGGGACTGTCCTGTGGCGTCCGGCCCGAGCCCGAGCAGGCGCTGGGCCTCGTCGTTGACGAGCCGTACGCGGCCTTGCCGGTCGAGGGCGACCACGCCCTCGCGGATGCCGTGCAGCATGGCCTCGCGCTCGTCCAGCAGGGCGGAGATCTCCGTGAGTTCTATGCCGTGGGTGCGCTTGCGCAGCCGCCGGGCGACGGCGAGGGCCGCCAGTGTGCCCGCCGCCAGCGCCGCACCGGCGTAGAGCAGGATGCCCGGCACCGCGCGCACCAGCAGCGCGTGCACGTTGTCGTAGGCGATGCCCACGGAGACCGCGCCGACGACGACGCCTTCGGCATCGCGCAAGGGCACCTTGCCGCGTGCCGAGCGCCCCAGTGTGCCCACGGCGATGCCCTTCCACTCCTTGCCGGTCAGCACCGCCGCCGGGTCGCTGCTGACCCGGTCCCCGATCCGGGAGGGCGCGGTGTGGGAGTAGCGGGTTCCGCGGGCGTCGACGACCACGACGTAACTGGCGCCGGTGGCCAACCGGACGCGCTCGGCGTCGGCCTGCACCGGCCCGTCCGGCGTCGGCGGATGCGTGAGCAGGTCCCGGGCGAGCCCGGGCCGGGCGGCGGTGGCCTGCGCGATCGCCAGGGCGCGGCGCTCGGCCTGGTCGTCCAGCTGGGCGCCCAGCGGCGCGAGGAAGAGGGCGGCGGCGAGCCCCGTGACACCGGTGATGATCAGCAGGTGGACGAGCAGGACCTGCGCGAAGACGCGGCGGGGCCACCGGGGGCGCATATGGGTCCCTTTCCTGTCGGCTCCTTCGGCGGTGTCACCAGAACGTAGCCGGAGGCCTGCCGACCGGCCGGTTCCGTGGCCCTTTCGTTGTTCTACCGCGAGCAAAACGAGCAGAACAGGGTTCGTGCCCTGAAGCCGCACAGCGCTCACAAGCCTGTCTGCGCCCGGCCCCCCGCCCCTACCGTCCAGCACCTGCCGCCCTCGGGGACCAGGGCGGACGAGCCGGGCACGAGGAGGCACCCCCAATGAACACACCCCCCGCGAACACACCCATGGACAAAGGGACGAACGGTGATCCAGGCGGCGGAGTTCCGCCCGCCATCGAACTGCGCGGGGCGAGCAAGGTGTTCCGCACACCGTCGGGAACGGACCACGTGGCGGTGAGGGATCTCCACCTGACCGTGGAACGTGGCGAGTTCGTGGCCGTGGTAGGCCCCACGGGATGCGGCAAGTCGACCACACTCACCCTGGTCAGCGGGCTGGAGGAGCCGACCGAGGGCGAGGTGCTCGTCGGCGGTGAGCCCGTGACCGGGATCCGGCCGGAGGTCGGCTTCGTCTTCCAGCAGGACGCCGTGTTCCCCTGGCGCACGGTCCTGTCCAATGTGACGGCCGGTCCGCGCTTCCGTGGCGTGCCGAAGGCGGAGGCCCGGGAACGCGCCCTCGACTGGCTCGGCAGGGTGGGGCTCTCGGCCTTCGCCGACCGCTACCCGCACCAGCTCTCCGGCGGCCAGCGCAAGCGCGTCGCGCTCGCCCAGACCTTCGTCGGCGACCCCGAGATCCTGCTCATGGACGAGCCGTTCTCGGCGCTCGACGTGCAGACGCGGGCGCTGATGTCCGACGAGCTGATGGAGCTGTGGGGCGGCGGCCGGTCCTCCGGTACGGCCGGGTCCACGGCGGTGTCCACGGCGGCGTCCACGGCGGCGTCCGTCGTCTTCGTCACCCATGACCTGGAGGAGGCCATCGCGCTCGCCGACAGGGTGGTGGTGATGACGGCGGGCCCGGCCACCGTCAAGGAGATCTTCCCCGTCCGGCTGCCCCGCCCGCGGAAGGTCGAAGCCGTCCGGCTGGAGGCGGAGTTCGTGGAGATCTACCGCGAGATCTGGTCCTCGCTCGGCGAAGAGGTCCGCATCACCCGGGAGCGGGGTGCCGCCCGTGTCGCCTGAGACCGTCACCGCCGCCACGGCCCCGCGCACCGGCGCCCTGAACCGTACCGAGGCCCGGGCCAGGGCCGCCAGGCACCGCAGGCTGCGGGTGTACGCCGCCCGCGTGCTGCTGCTCGTCCTGGTGCTCGGCACCTGGGAGCTGCTGGCCCGCCGGAAGGCCATCGACCCCTTCAACTTCTCCATGCCCTCGAAGATCTGGGACCAGATCGTCCAGTGGACGGCGCACGGCACCGCGCAGGGCTCCCTCGGCGAACAGATCTGGTACACGCTCTCCGAGGCCCTGATCGGCTGGTGCCTCGGTGTCGCGGGCGGCGTGGTGCTCGGCATCGTGCTGGGCAGGATCCGCTTCCTGGCCGACGTCCTCGGCCCGTACATCAAGGTCCTCAACGCGCTGCCGAGGATCGTTCTCGCACCGGTCTTCCTCATCTGGTTCGGGCTCGGCCCCGCCTCCAAGGTCGCCTCGGCGGTGGTGCTGGTCTTCTTCCCCGTCTTCTTCAACGCCTTCCAGGGCGCCCGCGAGGTGGACCGCAACCTCGTCGCCAACGCGCGCGTGCTGGGTGCGAGCCACCGTCAGGTGACCCTCCAGGTCGTGGTCCCCGCGGCGACCTCCTGGATCTTCACCAGCCTGCACGTGAGCTTCGGGTTCGCCCTGATCGGCGCGATCGTCGGTGAGTACATCGGGGCGACCAAGGGGATCGGGCTGCTCGTCTCCACCTCCCAGGCGACCTTCAACGCGGCGGGGGTGTACGCCGCGATGGTCGTCCTCGCCGTCGTCGCGCTGCTCGCGGAGGGGTTGCTGACCTTTGCGGAGAGGCGGTTGTTCCGCTGGAAGCCGGAGCCGGGGGGTGGGCGCTGGGGGGGGCTCCGGGGCTTTGCCCCGGGCCCGTTCGTCGGTAGGCCGGTGGTCTGTCGCGCCTACTGGGGTGCGTCTTGCGCTGCGCGCGCGGCTGCGGGTCCGTTGTGGCTGGTCGCGCAGTTCCCCGCGCCCCTGAGCCCCTGTAGCTGGTCGCGCCCACGCGGCGGAGCCGCATGTCGGATACAGCCCCGCGCCCCTTCAGGGCGCCTCGAATTTCACGTAAGGAAACAGCAGTCATGCCTCGTAAACCCCGTACCGTCGTCGCGGCTCTCGTGGTGGCGTTGTGTCTCGGTCTGGCCGGGTGTGCCGACGAGGTGTCCGCCGATGGCGCGGGCACCGGCGGCAAGGCCGGGGGAGACAAGATCAAGATCATGGTCGGCGGTCTCGACAAGGTCATCTATCTGCCCGCGGTGCTCACCCAGCGGCTCGGTTACTTCGCGGAGCAGGGCCTGAACGTGCAGCTCCTCAGTGAGCCCGCCGGGGTGCAGGCCACCACCTCCCTCGTCGCGGGCGAGGTCCAGGGTGTCGTCGGCTTCTACGACCACACCCTCGACCTCCAGGCGAAGGGCAAGCAGGTGGAGTCCGTGGTCCAGCTCGCGCGGACGCCCGGGGAGGTGGAGATCGTCTCCAAGAAGGCCGCGTCCGCCGTCTCCTCGCCCGCGGATTTCAAGGGGAAGAAGCTCGGCGTCACCGGACTGGGCTCCTCCACCGACTTCCTGACGAAGTATCTGGCCGTGCGGAACGGAGTGAAGGCCGGTGATGTCACCCCGGTCGCCGTCGGCGCGGGCCAGACCTTCGTGGCCGCGCTCAAGCAGGGCTCCATAGACGGCGGGATGACCACGGACCCGACCGTCGCCCAGGTCCTGGCCCAGGACCTGGGCACCGTGCTCGTCGACATGCGCACCCCTGAGGGCTCCCGGGCCGCGCTCGGCGGGCTCTACCCCGCGTCGAGCCTCTACATGAACACGAGCTGGGTGAACGGCCACAAGGAGACGGTGCAGAAGCTCGCCGACGCCTTCGTGAAGACCCTCGCGTGGATGTCCGCGCACAGCCCCGAGGAGATCGCCGGCAAGATGCCCGCCGACTACGCGAAGGGAGGCAAGGAGCTCTACGTCCAGGCCATCAAGAGCAGCCTGCCCATGTTCACCAGGGACGGCGTCATGCCCGCCGACGGGCCGAAGACCGTGCACGAGGTCCTCAAGGCGTTCCATCCCACGCTGCGTAACGCGCGGATCGACCTGGAGAAGACCTATACGACCGCATTCGTCCGGAAGGCGGAGTGATGCCGTCCGTGATGTCGCCGGGCACGGAGCACGGCCCCCAGGGCGCCGTCAGGAGAACGGAGTGACCGCCACGACGTCCATCCGGGCCGGGGTGCCGAGTGCCTTGCCGCAGCTCTCCGGCCGCGGCGGCTCCGCGGCCCCCTGCTCGATCAGGACCCGCCAGGCGCGGCCGTCGACGTGCGTGACCGTCACCGACCAGTGCCCCGCCGCGCCTTCGACGGGCTCGCCCCGGGGCACGTCCAGGGCGTCCGCCCCGTCCTCCCCGGTGAGCTCGCGCACGGCCAGCTCCGCCGCCTGCGCGGGCCGGGCCCATGCGGAGCGGCCGCGGCACTGCTCCGTCACGATCCGCCCGTCGCGCGCCGCCTCCAGTACGTCCTTGACCCCGTGCGCGGTGACCCGCCCGTACGCGTAGCCGTAGGGGAGGACGAAGAGGGTCGGCGCGAAGCGGTGGCCACCGATGTGGGTGACCTCCCACGTCTCGATCCCGCCCGCGCTGACCAGCTCGGCGGCGAGCGGCCTGCCCAGGAGGGCGCAGCAGCGGTCGCGCTTGCCGTTGGTGCAGACGAACACCAGCGGGTCGCCCTCGTACGGCTCCCACAGCCCGCCGTGCTCGCCCGCGCCCAGCGCCGCGAGGTCCAGCGAGGCCAGGACGGCCGGGTCGGCGATCTCGGCGGTACGGATCCAGGACCGGCCCGGCGCCGTGTGGGCGACGAACACCCGCTGCGTGGTCGGCCGGTGACAGTCGGCGTGCCGCCCGGGGCGGCGGATCAGGGCGATGCGTACGCCGGTGCCCGCCGCGGCCTCGTCCAGGGCGCGTGCGACCGCGGGGTCGAGGTGGCTGGTGGCAAGGGCGTCGGCTCCCCAGGGACCGGGCTGTTCGAGCAGCAGCCAGGTCCGGGCCGTGGCGGCGGTGCCTGCCAGCGGCTCGGAGAGTTGGCGGGATGCGGTCGCACACGTGCTCACGAAGGTTAGCCTAACCTGCTCGGTCGTTGATCGTATGCAAAATGAGGATCACGGACGGAGGGGGAGGGGGG
>NZ_JAINFC010000413.1 GCF_020740835.1 Streptomyces sp. UNOC14_S4
GGCCGTGCTCAAACCGCTCGGGCTGCCCGCCGCCTTGTCCGCGGACCGGTCCCCGGCCTCGGCCTGCTTGCGGGAGAGCGCGCCCCGGGTGCCCTTCTCCTGCCAGCCCGCGTCCGCGAGCAGTGCCTCCGCCGCCTTGGTGTCCGGGCCGCCGATGGCGTCGCTGTTGTCCTCGTACCCCTGCTGACCGGCCAGGAAGAGGTGGCTGCCGAGCGGGGCGGCGGGCAGCCCGAGCGGTTTGAGCACGGCCTCCGCGAGGTCCTTGCGGTCGATGGCGCGGGCCACCGCGCGGCGCACCCGCTCGTCGGCCAGCGGCCCGGAGGCACCGTTGAGCGCGAGCTGGGTGTAGGAGGCGTCGAGGGACTTGCGGACGGCGAGCCCGCGCAGCGCCTCCGCCTCGGGGGGCTTGCCGACGGCGACGGGGACGGGGACGGCGGCCTTGCCCTTCTCCCCGTCCGCCTTGTCCCCCTTCTTCAGGGGCTTGTTCGCCGCGGCGATGCGGGCCGCGACGTCCGGGGCGACGTCGGCGAGGTCGAGCTTGCCGTCCGCGAGCGCGGCGGCCCGGTCGCCGGGCGGCACGGCCTTGAGCACGAGCCGGTCGAGCTTGGCCCGGTCGCCCCACCACCTCGGCTCGCGCACGAGGGTGAGCGACTGGTCGTCCTTGTCGCGGGAGGCGACGCGGAAGGGGCCCGCGGAGACCTTCAGCTCGTTGCGGGCACCGTCGTTGAAGGAGGTCGCGCTCCCCATCACGGACTTCGGGTAGAGGGGGGTGAAGAGCGAGGCCCAGTCGGCGGACGGCTTGGCGAAGACGACCCTGACCTCCTGCGCGTTGGCGCCGCGCTCGACCCGGTCGATGCGGTCGTAGCCGGTGTTGCGGGCCGTCCAGTACGCGCTGTCCTTGCCGCGCAGCGCCTTCCACTGCGCCTCGAAGTCGGCGGCGGACAGCGGGGTGCCGTCGCTCCAGACCGCCCTGGGGTTGAGCTTGTAGACGACGACCTGCCGGGGTTCGCGCTCGACGACGTCGACGGCCGTCAGGTAGTCCGGGTTGCGCTGCGGCCTGCCGCGCCGGTCGAGGGTGAAGAGGGAGGGCAGCACCGCGCCCGCGACCCGCTGGGTGGTGGCGTCGGCGTCGGCCTGGAAAGTGTTGAACGTCGCGGGCAGCGCGTCCACCGCCCAGCGCAGCGTGCCCCGGTCGGCGACCTTGGCGCGGGGCACGGCCGCGATGTCCGGCGGGGTGACCGGGCCCTCGGTGCCTCCGTGGCCGTCCGCGCCGCAGCCGACCAGCGCGGGCAGCGGGAGCAGGACGGCCGCCGCGAGCAGCACACCGGGACGGCGGCAACGGGTGCGGGTGCTCCTGAGAAGGGGAGCGAGGGGGGCCATGGGATACCTCCGCCTGACGGGGCTTGCCGCCGCTACGGCGCTCGTTCGGCGCAATGCGCGGCTGATCGCATCTACTGCCCACCACATAAGGCGAAGGTCGCTCCGGCACGGCGCCGACACGGCGCCCGGCGGGCCGTACGCCACCCGCGTGGCGGCCGCGCGCCACCCACGTGGAGGAATTCCTCACTCCGCCGGGCGCGGGGTCTTCCCACCGGCCCCAGGGCGCGACGGCGGACGCTATCTTCCCCCGGAGGGGTGTGACGCGCGACACTCACAGTCGCATCAGCGTCGCCACCCGCAACCGCCGACCGCGGAAGTGAGGGCAGATCATGTCCCTGAACGATGAAGTGACGGCAGTTCAGCGCTGCCTGGACGATCTGGGGCAGGCACTCGCCCGGCTGGAGAAGCACCTGGGCGAGCGGAATCTGGAGCTGCGCCGCGTCCGTACCGACGCCGCCCACCTCCGCGAGAGCGTCGAGCTCCTGCGCGAGGCCCACCGCCCCGCCGCCGAGCCGCCCGCCGAGCCGGTGGAGATCCCCGAGGCCCCGTACGACCCCGCGCTGTGGAAGGACGCCGACGACGAGGGGCTCGGGGCCCGCGACCGGCACGCGCCCTAGAAGTCCGACGGAAGACCGACGGAAGTCCGGCGGAAGACCGACGGACGCGCCCGGCGAGTCCGGCGACACCCCGATCCGACCACTCACTCCTCTATACCGCTCACTCCTCCATGGAGTCCCCCTTGGCCACTGGCACCGATCCCCGGACCACCGCCCCCGCCGCCACGGAGGCCCCCGGCGGCGTGCACCACGCCTCGCGCGCCGCGATCCCGGCCCGTCACCTGCGCATCGACCGCTGGTGGCTGGCGCCCGCGGCGACGGCGGGCGGGCTGCTGGCGTTCGTCGTCTACTCCACCTGGCGGGCGTTCGCCAACGCCGACTACTACGCCGCCCCGTATGTCTCGCCGTTCTACTCCCCGTGCGTCGCGAAGAACTGCGTCCCGATGAAGGACGGCGCGGACTGGGGCGTGTTCGGCTCGTGGTGGAGCCTCTCCCCCGCCCTGCTCGTCCTGATCTTCCCGCTGGGCTTCCGGCTGACCTGCTACTACTACCGCAAGGCGTACTACCGGGGCTTCTGGGCCTCGCCACCCGCCTGCGCCGTCGCGGAGCCGCACAGGAAGTACACGGGAGAGACCCGCTTCCCGCTGATCCTGCAGAACATCCACCGCTACTTCTTCTACTTCGCGGTGCTCGTGGCGGGCGTCCTCACCTATGACGCCGTGCTCGGCTTCCGCGACGCGGACGGCCGTTGGGGCCACATGGGCCTGGGCACCCTGGTGCTGCTCGCGAACGTCGCGCTGATCTGGGCGTACACCCTCTCCTGCCACTCGTGCCGGCACATCGTCGGCGGGCGGCTGCGGAACTTCTCCAAGCACCCGGTGCGCTACCGGATGTGGGGCTGGGTGAGCGTGCTGAACACCCGTCACATGCTGCTGGCCTGGGCCTCGCTGGTGAGCGTGGCGGTCGCGGACTTCTATGTGTACCTGGTCGCCAGTGGCGCCTTCGACGATCCGAGGTTCTTCTGATGTCGCACACGCCCCGGCAGTCCTGGGATGTGGTCGTGGTCGGCGCGGGCGGCGCGGGGCTGCGCGCCGCGATCGAGGCCCGGGAGCAGGGCCTGCGCTGCGCCGTGATCTGCAAGTCGCTGTTCGGCAAGGCCCATACGGTGATGGCGGAGGGCGGCATCGCCGCCAGCATGGGCAACGTCAACGAGGCCGACAACTGGCAGGTCCACTTCCGCGACACGATGCGCGGCGGCAAGTTCCTCAACCAGTGGCGCATGGCCGAGCTGCACGCGCAGGAGGCCCCGGACCGGGTCTGGGAGCTGGAGACCTGGGGCGCGCTCTTCGACCGCACCCCCGACGGCCGGATCTCGCAGCGCAACTTCGGCGGCCACGAGTACCCGCGGCTCGCGCACGTCGGCGACCGTACGGGCCTGGAGCTGATCCGCACCCTCCAGCAGAAGATCGTCTCGCTCCAGCAGGAGGACCACCGCGAGAGCGGCGACCACGAGGCCCGGCTGAAGGTCTTCCAGGAGTGCACGGTCACCCGCCTGCTCAAGGACGGCGACCGGATCGCGGGCGTCTTCGGCTACGAACGGGAGTCCGGCCGCTTCTTCACCATCGAGGCCCCGGCCGTGGTGCTGGCCACCGGCGGCATCGGCAAGTCCTTCAAGGTGACGTCCAACTCCTGGGAGTACACGGGCGACGGGCACGCGCTCGCGCTGCTCGCCGGGGGATCCCTGATCAACATGGAGTTCGTGCAGTTCCACCCGACGGGCATGGTCTGGCCGCCGTCCGTCAAGGGCATCCTCGTCACGGAGTCCGTGCGCGGCGACGGCGGGGTGCTGCGCAACAGCGACGGCAAGCGCTTCATGTTCGACTACATCCCCGACGTCTTCCGGGAGAAGTACGCGGAGACGGAGGAGGAGGGCGACCGCTGGTACCAGGACCAGGAGAACAACCGGCGCCCGCCCGAGCTGCTCCCCCGCGACGAGGTGGCCCGCGCCATCAACGCCGAGGTCAAGGCGGGCCGCGGCAGCCCGCACGGCGGGGTGTTCCTGGACATCTCCAGCAGGCTGCCCGCCGAGGAGATCCGCCGCAAACTGCCGTCCATGCACCACCAGTTCAAGGAACTGGCGGATGTGGACATCACCGCCGAGCCGATGGAGGTCGGCCCCACCTGCCACTACGTGATGGGCGGCGTGGACGTCGACCCGGACACCGCGGCGGCGGTCGGCGTGCCCGGCCTGTTCGCGGCGGGCGAGGTGGCGGGCGGCATGCACGGCTCGAACCGGCTGGGCGGCAACTCCCTCTCCGACCTGCTGGTGTTCGGCCGCCGGGCCGGGCTGCACGCGGCCGAGTACGCGGCGGCGCTCACCGAGGACGCCCGGCCGAGGGTGTCCGAGACCGCCGTCGAGGTGGCGGAGGCGGAGGCGCTGCGCCCGTTCGGCGTGGAGGGCGGCGACCCGGCCGTCTCCGCGGGCGGCGCGGAGAACCCGTACGCCCTGCACCAGGAGCTCCAGCAGTCGATGAACGACCTGGTGGGCATCATCCGCAAGGCCCCCGAGATGGAGGAGGCGCTGCGCAGGCTCTCCGCGCTGCGGGAGCGCTCGCGGCGGGCCGGGGTGGAGGGCCACCGGCAGTTCAACCCCGGCTGGCACCTGGCCCTGGACCTGCGGAACATGCTGCTGGTCAGCGAGTGCGTGGCGCGTGCGGCGCTGGAGCGCACGGAGAGCCGGGGCGGGCACACCCGGGACGACCACCCGGGGATGGACCGGCGGTGGCGGCGGGTGAACCTCGTGTGCCGGCTCGCGGAGGAGAGCGCGGGGTCCGCGATGGCCGACCCGCTGCTGGGGCTCGTGCGCCTCATGCGCCGGGACATGCCGCCGATCCGCGGTGACCTGCTCTCGCTCTTCGAGAAGGAAGAGCTGGCGAAGTACCTGACCGACGAGGAGCTGACGACATGAGCTACGACGCCCACTTCAGGGTGTGGCGGGGTGATGCGGACGGCGGGGACCTCGTCGACTACACCGTGGCCGTCAACGAGGGCGAGGTCGTCCTCGACGTCATCCACCGACTCCAGGCGACCGAGGCGGCCGACCTCGCCGTGCGGTGGAACTGCAAGGCGGGCAAGTGCGGTTCGTGCAGCGCGGAGATCAACGGCAGGCCGCGGCTGATGTGCATGACGCGGATGTCGTCGCTCGACCGGGACGCGACGGTGACGGTCACGCCGATGCGCGCCTTCCCGGTGCTGCGGGACCTGGTGACGGATGTGTCCTTCAACTATCAGAAGGCGCGCGAGGTCCCGGCGTTCGTCCCGCCGCAGGGGGTCGGGCCCGGCGAGTACCGGATGCGGCAGGAGGACGTCGACCGCTCGCAGGAGTTCCGCAAGTGCATCGAGTGCTTCCTGTGCCAGGACACCTGCCATGTGGTGCGTGACCACGAGGAGAACAAGGCCGCGTTCGCCGGTCCGCGCTTCCTGATGCGCGTCGCCGAACTGGACATGCACCCGCTGGACGCGGCGGCGGAGGCGGGCGTCGACCGCAAGCGCTCCGCGCAGGAGGAGCACGGCCTGGGCTACTGCAACATCACCAAGTGCTGCACAGAAGTCTGCCCCGAGCACATCAAGATCACGGACAACGCCCTGATCCCCCTGAAGGAACGAGCGGTCGACCGTAAGTACGACCCCTTGGTGTGGCTCGGGAGCAAGATCCGCCGCCGGGGGGCGTGAGCCTGGCGCAGATTCGGCGCGGATACGCACCGTATCTGGCCCCATGCTCCCGGTAGCGGGTCGGGCAGTACCGCCATACGCTCCCAAATGTGACACGGCATTCCAGGCGGCACGGGCCGGGGGCGCCGGGCCGGGCCAGGGTCAGGGCCCCCCTCGCCCTCGTGACGCTGTGCGCGCTGGCGGTCCCGGTCGCGCACGCCCATGCCGACACGCCCCTCGACCTGGACACCGGCGGCCGGATCACCGACACCGTCGGCGCGCTCGGACAGCGCCGCGCCCAGGTCACGGGGGCGCTGAACCACCTGCACACCACCCACCACATCCAGCTGTACGTCACCTACGTGCGGGACTTCTCCGGCCGCCCCGGGCACGCCTGGGCCGACGCCACCGCCGACCGCAACGGCCTCGGACCGCACGACGTCCTGCTGGCCATCGCCACCCACGAGCGGCAGTACGCCGTCTCCGCGGCCCCGGACTCCGGCTTCCGCCCGGAGCAGCTGAAGGCGGTCGCCGCCACCGCCATCGCCCCGGCCCTCGCCCAGCACGACTGGGCGGGCGCGGCCATCGGCGCCGCCGAGGGGTACGCCGCCGTGCTCCAGGGCCACCCGGTGCTGCCCCCCACGATCGTGCCCGGCGCCGGCGACCCGGGCGGCGACGGGCTCGTGCCCGGCCACCGCCGGGTGTGGCTGCCGGTGACCATCGCCGTACTGGCCCTGTTCACCGGCCTCTACCTGTGCTTCTGCTCCCGCCGGGCGGCCCGGCGCCGCGCCGCCCGGCGGGAGCGCCTGGTCCCCACCTCGACCCCGCCCGGGCTCGCCCGCATGGCACAGCCGATGACGCCGCTGCCCGCGCTGGAGGCGGAGGCCTGCCGGAACCTCGTCGAGACCGACGACGCGGTGCGCACCAGCGCCGAGGAACTCCTCTTCGCGACGGCCCAGTTGGGCACGGCCGCCACCCGGCCGTTCGCCGAGGCCGTGGCCTACGCGCGCGGCGAGCTCGCCTACGCCTTCCGGCTGCGGCAGGGCCTGGACGACGCCCCGTACGAGGACGACGACATCCGCCGCGGCACCCTCGACGAGATCTGCTCGCACTGCACCAGCGCCAACCGGCGGCTGGACGCCGAGTCCGCCGCCTTCGACCGGCTGCGCGGCCTCAAGGCCAACGCCCTGGGCATCCTCGCCCACGCCGAGGCCGCGGCGGCGGCGCTCGCGCCGCGCATCGACGCCGCCGAGGCCGCGCTGGCCGCCCTCGCCGAC
>NZ_JAINFC010000414.1 GCF_020740835.1 Streptomyces sp. UNOC14_S4
CCCGTCCCGCCCTGCGGGACGCCTGCCCACAACGGAAGGTGACGGGAAGGGTGCGCCCCGAAAGGGGCGCGGGGAACTGCGCGACCAGCCGTCCACGACCCGCAGCCGCACGCCGGGCCTGGGTGGCAACCCGGTAGGCGCACCGGACCACCGCCCCGCAGCCGCACGCCGGGCGCAAGAGGCAACCCGGTGGGCGCACCTGGCCGTCGGCCCGCAGACGCGAATCGGGCTCGGGTGGCAACCCGGCAGGCGCCCGGACCACCGGCCCGCAGCCCCGCGCGCAGCGCAATACGCACCCCGGTGGACGCAGCCGGAGCCACCGGCCGCAGCCGCGCACCGGGCCCGGGTGGCAACCCGGTAGGCGCGGCTGAACCCACCGGGGTCCAGGGGGCGCAGTCCCTGGAGTGGGGTTACCCCGCCCCCGCCAATTCCTTCCGCATCGCATCGCGCAGCCGAAGCGTCGCGATGAGGCGCGAGAACGCCTCCGGCCAGTACGACGACGTGCCGAGCACGTCGTCGTGGGCCGGCGCCGTGAGGAGCGCGAGGCGGTCGGCCAGGGACGGGTCGAGGCAGCGTTCCGCCAGGCCCATGACGCCGCTGAAACTCCAGGGGTAGCCGCCGGAGTCCCGGGCGGTGGCGAGGGCGTCGACCAGGGCGGTGCCCAGCGGTTCCGGCCAGGGGACCTCGCACACGCCCAGGAGCCGGAACGCCTCCGACAGGCCGTGGGCCGCTATGAACGCGGCGACCCACTCGGCCCGTTCCCCGGGCGGCAGTGCGGACAGCAGTTTCGCCGGGTCGAGCCACGGCGCCTCCTCGGCCGTCGGTACGGAGTCCGGTGGGCCGAGGAGGGCGCGCGACCACTCCGCGTCCCCTTGCCGGACGGCGGCCCGGCACCAGGCCGCGTGCAGGTCCGGCCGCCAGCCGTCGGCGACCGGCAGGGTGACGATCGCCGCGGCGCTCCTGCCGCCGAGGCGCCGGTGCCAGGTGGCCAGTGGGGCCGCCTCCACCACCTGGCCCAGCCACCAGGACCGTTCGCCCTGCCCTGACGGTGGCCGGGCGGCGATGCCGTCGCGCTGCATGTCCTTGTCGCACTCGTGCGGTGCCTCGACCGCGATGCGGGCGCCGTCGCCCGTACGCTCCAGGGCCACGCACGTCCGGGCCCGTTCGGCCATCCGTCCGGACAGGGCCGAGTCGGGGAGCGCGGTCAGCAGTTCCGCCGCTGTGCCGCGGACGTTGCGGCCGCGGTCGGCCAGGGCCTCTTCGAGGAACGGCTCGTCGGCGGGGGAGAGCCCCTCGCGCAGGGCGTCCAGGAACATCAGCCGGTCCTCGGCCCGCTCCGTCCGCCACGTGCTCGCGAGCAGGTCCCGCGCGGCCGCAGGGTCGTGACGGCGCGCGGTGACGAGGAGAGTGACACGCTCGGCGAACAGCCCCTCCTCCCACAGCCGTCGCGCCGCGGGGGCGTCGAGCGGTGCTCCGGGGCCACCGGGCGCGGGGGCCGGGCCCGGCGCCGCCCGTAGCGCGTACTTCCACTGCGGGTTGAGCCCGGCCAGCCACCGTGCGCGGGGCCCGCCGAACGCGAGCGCCTCCGGGCGGAGGTCGGTACGGGCCCGGGCCGCCTCCAGCAGGTCGGGCAGCAGGTCGGCGGGTGCCCGGTAGCCGTACCGGTTGGCGGCGGCCAGCCATTGTGGCAGCAGCTCGACGAGGTCGGGCGCGCTTCCGCGCCGTCCCCCGTTCCCCGCGCCGGTGCGGTCGGCGAGCAGCAGCGCGAGCCGCTGCCGGGCGGCGGGCGGCAGCGGTGGCCGGGGGTCCTCCGGCGCCGCGGCGGGCCGGGGCCGGGCCGCCGCCGGGAGCAGCCCGGCACGCCGGCGTACGGTGTGCAGCGCCGCGACGTCCAGCAGCGCCTCCGCGGCATCCTGGCCGGGCCGCGGCCGTACGGGCGGAGTGCGCCGTTCCGTGCCGAGCAGGGCGGCGGAGACGAGCTCGTCCCATGTGGCGGTCATGCGCGTGCCCCTTTCCGTTTCTGTCCCGTGCTCCTTCGTGGTTCTCGGTGCCGGTTCGCGTCCGCGCACCCGGCTTCGTACGGCTCTCAGAGCGGCACCGGTTCCGGTGCCCACGTGGCCAGGGGAGTGAAGCCCCGGTGGCCGCACTCGCCGAAGACCGTGATCGGGTGGCCGCCGGATATCGCGGCCAGCCGCCAGAGTCCTGTCCGGTCACGTATGCGCGGGTCGACCGGGAGTGCCGATCCGCCCTGGGCGTCCGCCAGTTGCCAGTCGCCGTCCGGGCCCGGGACCGGGATCACGGGACCGAGCAGGACGGGCCACGCCTCCAGCCACGGATCGTCGCGCAGCGCCTCGCCGTATGCGGCCAGGGCCTGCCCGGCGTCGCTGCCCGGAGGCGGCCCGAAAGCGGAGGCGGAAGCGGAAACGGGGACCGGGGCCGTGTGCCGGGTGGCCAGGGCGGCACGCAGTGGGCGCGCCGCGGGGTAGTAGGCGAGGCCCGCGTCGAGAACGTGGCCCGGAGTCGGCGACAGCTCAGGTGCCCGGCCACCCGCCCCGTACGAGAGGAGCAGAGCCATGCGGCCCGTCCGGCGGCCGTGGAGCCAGGTCCTGCGGGTGATCAGGCGGCCGTCGTCGCTGTCCGACCGGGCCAGCACCAGCCAGTGGTCACGGACGGGGGTGGCGGAGGCGAGCAGCGCCGCCGTGTCCACGGCGATACCGACCCGCGTCCGTATCGTGGCGGCCAAGGGCTCCGGCAGCCGGTCCAGGTGCAGAAAGCCCTGGTTGAGCATGTGCAGCAGGGCGCACTCCGCCAGCAGTCGCGATGCCCGGTCGCCGCCCGGGCCGCGCAAGGAGGCCAACTCCCTGGCGCGCGCGGCGAGTCCGGGGGCCTGGGCGTCGACCATGCGGGCGGCCGTCTCCTCCCATTCCCCGTATGCCGCCCCGTCGACAGCCACGAGGCCGCCCCGCAGCAGGTCGGCGAGGCGCTGCTCCAACTCCGTCGCCCCGGCGGCGATGCGGGCGCCGCGGCGCTCCGCGCGGCGGCGTGCGGCGGCGGCCGCTTCCGCGAGCCTTTCGTCCACCGCGCATGACGAAGCGCATGACGAAGCGTCGGGCATCGCTACCGGCACCCGCTCCGCCCTTCGGCGTTCCCCCTGCGGATTCATGTCCCACACGCTACGGCCCCCCACTGACAATCGCCCTGACCTGCGCGGACGTGGCTCCGGGGCCGATTGTCAGTGGGGTGGTGCAGGCTTGTCGCAGCACTCGGAACCGCACGACGAGGGGGAGTTGTGACCGTGTCCGGAATCGATGCCCAAGCCCTGCGACCGCATGCCGAGGACGCCTTCGCGGCGGAGCTCGAAGCCCTCGCCGCGGCCGACGACCGGCCCCGCCCCGAGCGCTGGCGGCTCTCGCCGTGGGCCGTCGCGACCTATCTCCTCGGTGGCGCCCTGCCCGGGGGAGGCCCGGTGATCACGCCCAAGTACGTGGGCCCGCGGCGTCTCGTCGAGGTCGCCGTCGCCACGCTCGCCACCGACAGGGCCCTGCTCCTGCTCGGCGTGCCCGGCACCGCCAAGACCTGGGTCGCCGAGCACCTGGCCGCCGCGGTCAGCGGCGACTCCACCCTGCTGGTGCAGGGCACGGCGGGCACCCCGGAGGAAGCCCTGCGCTACGGGTGGGACTACGCCCGCCTGCTCGCCCACGGCCCCAGCCGCGCGGCGCTCGTGCCCAGTCCCGTCATGCGCGCCATGGAGCGGGGCGCGATCGTCCGCGTCGAGGAGCTCACCCGCGTCCCGGCCGACGTGCAGGACACGCTCATCACCGCCCTGTCGGAAAAGACCTTGCCGGTCCCCGAGTTGGGGGAGGAGGTGCAGGCCGTGCACGGGTTCAATCTGATCGCCACGGCCAACGACCGGGACCGCGGGGTGAACGAGCTCTCCAGCGCCCTGCGCCGCCGTTTCAACACCGTCGTCCTGCCCCTGCCCGCCACCGCGGAGGCGGAGGTCGCCATCGTCGCCCGCCGCGTCGAGCAGCTCGGCCGCTCCCTCGACCTGCCCGCCGTGCCCGACGGCGTGGACGAGATCCGGCGCGTCGTCACCGTCTTCCGCGAGCTGCGCGACGGTGTCACCGCCGACGGCCGCACCAGGCTCAAGTCCCCTTCGGGCACGCTCTCCACCGCCGAGGCCATCTCCGTCGTCACCGGCGGCCTCGCCCTGGCCGCGCACTTCGGTGACGGCGTCCTCCGCGCGGACGACGTGGCGGCCGGCATCCTCGGCGCCGTGGTCCGGGACCCCGCCACGGACCGCCTCGTCTGGCAGGAGTACCTGGAGACGGTCGTCCGGGAGCGGGACGGCTGGAAGGACTTCTACCGCGCCTGCCGTGAGGCCGCCGCGTGACCGGGACCGGCGGCCCGGCCCTGCTGGGCATCCGACACCACGGCCCCGGCTCCGCGCGGGCGGTCGCCGCGGCGCTCGACCGGTGCGCGCCCGAGGCCGTGCTCGTCGAGGGCCCGCCCGAGGCCGACGCGATCGTGCACCTCGCGGCGGACGGCGGGATGCGGCCGCCCGTCGCCCTGCTCGCGTACGCCGTGGACGACCCCGGCCGCTCCGTGTTCTGGCCGCTCGCCGACTTCTCCCCGGAGTGGGTCGCGATCCGCTGGGCCCTCGCCCACGACGTCCCCGTGCGCCTCGTCGACCTGCCCGCGGCCCACACTCTCGCGCTCCAGGACCAGCAGGACGATCAGCAGGGCCGTCCGGAACGGGAGCATCGGCCGCTGCCCGGCGCCGGACCCGCGGAGCCCCGGCACCCGGCGGTCGACGGCGACCCGCTGGCCGCGCTCGCGGCGGCCGCCGGGCACGACGATCCGGAACGCTGGTGGGAGGACGTCGTCGAGCACCGCGGCGGAGCCGGTGCCGGAGTCGCTGCTGATACCGCTGCCGGTGCCGGAGACGCGCTCGCGCCCTTCCGGGCCCTGGCCGAGGCCATGGCGGAGCTGCGCGCCGGTCACGCCGAGTCGCCCTACGACGCGGCGCGCGAGGCGTACATGCGGCTGAAACTGCGGGAGGCGCGGCGCGAGTTCGGCGACGCGGTCGCCGTGGTCTGCGGCGCCTGGCACGTACCGGCCCTCGCGGAGAAGCGCACCGTCGCCGCCGACCGGGCGCACCTCAAGGGCCTGCCCAAGGTCCGGGCCGACATCAGCTGGGTGCCCTGGACCCACCGCCGCCTCACCCGCCGCAGCAATTACGGCGCGGGGATCGCCTCGCCCGGCTGGTACGGGCACCTCTTCCACGCTCCCGACCGGCCCGTCGAACGCTGGATGACCGAGTGCGCCCGGCTGCTCCGGGCCGAGGACCACCCCGTGTCCTCCGCGCATGTCATCGAGGCGGTGCGGCTCGCCGAGGCCCTCGCCGGCCTGCGCGGACGCCCGCTCGCCGGGCTCACCGAGACCCTCGACGCCGTCCGTGCCGTGATGTGCGACGGCTCGGGCGCGCCGCTCGCCCTCGTGGAGGAGCGCCTTGTCGTGGGCGACGCGCTGGGCGAGGTTCCCGACAGTGCGCCGGCCACTCCTCTGCAACGGGATCTGGCGCGGCTTCAGCGTTCGCTGCGGCTCGCGCCGGAAGCCGCCGCGCGCGAGCGCGTGCTCGACCTCCGCAAGGACATCGACGCCGCGCGCAGCCGCCTGCTGCACCGCCTGCTGCTCCTCGGCGTCGACTGGGGCAGGCCCGCGCGCTCACGCGGCGGGACGGGCACCTTCCGCGAGACCTGGCGGCTGCGCTGGGAGCCCGAGCTGTCCGTACGGCTCGCCGAGGCCGGTGTGTGGGGCACCACCGTGGTGGCCGCCGCGACGGAGCGCGCCCGGGCGGCGGCCGTCGCGTCCCCGGCCCTCGCCGACCTCACGGTGCTCGCCGAACGCTGCTTGCTCGCCGACCTCCCCGACGCGCTCCCGGCCGTGATGCGGGTCCTCGCCGACCGCGCGGCGCTCGACGCGGACGTCGTGCACCTGGCCAAGGCACTGCCCGCGCTCGTCCGCTCGGTCCGCTACGGCGACGTGCGCCGTACGGACACCGCCGCGCTCGGCGAGGTGGCCGAGGGCCTCGCGGAGCGTGTCTTCGTCGGTCTGCCCGCGGCCTGCGCGGGCCTGGACGCGGACGCGGCGGCGGATATGCGTGGCGTGGTGGACGGCGTCCACCACGCGGTGGGTCTGTTGGCCGGGGCACGCCCGGCCTCCGGCTCGGGGTTGCGGGTGGCTTCCGGCCTGGGGCTGAGGGACCGTTGGGTCGGCGTGCTGTGGTTGCTTGCCGGGCGGGATGCTCTGCCGGGTGTTGTTCGCGGCAGGGCCGCGCGGTTGCTGCTGGATGCGCCTTTCCCGGGGGTGCGCCCACCGGGGTGCCTCTTGCGCTCCGCGCGCGGCTGCGGGTGCGTTGTGGCTGGTCGCGCAGTTCCCCGCGCCCCTTACGGGGCGCGTGACCGCGCTGGTCGCGCCTACGCGGCGGAGCCGCATGACGCGACACAGGCCCGCGCCGGACTCCGGCAAGGCCGCTTTGACGACGGGGCGGCGTGCGGCTCGGACGGGGAGCTGGTCCCCGTACTCATGGAGCGGGCCCTGTCGCCCGTCACCGAGCCGGCGGAGGCCGCCGCGTGGATCGAGGGGTTCCTGGGAGACGGAGCGGACGACGGGATGCTGCTCGTGCACGACGAGCGGCTGTTCGGGCTGGTCGACGGGTGGCTCTGTGCCGTGCCCACGGGGGCGTTCACCGGCGTGCTGCCGCTGTTGCGCCGGACGTTCTCCGCGTTCGAGCCGGGCGTGTTGCGGGCGCTGGGCGAGCTCGTACGGGGTGTGGCCGCGCCGGGCGGGCTCGGGGATGGCGGAGGGTTCGGGGCCGGGCTCGACGCGGAACCTGTCTCTT
>NZ_JAINFC010000415.1 GCF_020740835.1 Streptomyces sp. UNOC14_S4
GGGCGGCGGCGTGTTCGTCAGCTGCGCGAGCAGGTCGAGCGGCGCGGCGGGCTGCGGCGGTGCCTCGGGGTGCTCGGCCTTGGCGGCCGGCTCGGCGTCGGCGGCCTTGGCATCCGCCTTGGTAGCCGCCGCGGCCTTGCCCGCCGTGTCCGTCTTGCCCGCGACGGCCTTGTCCGTGTCCTTGGTGTCCTTGGCCCCGGCCCCGGCCTTGGGCGCCGCCTTCGGCGTGCCCGTGGGCGGGGTGACCGTGACGGGGACGGTCGGCTTGCCCTTGGGCTTCGCGGGCTCGCCGTCCAGCGACTTCAGCGGCACGAACTGGCTGGTCCGCTCGGAGTCGGACTCGGCGGGGGCCTTGGCCTTGCCGGAGTCCTTCTCGGGGGCCTTCGGCGCCTTCATGAGCGCGGTGGGCTGATCGTCGGAGGAGCCCTTGCCGTCGCCCTTGGCCTCGGCCTTGACGGCTCCGAAGACAGCGGTGGGCTGATCGGCGGCCGGCTTCTTGGCGGCGTCCTTCTCGGAGGCGTCCTTCTCGGCGCTGTCGGCCTTCGGCTTCACGGCACCGAACACAGCCGTCGGCTGATCGGCGGCGGCAGGCTTCTTCTCGCCGTCCTTCTTCGGGGCGTCGGCGGACTTGTCGTCCGCGCCCTCGGTGCCGGCGTCGCCCTTGGCCTCGGCGGCGCTGCCGGCCTCGTCATCGTCGGCCCGCGCCCAGGAGGGCTTGTCGGCGCCGTCGGTCTTCGGCTTCACCGCGCCGAAGACGGCGGTGGGACGGTCGGCGGCAGGCTTCGCGGCACCGTCCTTCTCGGCGCCGTCGACGTCCTTGCCGTCGGTGGCGGGCTTGGCGGAGCCGTTCGCGGGCTTGGCACCGGCCTCGCCCTTGTCCTTGACCTTCACCGCGCCGAAAACGGCGGTCGGCTGATCGGCGGCGGGCTTCTCGGCGGCGCCGGAACCATTGGCGGCAGGCTTCGGCTCGGCGGCGGCGTCACTGTCGCCGTCACCGTTCACGGTGGCCTCGCCGTCACCGTCCGCCTCCGGCTGCACCGCACGGAACACGGCCGTGGCCCGGTCGGCGGCGGGCTTCGCAGCGCCGTTCGCAGGCTTGGCAGCGCCCTCGGACTTCTCCGCGTCCTCGGCGGTGCCCTCGGAGTCCTCGTCCTTCGCCTTCACGGCGGTGGCGGTCTCCTTGACGGAGGCGTCCCCGCCCTCGGCAACGGCGGCAGCAGCGGCCTTCGGCTTCACCGCGCCGAACACAGCGGTCGGCCGATCGGCCACGGCCTTCTCACCGGCGCCCGACGGCTCGCCCTTCTCCTTCGGGTCGCCCTTGGAGTCCTTGCCGCCCTTATCGGCGGCATCCACATCCGCGTCCACGCCGGACTCCGGCCGAGGCTTTTCCGACTCTTCCGGCTCCACCCGCTCTTCCCGTTCCCGGAAAACCTCCAGCCGAGGATCGCGCTCGCTGCCAGTCGTCTCCCCCGACGACTTCCGCTGCTCCGACTTGCCGGGGGACTCGCCCGCCACCGATGCCTCCTCGAATTCCCACGCCATACCCGCCGCGAGACGCCCAGCGCCCCACTGCCGAACCTTCACATCGCTTACCAGTGTCCTTTGTCGTCGCCACGCCACCGCGCAACCGCACCGTCAAAGGGCTTCGACTGGCCTCACCCACGTGCTAGACGAGACGACATACCTACCGGTTCCCGCCCGAAGCCACCACGCACTCTCGACAGACCAATGTGAGAGGGGTCACCCTGTCACTCATCCACGCGGGGAGGCATGGATGGGCAGGAGCCGCAGAACAATTCCGGAGGAGCTTCTGCTGCTCGCCCTGGACCCGGCCACGGGTACCACGGCGCAGCCGCAGTCGCTCGATCTGGGTCTTGCCGGGGCACAGCTCGTGGAGCTGGCGCTGGCAGGACGGATAGCCCCTGACGGGGATCGTATCGCCGTGGTGATGCCACGGCCCACAGGAGATCCGACGCTGGACTCCGCGCTGGAACTGCTGCGCCGTCGCGGCAGCCCGGTCCGCGCGGTCCACTGGATCGGCGGGCCCCGGCTGGGGCTGCGCCAGACGTACCTCACGCACCTGGAGCGGTGCGGCATGGTGCATGCCGTGGCGGGCCAGATGTGCGGGGTACTGCCGACGACGCGCTACCAGGCGACGGACACGGCCATCAGCCGGGAGATCAGGGCCCGGCTGGACAGCGCGATCCGCACCGGCGTCCCGCCGGACCCGCGGACCGCGGCACTGGCCGCGCTGGCCCACGCCGTGGGCCTCGGCAAGCACCTCTACCCGGGCAACGAGGGGCGGTCGTCCCGCTCCCGTCTCCGGGATCTGATCCGGCACGACCCGATGGGCGGGCTCGTGGCGCACGCTGTCATGGACGTGCAGAACGGCGTGGCGGCGCAGCCGCGGCGGGCACCGGCCGCGGCCGGTGGCGGAGCGGGGCGCCGCGGGGCGTCCGTCCGGTCCGGCGTGGCGCCTTCCGAGGCCCCCGCCCCCGAGAGGCAAGTGACGCGCGGGGCGGCCGTCATGGCCCGCGCGGGCGTTTCCTGAACAACAGCCGAACCGGTCCCCCAGCCGGTGAAGGCGAATCGTTAAGCCGGCCGACGAGCCGCCGGACACCCGTCACCACGGCGAACCGCGGCGACACCGTGGTGATACCGCGGTCATTCCGTCGACGGTTTCCGCACCACCCGTAACACCCCCGGCACCACCCTCGTTACGACCCTCAGCACCACCCTCAGCACCCACTCCAGAGCACACCCACCGCTCCGTTCGGCTTCACAGGCCGCACCGCGGTCCTCCGGACCGGTACGGGGCCGCGGAGTCGCGCGGGGTGGCGAGCCCTCCGCCCGGGATGGCGGCGCGGCCCGCCGCCCCGCGCGCGCGTCTGCCGCACCGCCGTGCCGTCGCACGTCAAAGCCCTTGCAGCGGGCCGTCACCGGGGGACTCGGTGTCGGCGTTTTCCAGCGCCGCCCCGGCCGGTGGTGGCAGGCTGCGAGGTCAGGAGAGAGAGCATGACGGAGCCGGAGGTGCGTCCCGTGGCGTCCAGTGTCAACCCCACCGTAAGGCGACGCCGCTTGGGGCAGGAGCTGCGCAAGCTCCGCGAACTCAAGGGCATGACCGCCGAGGAAGTGGCCGAACGGCTACTGGTGTCGCAGTCGAAGATCAGCAGGCTGGAGAACGGCCGCCGCAGCATCAGCCAGCGCGACGTCCGCGACCTGTGCGGGGTGTACGGGGTCGAGGACCACCGCATCGTCGACTCGCTGATGCAGATGGCCAAGGAGTCGCGCCAGCAGGGCTGGTGGCACGCCTTCGGCGACATCCCCTACAGCGTCTACATCGGCCTGGAGACCGACGCCGCGTCCCTGCGGGCCTACGAGGCGTCGCTGGTGCCGGGGCTGCTCCAGACCCCCAACTACGCGAGCGCCGCCATCGAGGGCTCCTGGCCGGAGGCCACGGCGGCCGAGATCGAGCGCCGCGTCCAGGTGCGGATGCGGCGGCAGGAGCGCATCACCGACCCGGACAACCCGCTGCGCCTGTGGGCCGTCATCGACGAGTCCGCGCTGCGCCGCATCGTGGGCAACCGCGGCATCATGCAGGAACAGATGCGCAAACTGATCGAGTTCAGCCTGGAGCCGCACATCACGGTGCAGGTGCTGCCGTACGACGTGGGCGCGCATCCCGGGATGTACGGGAAGTTCTGCATCCTCGAGTTCAACGATCCGCAGGACGCCAGCACGGTCTATCTCGAGGGGATCACCAGCGACCTGTACCTGGAGAAGCCGAATGATGTCCAGACCTACAGCGTGATGTATGAGCATTTGCGGATGCAGGCCCTCAATGCGGAACACTCACGGCAGTTCATCGAGCGCGTCGGCGAAGAGTGGGGACGCTCCCCCGCGTAGCCGCGAAAGGCCCCCGGAGATGGGGTACCGCCGAGAAGCGCGGCACCGTACACCGACAGCAGGCATTAAGGGAAGGCTTATTTGAGAGATTGCATCCGGTCGAGTGAACAGGCCGTTCATCAGGTGATGTTGGCGCGTACCGTCGAAGGGAAATCGGAAGTCGAGGGGGAACGAGAGAAACCCTTGGTCCCCCGCCTGCGGGGTGCCCCCTCACAAGGCTTGGGAGCAATTATGGCGATCCAGCAGGGAAACTCCACTTGGCGCAAGTCCACGCACTCGCTGGCCCACGGCGACTGCGTGGAGGTGGCCTCCCCCCTTCACCTGACCATCGCGATCCGCGACTCCAAGGACGTCGAGCGCCCCGGCCTGAGCGTCGTGCCGGACGCCTGGTCCTCGTTCGTGACGACCGTTACCGCCGACGCGTCCGTCCTCTGATGTGACCCGGACCGGATACGAACGCCGGGTGGGCCGGTATCGGCCCACCCGGCGTTCGTGCGTCCGTGTCTTCACGGGCCTATCGCGGATAACGGGCCAGCCAGGCCGCGGCGGGCGCGCCCGGGCTGTGCAGGGCGGCCCCCTGGGTCAGCTCCATCGCGAAGTCGTCCGCCAACTCCAGGATCGTGCCCCGGCCTTCGAGCTCCGCGACCCAGCCCGCGGGCAGCGCCGTCTCCCCGTGCAGCGCCCCCAGCAGGTTCCCGCAGATGGAGCCGGTGGAGTCCGAGTCACCGCCGTGGTTGACCGCGAGCAGCAGCCCGTGGCGTACGTCCTCGGCGACCAGCGCGCAGTAGAGACCCATGGCCAGCGCCTCCTCCGCCACCCAGCCCTCGCCGAGCGAGGCCACCCGCTCGGGCGTGGGCAGCCCCTGGCGCACCGCGCCCAGCGCCTGCTGGAGCGCGTGAGTGGTCTCCTCATGGCCCCGGTGGCCCGCCAGCACGGCCAGCGCCCGCTGCACCGCGCCGTCCAGTCCCTCCCCGCGGGCGGCCCCGTGCACGATGACGGCGAAGGCGCCCGCCGCCAGACAGCCCGACGGGTGGCCGTGCGTCTGCGCGGCGCACTCCGCGGCCAGCTGGAAGACGAGCTGCGGCTCCCAGCCCACGAGCAGCCCGAACGGCGCGGAGCGCATCACCGCGCCGCAGCCCTTGGAGCCGGGGTTCTTGGGCGCCTCCAGGGTGCCCATGGTGGTGTCGGCGAGGCCCGAGAGACAGGCGTTGCCGGGGGCCCTGCGGGCGTACAGCCACTCCTCACGCGCCAGCCAGCCCGCGTCGGGCTCGCGCTCGTCCGGACCCCAGTCGCGCTGGGTGGCCGCCCAGCGCAGATAGGCGCGGTGGATGTCGGTGGGCGGGTGCCAGGCGCCGGTGTCCCGGCGCACATGGGCCCGTATCAGCCCCTCCATGGTGAAGAGCGTCATCTGGGTGTCATCGGTGACCGCGCCGCGCCGCCCGTACGCGGGCACGTAGTCGGTGACGCCCTCCGCGCCGTGGGCGGCGCGGATCGCGGCGAGCGAGTCGAACTCGATGCCCGCGCCGAGCGCGTCACCGATCGCCCCGCCGAGCAGGCAGCCGCGCACCCGGGCGCGGAAGTCCTGCTGCTCGGCCCGGCTCCACAGCGCGGGGGTCGCGCCGGTGGTCGTGGTCACGTCGTGCCCTCCTGGCGTCGCTTCACTTCGGATGTCCTGTGTCCTGACAGGCCCAGCACTCTATGTGCCCGTCCGCGCCACGGCTCAGCCCTTGACCGGCCGTACCGTTCCCATGATCCGGTCGATCTCGCTCTCCGGGAGCGCGTCGGGAACGCCCTGGTCCGCGTAGATGACCCAGCTGTGGAACTTCCCGTCGGGCAGCTTCTCCACAATGCTCTTGACGATGGCCGTGGCCGGAACGCACGGGCTCGGGCGGCTGGTGACGCCGACCTTGGCGGTGGCCGTCCAGCCGTCGATGCCGTTGTGCTTCCACGGCTTGGCCTCGGACACATCGATCTTCGGCTTGTGGCCCTTGCCGCCATAGGCGAAGAAGCCCCAGTTGCCCGCCCAGTTCCGGGCGTTCTCCTGAATGCTCAGCGAGGTGTCGCCGCCCATCGTGCCGACCGTGGCGAGCTGCCCCTTGCCCGCCTCGCCGAGCGCGTTGGGGTTGGCACTGGAGGAACAGCCGCCCTCGCGGAAGTGGGCGGGGTCCCGCATGGTGATCTCCGGCTTGCCCGCCTCGTCGACGTACGAGGTCATGGTGTCGCGCGGCAGCAGGCTCCAGTGCTCGGCCTTGCCGGGGACGTCGTACTGGAAGCGGTACTCGTGAGCGGTCTGCGTCTGCCAGCCGGCGGGCGTGACGGCCTTCCCGCCGTCCTGGCCGGACGGGCCGGACCCGTCCGGCTGCCCACCACCGGGCACGGCGGCCTGCTGACCCGACTTCGTGTCACCGCCCTTCGCCTCGTCGCCCTTCTTCCCGTCGTCCTTGAGCAGGAAGAACGCGCCTCCGCCGATGACGGCCAGCGCCACGACACCGCCGACGACGGCGAGAAGCGTCCTGTTCTTCTTCGGCGGAGCCGGGGCGGGCGGCACCGGAGGAGGAGGAGTGACGACCGGCTGGGCGAAGACCGTCGCCTGCGAGTGGATCGCCGGCTGGTCCACAGCCGTGGCCTCCGGCGGAGTCCCCCACGCGGGGGCGGCCCCGAACCCGCCGTGGCCCCCCTGAGGCTGCGGGGGCTGCTGAGATGGGTGGGGCTGCTGAGGATTCTGAGGCCAAGACATGCCGGTCACCTTATGTGTCACCGTGTCGCGACCTGATCGCCGCCATTCAACAACTCCGCAACCAACCGCCTGCGGCGGGCTGAGCCGCGTCCTGGGTACCTCTTGGTGTACGGCGCGCCCGGGGCGCCTGTCGGCGACGGTCGAACTCTGACCCTTTGACGGCGTGTCAATACTGACCCATTTGTGGATCTTCATCTCATTCTGGCCTTGCTGATCAAGGTCAGGAGGAAAGGGTGATCCTCGTGGAAGACTGGG
>NZ_JAINFC010000416.1 GCF_020740835.1 Streptomyces sp. UNOC14_S4
ACCCGGCGCCTCTCGGGGAGTCGTCCCGCGCGCGGGGGCCCCGGCCGTGGGGAGGACGGCCGCGAGGCGGCCGGTGGCCTTGGGGGCAGAGCGTCGATGGCGACCCATCCGCTGCCTTCCTTACGTGCTCGGCGTCATCGTGCGTCACTCGTACGGGGGGAGACCTGTCCGATCGGCGACTGTACGGCAATAGGGCCGGGGTCGAAGTGCTGCGCTTGGAATTGCCCGGTTAACGTGCAGACATGAACGAGAATGTCCGTATGACCGCCTGGGTTCGCGGTCATGTGCAGGGTGTCGGCTTCCGGTGGTTCACCCGGGAGAACGCACTGCGCATCGGGGGCCTCGCGGGATTCGCGTCGAATCTCGCCGACGGCCGGGTTCAGGTCGTCGCGGAAGGCGCGCGCGAGGGCTGTGAACAATTGCTCGACTGGCTGAGCGCGGGCGACACGCCCGGCCGCGTGGACGGCGTCACGGAGATCTGGGGCGCGCCGCGCGGCGGCTACGACGGCTTCGAGATCCGCTGAGCCACGCCCGGCCGAGGCGCCGCGGGAAACGGAATTTCTTCGCACGGAAGGTTCGCACGGAAGGACGGACGCGCCCGTGAAGAACGGGCGCCGTGCGCCGCGATGACCTTACTGATATGCCATTGGCATATCCACTCGGAAGAAATTCCCTGATGGTTGCCAAGTCGGCGTCATCGTGGAAGGCTCTGCACAACGGATGATCTCCAAGCCCCTCCGGGCCCCGGGCGAGACGGCGCCGCATATTCGCCGCGCGCACCCCCGGGACGCCCGCTGATACGGGGTGTGATCGTGTTGACCGTCAAACTTTTTGGTGAGACTCTGGAAGCCCCGCGCACCTTAGCTGTTTGGCATTGAACACCGCAGTAGTGATGGCAGACACCGCGGGTGCGAATCCCTCACGACCCACACCGCTTCGGTCGGTCACTCAGTGTGGAGGACCATCCATCATGGCAAAGGCGCTTCTCGGTTACGTCGGCGGCTCCGACCCCCGAGTCCTCTCCGAGATGCGACGGCTTCAGCAGCGTGTCCAGGACCTGGAATCCGAGCTCGTGCGGATGCAGGCCGAGAACGACGCGCTGACTGCGGCCGTTCGCCACGACGGCGACTCGCTGCTCGACAGCATCGACGTATCCAAGGCGGAGCCTGCGCTCGCCTGACCGGCACCCTGCCCCGGGGCACGGTCGGGCTGCACCGTCAGCCGCTAGAGAGTTGCAAGGGACGCCCCGGCGTCCCTTCGTCGTATCCTCGGTGCTCCGTCCGATCGTCCCGTCACCCTGACGTTTCCGGACTGTTTTCCTTGCGTCCCCCGTCCCTCTTGGACTGATGTGCCCTGCCCCTTCCCGGGTGAAACCGGGAAATTGAAAGGGACAGCTTTGCCGCCACCCGCGCGGCCCGGCCGGGGGAGCCCCGTAGCGGACCGGTCGGCCGGTAAAGTCCTTCCGCGTGCACCTCAAGAGCCTGACCCTGCGGGGGTTCAAATCCTTCGCCTCCGCGACCACCCTGCGCTTCGAACCGGGGATCACGTGTGTCGTGGGGCCCAATGGCTCCGGAAAGTCCAATGTGGTCGACGCGCTTTCCTGGGTCATGGGTGAACAGGGTGCGAAGTCCCTGCGCGGCGGCAAGATGGAGGACGTCATCTTCGCCGGGACCACCGGCCGCCCCCCGCTGGGCCGCGCCGAGGTCTCCCTCACCATCGACAACTCCGACGGCGCGCTGCCCATCGAGTACGCCGAGGTCACCATCACGCGGATCATGTTCCGCAACGGCGGCAGCGAGTACCAGATCAACGGCGACACCTGCCGTCTCCTCGACATCCAGGAGCTGCTCTCCGACTCCGGTATCGGCCGCGAGATGCACGTCATCGTCGGCCAGGGCCAGCTCGACTCCGTCCTGCACGCCGACCCGATGGGCCGCCGCGCCTTCATCGAGGAGGCCGCCGGTGTCCTCAAGCACCGCAAGCGCAAGGAGAAGGCGCTCCGCAAGCTCGACGCGATGCAGGGCAACCTCGCGCGCGTGCAGGACCTGACCGACGAACTCCGCCGCCAGCTCAAGCCGCTCGGACGGCAGGCCGCCGTCGCCCGCCGGGCCGCCGTGATCCAGGCCGACCTGCGCGACGCCCGGCTGCGGCTGCTCGCCGACGACCTCGTGACCCTGCGCGAGGCCCTGCGCACCGAGCTCGCCGACGAGGCCGCCCTCAAGGCCCGCAAGGAGGAGGCCGAGACCGCCCTGCGCACGGCCGCCCGCCGGGAGGCCGCCCTCGAGGAAGAGGTGCGGAGGCTGACCCCGCGCCTGGCCGAGGCGCAGCAGACCTGGTACGAGCTGTCCCGCCTCGCCGAACGCGTCCGCGGCACCATCGGCCTGGCCGACGCCCGCGTCACCAGCGCCACCTCCGCCCCCGCCGAGGAACGCCGCGGCCGCGAACCCGAGGACCTGGAGCGCGAGGCCGCCCGCGTCCGTGAGCAGGAGGCGGAGCTGGAGGCCGCGCTGGAGGCGGCCACGGTCGCGCTGGAGGAGACCTCCCGGCACCGCACCGACCTCGAACGGCGGCTCGCCGAGGAGGAACGGCGCCTCCGGGACGCCGCCCGTGCCATCGCCGACCACCGCGAGGGACTCGCCCGGCTCCAGGGCAGGGTCACCGCCGCCCACGGCCGCGCGGCCTCCGCCCAGGCCGAGATCGACCGGCTGACCGCGGCCCGCGACGAGGCCCACGAACGGGCCGCGGAGGCCGCCGAGGAGTACGAGCACCGACGTGCCGAGGCGGAGGGGCGCGACGCGGGGAACGCCGAGCTGGCCGACCGGTACGAGGACGCCAGACACGAGCTCGCCGCCGCCGAGGCGGCCCTGGCCGAGGCCCGCGAGGCGGCCACGGCCACCGAACGCCGCCGCGCGGCGACCGCCGCCCGCCGCGACGCGCTCGCGCTCGGACTCCGCCGCAAGGACGGCACCGGCGCCCTGCTCGCGGCGCAGGATCGTTTGGCCGGGGTCCTGGGACCGGCCGCGGAACTCCTGACGGTCGCCCCCGGCCACGAACTGCCCGTCGCGGCCGCCCTGGGCGCCGCGGCCGACGCCCTCGCCGTCACGGACACCGCCACGGCCGCCGACGCCCTCCGCCTGCTCCGCAAGCAGGACGCCGGGCGCGCGGCCCTGCTGGTGACCCCCGGGCTCCGGCGCGAGGCGCGCGAGGTACGCGAGGGGACGGCGGCCGTGACGGCGTCCGCGGCCCCGGGCGCGCGGCCCGCCCTGGAACTCGTCGAGGGACCCGCCGCGTTGCTGGACGCCGTCGCCCCGCTGCTGCGCGACGTCGTGGTCGTCGGAACGCTGGAGGACGCCGAGGAACTGGTGGCCGAACACCCCGAGCGCACCGCGGTCACCGCCGAGGGCGACCTCCTCGGCGCCCGCTTCGCACAGGGCGGGTCCGCGGGCGCGCCCAGCCTGCTCGAAGCGCAGTCCGCCGTCGACGAGGCCGCCGCGGAACTCGACGAGCTCGACGCGCGCTGCGAGGAACTCGCCGAGGCCCAGCGCGCGGCGGGGGAGCGGCGCGCCGCATGCGCCGCCCGTGTCGAGGAACTGTCCGCCCTCCGCAGCACCGCCGACCGGGAGGCCTCGCGCGTCGCCCAGGAGCTCGGCACCCTCGGTGGCCGGGCCCGCGCGGCGGCCGACGAGGCGGGACGTACGGCGGCCGCCGTGGCCCGCGCCGAGGAGGCCCTCGCCCGGGCCGGCGAGGAAGCCCAGGAGCTCGCCGAACGCCTGGCCGTCGCCGAGGAGGCGGGCCCCGCGGAGGGCGCGGACGAGCCGGACACCTCGGTACGCGACCGGCTCGCCGCCGACGGCGCCAACGCGCGGCAGACCGAGATGGAGGCGCGGCTCCAGGTCCGTACGCACGAGGAGCGGGTGAAAGCGCTCGCGGGGCGGGCCGACGGGCTCGACCGGGCGGCGCGCGCCGAACGGGAGGCGCGGGCGCGCGCGGAGCAACGGCGCGCCCGGCTGCGCCACGAGGCGCGGATCGCCTCCGCCGTCGCCGCGGGAGCCCGGCAGCTGCTGGCCCATGTGGAGATCTCGCTCCAGCGGGCCGACGAGGAGCGCGCCCACGCCGAGGCGGCCAAGGCCGGCCGCGAGCGGGAACTGGCCGCCGAGCGCGGCCGGGGCCGCGAGCTCAAGAGCGAGCTGGACCTGCTGACGGATTCGGTGCACAAGGGCGAGGTGCTGGGCGCGGAGAAGCGGCTGCGCATCGAGCAGCTGGAGGCCAGGGCGCTGGAGGAGCTCGGTGTCGAACCGGCCGCGCTGGCCGCCGAGTACGGGCCCGATCAGCCCGTGCCGCCGTCCCCGCCCGCCGAGGGCGAGGAACTGCCCGACGACCCGGACCACCCCAGGAACCGGCCCGTGCCCTATGTCCGGGCCGCGCAGGAGAAGCGGCTCAAGGCCGCGGAACGCGCGTACCAGCAGCTCGGCAAGGTCAATCCGCTGGCCCTGGAGGAATTCGCGGCGCTGGAGGAGCGGCACCAGTTCCTCTCCGAGCAACTGGAGGACCTGAAGAAGACCCGCAGCGATCTTCTTCAGGTGGTGAAGGACGTCGACAAGCGCGTGGAAGAGGTCTTCACCGAGGCATACCGGGACACCGCGCGGGAATTCGAGGGCGTCTTCTCGCGCCTCTTCCCCGGCGGTGAGGGACGGCTCGTGCTCACCGACCCGGACGACATGCTCGCGACCGGCGTCGACGTGGAGGCCCGCCCGCCGGGCAAGAAGGTCAAGCGGCTCTCCCTGCTCTCGGGCGGTGAGCGGTCGCTGACGGCCGTGGCCCTGCTGGTGGCGATCTTCAAGGCGCGGCCGAGCCCGTTCTATGTGATGGACGAGGTCGAGGCGGCGCTCGACGACACCAACCTCCAGCGGCTGATCGGGATCATGCGGGAGCTCCAGGAGAGTTCCCAGCTGATCGTCATCACCCACCAGAAGCGGACCATGGAGGTCGCGGACGCGCTCTACGGCGTCTCCATGCAGGGGGACGGAGTTTCCAAGGTCATCAGTCAGCGGCTGCGCTGACTCTCCGCACTTCTTCAAGTATTGAACGCAACCTGTGAGAAGTGTCCGGGAAACTTCTTGGTTACGACCTATTGACTTAGAAACATGAAGGCATAAGGTCTGCAACGTCGCTTACACCTTCAAGTGGTGGGCCCCCTGGTCTTATGCCCCACTTGAAGGGCCAGCCCCCCACGTCCGGCAGTGTCGCCGGGCCTTTTGGAGTACACGTTGACCAGCACTGCGATGGCGCAGGGGTCCGAAGGCCGCAAGGCTCAGCCGGACCACCTCGGCCATGTCATCTTCATCACCGCGGCCGCGGCCATGGGTGGCTTCCTCTTCGGCTACGACAGCTCCGTGATCAACGGTGCTGTCGAGGGCATCCGTGGGAAGTACGACATCGGCTCGGCCGCCCTGGCCCAGGTCATCGCCATCGCGCTGATCGGCTGTGCGATCGGTGCCGCCACCGCCGGCCGCATCGCGGACCGCATCGGCCGCATCCGCGTCATGCAGATCTCCGCGACGCTCTTCACGATCAGCGCCGTCGGCTCGGCCCTGCCCTTCGCCCTCTGGGACCTCGCCTTCTGGCGCGTCCTCGGCGGCATAGCCATCGGCATGGCCTCCGTCATCGGCCCGGCCTACATCGCCGAGGTCTCGCCGCCCGCCTACCGCGGCCGCCTCGGCTCCTTCCAGCAGGCCGCGATCGTCGTCGGCATCGCCATCTCCCAGCTCGTCAACTGGGGCATCCTCAACCTCGCCGACGGCGACCAGCGCGGTCACGTCATGGGCATCGAGGCCTGGCAGCTGATGCTCGGCGTCATGGTCGTCCCGGCCGTCCTCTACGGTCTGCTCTCCTTCGCGATCCCCGAGTCGCCCCGCTTCCTCATCTCCGTCGGCAAGACCGAGAAGGCGAAGGCCGTCCTGGCCGACGTCGAGGGCCACACCGTCGACCTCGACAAGCGCGTCGCCGAGATCGAGCTCGCGATGCACAGCGAGGAGAAGTCCACCTTCAAGGACCTCATCGGCGGCAAGGCGGGCCTCCTGCCCATCGTCTGGGTCGGTATCGGCCTCTCGGTCTTCCAGCAGCTCGTCGGCATCAACGTCGCCTTCTACTACTCGGCGACCCTGTGGCAGTCCGTCGGCATCGACCCGAGCGACTCCTTCCTGTACTCCTTCACCACGTCGATCATCAACATCGTCGGCACCGTGATCGCGATGATCTTCGTCGACCGCATCGGCCGCAAGCCGCTCGCGCTCATCGGCTCCGCGGGCATGGCGGTCTCCCTCGCGCTGGAGGCCTGGGCCTTCGCCTCCAAGGCGGCGGACGGCTCGCTGCCCACCACCCAGGGCACCGTGGCCCTCGTCGCGGCCCACGCGTTCGTGCTCTTCTTCGCCCTGTCGTGGGGTGTCGTGGTCTGGGTCTTCCTCGGCGAGATGTTCCCCAACCGCATCCGCGCCGCGGCACTCGGCGTCGCCGCCTCCGCGCAGTGGGTCGCCAACTGGGTCATCACGGCGAGCTTCCCGAGCCTGTCGGACTGGAACCTCTCCGCGACGTACATCATCTACACGGTCTTCGCCGTGCTCTCGATCCCCTTCGTACTCAAGTACGTGAAGGAGACCAAGGGCAAGGCGCTGGAGGAGATGGGCTAACCCCCCCGCCGCTCCTCTCCTCGAAGGCCGTTGCCCCGGCTCACCCCAAGGTGAGCCGGGGCAACGGCCTTTTCGGCGGGTTGGGTGGGCCCCCGGGGCTCCGCCCCGGACCCCGCCAGGGGCTGCGCCCCTGGACCCGCGTGGTCGGTTGCGGCCGGAGGCAGGCGCGCCCCGTCAGGG
>NZ_JAINFC010000417.1 GCF_020740835.1 Streptomyces sp. UNOC14_S4
GCGGGGAACTGCGCGACAAGCCCCCACCGGCCCGCAGACGCCGGACGCAGCGCAAGACGCACCCCGGTAGGCGCCCCACCGACAAGCCCCCGGCAAGGGCACGGCAAGGGCGGGGGAGCCAAATGGCTCGGGGGTGGCACGCGTGGTGGCGCTGGGGGTGCGGATGGCGCGTCGCGTCGTAAAAGAGAAGTCGCGAAGTAAAGGGGAGAAAGGTGGCCGAGAGTGGGATGTTGTCGGTGATTCCACTAAAAATCCATCGTACGGGTGAATCGTGGAGGCTTGCGTGTGGCGGGCTTGCCATTGCGGCATCGTCTGAAAATAGGCTGGCGCGCCATCGGCGGGGCCCTGGGCACAAGGGAGTCTGCGATGACCGATTCCGAGATCGGGCCGGAGCCCGTGCGGAGCTGTCCCTTCCGACATGACAAGGCTCTGGAACCCGACCCGTTCATGAGCCGGATGCTGCAGGAGGCACCCGTCACCCGTGTGCAGATGCCGTACGGCGAAGGCACGTGCTGGCTGGTGACTCGGTACGACTACGTGGCGACGGTCACCTCGGACAAGCGGTTCAGCCGGGCCGCGCTGATCGGGATGGACTTCCCGCGCATCACCCCGGCGCCGATCGTCCAGTCCGAGGCGATCAATGTGATGGACCCGCCCGACCTCAACCGGGTCCGCAAGATCATCGTGAAGGCGTTCACCACGAAGCAGGTCGAGGAGCAACGCCCGCTGACCCAGGCCACGGTGAACGAGCTGCTGGACGGCATGGAGGAGCACGGTGCCCCGGCCGACATCGCCGATCACCTCGCGGGCCGGCTCCCCCTGCGGGCCATCTGCGACATGCTGCAGATCCCCGAGGAGGACCGCAGGCAGATCCGGCAGTGGGCCATGGCCATGATGTCCATGTCGCTGACCGAGAAGACCTCGGCGGCCGAGGCCAAGGCCGGTCTGCGGGCCTACTTCAGCGAGCTCAGTGCCGAGCGCCGGGCCAACCCCGGCTCCGACCTGATCAGTTCGCTCGCCCAGGCCCGCGTCGGCGAGGAGATGCTCGACTCGGAGGAGCTGGCCGTCCTCGCCATGCTCCTGGTGGTCACCGGCCACGACACCACCACGTACGACATCTGCAACGTCATCTACACCCTGCTCACCCACCCGGATCACCTGGCGGACCTGCGGTCCCGGCCCGAGATCCTTCCGCAGGCCCTTGAGGAGCTGCTGCGCTACATCCCGTTCCGGCAGGGCGTCGGCATCCCCCGGGTGGCCCTGGAGGACGTCGAGTTCGACGGGGTGACCGTCAAGAAGGGCGACGTCGTCCACGTGTCGTACCTGACGGCCAACCGGGACGGGCGCATCTTCCCCGACCCCGACGTGCTGGACTTCGACCGCAAGGACCCCGCCGTCCACATGGCCTTCGGCTATGGGAGCCACCACTGTCTGGGGTCCCACATGGCCCGCATGGTGCTCCAGGTAACCCTCGCCACTCTGCTCGAGCGGTTCCCGAAACTGCGTCTGGCCGTACCGGCGGAGGAGGTGAAGTGGAACACCACCTCGATCTGGCGCTATCCGCTCACCCTGCCGGTCGCCTGGTAAAGGAGTGCGTCATGGCAACTCTGTGCAGACCGGCCATCTCCGTTCCCGAATACATCATCACCCGGGAGGAGACCCTCGACCTCGCGCGCACGATCCACGCCGACCACCCGCAACTGGGCCTCGCCCTGCGGCTGATCGGCAATACCGGAGTGCAGACCCGGCACCTGGTGCAGCCGATCGAGGACACCCTCAAGCACCCCGGTTTCACCGCCCGGAACGCGCTCTACGAGATCGAGGCCAAGGCGCGCGTGCCCGAGGTCATCCGGCGCGCGCTGGACCACGCCGAAATGACCAGCCGCGAGATCGACTTGATCGTCTATGTCTCGTGCACCGGCTTCATGATGCCCTCGATGACCGCCTGGATCATCAACACCATGGACTTCCGGACGGAGACCCGGCAGCTGCCGATCGCGCAGCTCGGCTGTGCGGCCGGTGGCGCGGCCATCAACCGCGCGCACGACTTCTGCACCGCCTACCCCGAGAAGAATGTGCTGATCGTGGCCTGCGAGTTCTGCTCGCTCTGCTACCAGCCCACCGACCTCGGGGTGGGCAACCTCCTCTCCAACGGCCTCTTCGGCGACGCCCTGGCGGCGGCCGTGGTGCGCGGCGCCGGCGGCGTCGGCGTCCGGCTGGAGCGCAACGGCTCCCACCTGGTGCCCGACACCGAGGACTGGATCTCGTACGGCGTCCGGGACACCGGGTTCCACTTCATGCTCGACAAACGCGTGCCCGGCACGATGGCCATGCTCGCGCCCGCGATGCGGGCGATGGCGGAGCCGTACGACTGGGACATGTCCGGCCTCGACTGGTACATCGTCCACGCGGGCGGCCCCCGCATCCTGGACGACCTGTGCAAATACCTCAACCTGCCGGAGGAGATGTTCCGCTACAGCCGGGCCACGCTCACGGAGCGGGGCAACATCGCCAGCGCGGTCATCTTCGACGCGCTGGAAAGGCTCTTCGCGGACGGGGGAGCCGACCATGACGCGCGGGGCGTGATCGCGGGCTTCGGCCCCGGCATCACGGCGGAGATCGCCCTGGGTACGTGGTCGGCCAATGGCGCCACTGCGGAGGACGCGGTCCCGGTGCAGGCACCGGCGGCGTAGGCGCGCCCCGTCAGGGGCGCGGGGCTGTATCGATATGCGGCTCCGCCGCGTGGGCGCGACCAGCTGTGTACGACCTGTAGACGCCTACCGGGCCCAGGCCGCAGCCCGGGAGGCGCAAACGGACGGAGTCACACGCCGTACTGGCTCAACACCGGCTCCCCGAAAGGATTGGTCCAAGGCCCCCGTACCCGCACACGCGGTGACACCAAGTGGTACAGGGCCCCTTCCCACAAGGGGAGCAGCGGCAGATCCGACAGCAGCACCGACTCCGCCTCCCGGTAACGGGAAAGGCGCGCAGCGGGGTCCGTGACCCCCCGCGCCGCCGTCAGCAGATCGTCGACCCGCGGGTTCCCGTAGGGCAACCCGTCCAGCAGCGGACCGATCGCGTTGTCCGCGGAGAGGAAGTCCACCTGCCAGTTGATCCTGAACGGCGCGTTCGACGAGGACAGTTCGTCCAGGAACACCGAGCGGTCCACCGGTACCGCCTCCGCCGGGATGCCCAGCGCGGCGCCGACGCACGAGGCCAGGTCCGCCGCCCACCCCTCGTGCCCCTGCCCCGCGGGGAAGCGGAAGGCGAAGCGGTCCGGCGGGGCGGCGCCGTGCTCCGCGAGGAGCCGCCGTGCCCCGGCGGGGTCGTAGGGGATCACGTCGGACGGCTCCCCGCCCGGGTCCAGCACGGGCGGCAGGACGCGGTGCGCCACCGGCCGCGTCCCGCCGAAGTGGCGGCGGCCGATCCCTTCCCGGTCCACGCACATGGCCACCGCGCGCCGCACCACGGGGTCGTCGTAGGGCGGCACGCCGGTCGGGAAGCCGAGGAAGGTGACCATGGGGTTGGGCGTGACGCGGAAGGACGGTCCGCCCTCGGCCGCCGCCCCGGTGATCAGGGTCGGCGGCACCTCCGTCACGTCGGTCTCGCCCCGCAGGAACGCCGCGTAGCCCTCGGCCAGGTCGGGGTGGGTACGGAAGACGACCCGTGCCGCCTGGCCGACGCCGCCCGTGGCGTGCGCGGCGTTGCGCGCGTAGTAGCCGTCGAAGCGCTCCAGTACGACGTCCGCGCCCGGCTCCCAGGGCGCATCGAGCCGGTACGGGCCGTTGCCGACCGGGTGCCGGGCGAAGCCCTTCGGGTCGGCCTCGGCGAGTTCGGCGGGCACCGCGGTCGTCGCCCGGTGGCTGAAGACGGCGGCGATGTCGTGGAAGGGGGCGTTCAGCCGGACCTCCAGCAGCAGCGCGTCCAGGGCCTGCACCCCGCTGAGGCGTTCGTCGCGCCCGGCCCGTACGTCCTCGTAGCCCTCGATCATCGACAGCAGGGGCGCGTGCGCCGAGTCGGTTCCGGGGGCGGCGACGCGGGACAGCGCGTAGCGGTAGTCCTCCGCGGTGACGCGGCGGCCGTGGTGGAAGCGCACGTCCGGCCGCAGCGCGAACCGTACGGACAGGCCGTCCGGTGCCACCTGCCAGTCGCTCGCGGCCGCGGGGGCGAGCCGTCCGGTCGCCGGGTCGCAGTCCACGAGCGGGTCGGCGAGGAGTGCCGCGATCAGCGCCCCGTCGTGCTCGAAGGCGGTGCCGGGGTCGATCGCGGACGGCATGCCGAGCTGGACGCGCAGGGTGCCGCTGTCCGGAACGTCCAGGGGGGCGCTCACCGGGCGCCCGCGGCATCGGCCGTGACGGCGGAAGCCGGGGCGGCGGAGACCGAGGCGTCCGACGGCGCGTCCGCGGCCGTGGTCTCCAGCCGGTACCGGGCGATGCCCGCGAGCACGGCGGCGCGGACCGTCGCCTCGTCGGGGCCGCGGAAGAGGAAGCGGCCGCCCGCGTGGTCGTAGCCGCCGTCGCCGGTGAAGACCTGGCCCGGGTGGGGCAGCGCCTCGGCGTAGCACTCGGGGACCGCCTCCACCAGGGAGTTGCGGGCGACGACCCGCTGCGGCCAGGGCGTCGGCTCGGGGAGGACGAGCCAGCCGGCGCCGACCCCCGGGCCGGGCCGGACGAGTTCCTCCGGCGGCGTCAGCGGGGGCAGCCCGAGCGCGGCGCGCACGGCCTCGCCGTAGAGGTCGATGTGGAAGATGTCGCGGTGGACGAACGGCACACCCGCACCGCCCGGCCGCAGGCCCACCTCCAGGAACACGTGCTCGCCCGCGGAGTTGACGATCACCTCCAGGTGGAAGGGCCCGTCCCACAGCTCCAGGGCGTCCAGGCAGTCGGCGGTGAAGGCCAGCAGGGCGTCACGCCGCGGCCCCGGGTCGAGGAGCACCGAGCCGAGCGGCAGGCCGCGGGTGAAGTCCAGGCAGGTGTTGACGTACGCGGAGACCGTCGCGAAGTGGAGGTGGCCGTCGCGGCGGATGCCGTCGATGTGGTGGATGGCCCCTTCGACGTACTCCTCCGCCTCGTAGCGCTCGGTGTCGAGATCCTGGAGCGCCTCGGCCAGTTCGGGCTCGGTGCGCACGAGCAGGACGCCCTTGGCGGAGGCGCCGTCCTTGGGCTTGAGGATCAGGGGCAGCCCGAGCTCCGCCACGAGCTCCTCGGCGAGCGCGCCGCCCTCCAGGGTGCGGTACCGGGGGGCGCGCACCCCGGCCAGGTGTATCCAGCGCTTCATCCGGGCCTTGTCCCGGAACCGCAGGACGTACTCGGTCCTCGGGCCGGGCGCGTCGAGTGCCTCCCGCAGCCGTGCCGTCGTGACCAGGTCGAACTCGGACAGGCCGATGATCCCGGCGAGCGGCCCGTGCTCGGCCACGATGCGGCGGGCGGCGGGCAGCAGCGTCTCGTACTCCATGTCCTCGACCACCACGGTCGCCACGGCGCCCTTTTGGTCGAGGGGCGCGAGCGCGTCGGCGGTGGCCAGGTAGGCGAGCCGGTGGGTGCCGGGCGGTACGAAGCGGTGGTACTCGCCGAATTCGTCGTCGAAGCGGTTGAGGACGAGCAGCAGCGGGAGCTGGTCGGTGTCCCGCGCGGGTGCGTATCGGTTCACGGTCACGCTTCCTCGGTTCGGTTCGGTTCCGGCGCCGGGTCCGGGTCAGCGGTCCCAGCGGAGCAGGGCGGGCAGGGCGATCAGGGTGACGAGCAGGGAGAGGGCGCCGCCGACGAGCCAGGGCGACACCAGACCGAAGGAGTCGGCGACGAAGCCGCCGACGAGGGAGCCGAGCGGCATGGCGCCCCAGGTGAGCATGCGGGCGGCGCCCGAGACCCGCCCGAGCAGTTCGTCGGGCACCAGCCGCTGGCGTACGGACTGCACCACGACGACCCACAGCGAGACGCTGATGGAGAACACGGTGAACAGGGCCACGACGGTGACCGGGCTGCGGCCCACCAGGCCGATCGCCAGCCACATCAGCGAGCACGCCGACTGCGCCCCGATGGCCGTCACCCGGCCGCCGAGCCTGCCGACGACCCGGCCGCCGACGATCCCGCCGACGACACCGCCGACCGCCATGGCGGCGAGCAGCACGCCGTAGCCCCGGTCGCCGATGTGCAGCTCGTCGTGGGCGAACAGCACGAGCGTGGAGAGCGCCATCGCCTCGCAGAACATGGCCGCGCCCGCGACCAGCGACAGCGTGCGCAGCAGCCGGTGGCGGAGCAGCCAGCGCAGCCCGGCGGCGATCTCCGTGGACAGCTTCCCGCCGGTCGCGGGGCGCGGCTCCCGGGCGGGTGTCCGGATCCGGGCTATCAGCAGGACGGACAGGGCGAACGTGACGCTGTTCAGCCAGAACGGCAGCGGCATGGCGAAGGAGAACAGCGCGGCCCCGAGCGGTGGCCCGGCGAACTCCTTGGCCACCGTCTCGCTCGCCACGAGGCGGCCGTTGGCCTTCTCCAGGTGCTCCTCGGGTACGACGGCGGCGATCACCGTCTGGCTGGCCGTGGTGAACAGCACCTCGGCGGAGGCCACGCCGAACGGCAGCAGGAACAGCATCCAGATCCGCGTCAGCCCGCTCGTCACCAGGATCGCGATCAGCGCAACGAGCGTGGCCTGCGTGATCTGCGCGCCGAGCATCAGGCGTCTTCGGTCCATCCGGTCGACGAGGGCGCCGCCGACGACGGAGAGGAGGAGCCAGGGGAGGGTGGCGGCGAATGCCACGCCGGAGATGAGGCGGGGGTCGCTGGTGAGGCTCTTCGCGGCGAGCGGGAGGGCGGCGACCACGGCGCCATCGCCCAAG
>NZ_JAINFC010000418.1 GCF_020740835.1 Streptomyces sp. UNOC14_S4
GACGGGGCGCCCCCTCCACCGGTTGTCGGCTGCCGGTAGGGGGTGCCCACGCCCGCTGTCGGCTCTCCGCCCGTCCGGGGGCGCCCCGTCAGGGGCGCGGGGAACTGCGCGAGAAGTCCCCACCGGCCCGCAGTCGCCGGACGGGCAAGGGCGACCGAGCTCGTAGGCGGCTCTTAGGGGCGCGGGGAACTGCGCGACAAGCCCCCACCGAACCCGCAGCCGCGCGCAGCGCAAACCGCACTCCCCAGTAGGCGCCGCCATCAGACAATCAGGCCGCACCCCGCCGCGGCCGCACCCGCGGCTCCGCGCCAGGAGTGAGCAACGCAGGCGCCCCCGGCGCGCGCAAGTGGGCCAGCAAGAGCTCCTCCAAGGACGGCTCGGCGGCCCGCCAAGGGCCGCGCACAGGCCCGTCCGGCCGTATGAGCGCCGTGAGCTGACGCCCCGTCGTACGGGCCTCGACAACCGTGTGGGTGGAGAATTCCCGCGGCGGCCCGGGAAGTTCATGCCGGCCGACGACCACCGCGTGGGCGGCGAGGAGATCCTCGACCTCCCCCGCGAGCCGTATGCGCCCGTCGGCCATCAACAGCAGGTAGTCGCAGACCCCGTCGAGCTCGGACAGGACGTGCGAGGCCATGACGACAGTGGTGGCGTGCTCGGCCGCCTCGGTCATGAGGGCGGCTGTCATCTCGTGGCGTGCGAGCGGGTCGAGGTCGGCCATCGGCTCGTCCAGGAGCAGCAGTTCGGGCCGCTTGCCGAGGGCCAGTGCGAGGGCGACGCGGGTGCGCTGGCCGCCCGAGAGGTCGCCGACGCGGGCGCTGGGCGAGAGCCCGCCGCCGTTCACGAGTCGCTCGGCGGCGGCCTGGTCCCAGCGTCCGGGGTTGAGCTCGCGGCCCATGCGCAGGGTGTCGGCGATGGTGAACCGGGGGAAGAGCGGTTTGTCCTGCGAGACGTACGCGACGCGGGGCCGCACGGCGGCGTCGCCGGGGCGGCCGCCGAAGACGGTGATCGAGCCCTCGGCCGGCCGGAGCAGCCCGGCGACCAGGGAGAGCAGGGTGGACTTGCCCGCGCCGTTCGGGCCGACGAGGGCGCAGACGCGTCCCGCGGGCAGCCGGAAGGAACACTCGCGCAGGGCCCACGCGCGGCGGCGCCGTACTCCCAGACCGACCGCTTCCAGGGCGGTGTGCCCGTGCCGGTAGGTCAGCTCGGTCACCGGGCCTCCTCGAAGCTCTCCTCCAGGACGGAGGCGAGCAGGGCGGCGACGTCCTCCCGGGCGAGCCCCGCCGTGCGGGCGCGGCTCATCCAGTCGGCCAGCTCCGCGCGCAGCGGGGAGTCGGCACCGGCCTGCGGCCGCGCCAGCGACCGCCGCACGAACGTACCGAGCCCGGGCCGCGCCTCGACCAGGCCGTCGCGGGTGAGCTCGCGGTAGGCCTTGAGGACGGTGTTCGGGTTGATGGCCGTGGCCGCGACGACCTCTTTGGCCGTGGGCAGCTTGTCGCCGGGGGCGAGCAGGCCGAGGCGCAGGGCTTGCTCCACCTGATGGACGATCTGCAGGTAGGTGGCGACACCGCTGCGCCGGTCGATGCGGAACTCGACCACGCGCCTCACCCTTTCACTACTTGACTAGTGAAAGGGTGGTCCACCCCCTCACCCCTGTCAAACGAACCGGAACGACGAAGCATTGTCCCTGACCGCGGAGAATGACCGCGCCCCGTCAGGGGCAGCACCCGTCCGGGGGGGCAGCGCCCCGTCGAGGGCTGCGCCCCGTCAGGGGCGCGGGGAACTGCGCGACAAGCCCCCACCGGACCCGCAGCCGCACGCGCAGCGCAAGCCGCACCCCCGTAGGCGCAGCCGCCCAGCGGCGCAGCCACGCGGCAGAGCCCCGGAGGGTGCCCCGGAAGTACGTTCAGCTTTCCGTCCGGTACATCAGATCCGTCTCGTACACCTCGAACCCCATCCCCTCGTAAACCGCCACCGCCGCCCCGTTGTCCGCATCGACGTACAACATGGCCGTCGGCAGCCCCGCCGCCGCCAGGTGCCGCAGGCCGATGGCCGTCAGGGCCTTCCCGAGGCCGCCGCCCTGCGCGCCCGGCTTCACGCCCAGCACGTAGACCTCGCCCAACCGCTCCGCCGCGTGCACCTTCGTCCAGTGGAAGCCGATGAGCTCGCCCTCGCGCTCCGCCAGGAAGAAGCCCTCCGGGTCGAACCAGGACGTGGCCTTGCGGTCGTCCAGGTCCCGCTGGGTGAGGGAGCCCTGCTCCGGGTGGTGGGCGAAGGCGGCGGCGTTCACGGCCAGCCAGGCCGCGTCGTCCTCGCCGGGGCGGAACGTCCGTACGGTCACCCCGGGCGGCAGGACCGGCTCGCCCAGGGAGAGGCCCGCCAGCGGCCGCCGCATCTGCCGCAGCTCGCGGAAGAGGCTCAGCCCGAGCACCTGCGCGAGGTGCCGCGCCGCCGGGTGTCCGCCGTGTGCCCAGATCCGCAGCCGCTTGCCGGACTCCGCCAGCAGCACGCTGCCCAGGGCCCGCCCGTGCCCGCGGCCGCGCCGGTCCGGGTGCACGACGAGCTCGCCCGCCGGGGCCTCGACCGGGTCGCCCTCCTCCAGCTGGCCGTAGCCGACGAGCTCGCCCTGCCCGTCGCGCAGCAGCACGTGCCGGACGCCGGAACGGCGCCCTTCGAGCTGCAGCCTGCCCTGTTCCGAGACGGCGGGCTGGCCGTCCACGGCGGCGGCCGCCTCGATCAGTCGCAGGACTTCCCGCGCCCCCTCCGGCGTCAGTTCCTCCACCACGTCGACCGACCGCTGCTGTCCGCCTGTGTTGTTGTTCGCGACGTCGCTACTCATGGGGCGAGCCTACGTTCCGGGGGTGACATCGAGGCCGCCGGACGGCAGGGTGCCACCGGATCGTCACCTCAACGCTCCTGTCGCACTACGCGCGTTGACCGTAGGCTTCGCCCGACCCGCAACACCTGTGTCCGGGCCCGTACGCGCCCGGACGCGCTCCAAAGATGCATAAAGGGGAACAAATGTCAGCGACGCCGCCACGGAAGCGTCTGTCCAGACGGCTGACGACGACGGTCGCCGTCCTCGCCGCCGCCTCCGGGGTTCTCGCCACGGCAGGCCCGGCGAGCGCCCACCACGGCCGTACGGTCGACGTGCAGATGCTGTCGTTCAACGACTTCCACGGCAATCTGGAGCCCCCGCAGGGCTCCTCCGGCACGGTGTCCGAGCTCCAGCCGGACGGCTCCAAGAAGACCGTCCCCGCGGGCGGCGTCGAGTACCTCGCGAGCTCGCTGCGCGCGGCCCGCAAGGGCCACCCCTACTCGGTGACGGCGGGCGCGGGCGACATGGTGGGCGCGAGCCCGCTGATGTCCGGGATGTTCCACGACGAGCCGAGCATCGAGGCGATGAACAAGCTCGGCCTCGACGTCACGTCCGTCGGCAACCACGAGTTCGACCGCGGCCGCGACGAGCTGATACGCAAGCAGAAGGGCGGCTGTCACCCGAAGGACGGCTGCTACGAGAAGGGCAAGAAGTTCAAGGGCGCGGACTTCCCGTACCTCGCCGCGAACGTCACGGACGAGAAGACCGGCAAGCCCATCCTCAAGCCGTACACCGTGTGGAAGCACAACGGCGTGAAGATCGGCTTCATCGGCGTCACCCTCAAGGGCACGCCGGACGTCGTCACCGCGGAGGGCGTGAAGGGCCTGAAGTTCGGCGGCGAGGTCGAGACGATCAACAAGTACGCCCAGGAGCTCGACCGCCAGGGCGTGAAGGCGATCGTGGCGCTCATCCACGAGGGCGGCCTGCCCGCCTCCGGCGCGTACAACTACGACTGCGACACCCCCGGCCCGGGCGCGGGGATCTCGGGCGCGATCGTGGACATCGCCAAGAAGGTCACCCCGAAGGTGGACGCGCTCGTCACGGGCCACACGCACGCCGCGTACAACTGCACCATCCCGGACCCGTCGGGCGCGCCCCGCACGGTGACCTCCGCGGCGTCCTTCGGGCGGCTCTACACCGAGACGACGCTGACGTACGACCGCGGGACGAAGGACATCGTCCGCACGCCCGCGAAGCACCCCCGCGCGGCCAACCACGTCGTGAACCGCGACCAGCCGAAGGCGCCCGACATGACGGCGCTCATCGACCGCTGGAAGAAGCTGGCCGCCCCGGTGGCCAACAAGCCGGTGGGCTACATCTCGGCGGACATCAACGGGCGCGGTTCGGAGGCGTACGAGAAGCCGCTCGGTGACGTCATCGCGGACGCCCAGCTGGAGGCCCTGGCACCGGCCGACAAGGGCGGCGCCCAGATCGCCCTCATGAACCCCGGAGGCATCCGTTCCGACCTGGCGTACAAGGCGTCGGGCTCGGAGGGCGACGGTGTGGTGACATACGGCGAGGCGTTCACCGTGCAGCCGTTCACGAACATGATGGCCTCGGTCGACCTCACCGGCGCCCAGCTGATCTCCCTGCTCCAGCAGCAGGTCAGCGGCCCCAACGAGGCGGAGCCGAAGATCCTCCAGGTGAGCAGGGGCCTGACGTACACGCTCGACCTCACCAAGAAGGGCGCGGCGCGGATCGACCTGTCCACGCTGAAGCTGAACGGCGCGCTGATCGACCCGGCCAAGACCTACCGCGTCGCGGCCAACGAGTTCCTGGCGGGCGGCGGCGACGGCTTCCCGGCCTTCAAGGAGGGCAAGAACAAGAAGCTCACGACCTCGGACGTGGACGCCTTCATCGCCTACCTGACGGCCCACTCGTCGAAGACGGCCCCGCTGGACCCGCCGAAGGCGGACCGCATCACGGTCGTGAAGTAAGCGCGGTAATTCGCTGAAGGGGGTCCGGGGCGAAGCCCCGGGCCCCCGCCGCTCACAGGTGCTGAACCTCCGCCCCCGCCTTGGCCAGCAGTTGCTGCCCGATGTCGAGCAGGGCCCGTCCCCCGGCCAGCTCCTCGCCGATCCGTCGCTCGTCCGGGTCCCGGGGGTCGCGCGTGGCCTGGCCCCGCCCGCGCAGCTCGGTGCCGTCCCGCAGCCGCAGCAGCCCCGCGGCCCGCGTATGCGTCTCGTCCTCGGCGAACTCGATTTCCACGTGCCAGCCGGCAATCTGCTGCATGACCACCCTCTCCACGCTGGGCCCCGAGATCTGGCACAAATTAGCCGGATGACCCATGTTTGAAACCGTCCTGCCGCCGAATAGCCGAACCCTCCAACAGGCGGTGGACCGGCGGGCCCTTATACCGGGCATACGGGCTTCTGCCGGGCTTCTCACCACCCACTCAGACTCTTTTCATATAGCCGGAGCACAGTCGTACCCATGACGGACAACGACCGCCGCTACGGCACCCCGGAGCAGGACCACCAGCAGCACGTCCCCGCGTACCCGGCGCAGCCGCCGTACGCTCCCCAGCAGCCGGTCACCACGGCGAGCGGCGTCACCGTCTGGCCGGGCGACGGCTCGCCCGCATACGCCGAGGGGGGCGCCGGCGGTACCGGTGGCCCTGGCGGTCCCGTCGGACCCGGTGACTACGCGGCCTTCGCCGCTCCGGCCCCCGGCGACCCGGCGGCGGGCGCCCACGCCGCTCCCCGCCGTGCCCGGCGGCCGGTGGCCCTGCTGGCCGCCTGCGCGATCGTCGCGGCCGTCGTCGGCGGCGGCTCCGCGGCCCTGGTCGGCGAGCTCACCAGCCGCTCGGGCGGCAGCAGTCACTCCGTCCCCGTGGAGAACGCCTCCTCCAAGAGCAGCGGCGTCTCGGCGGTGGCCAAGGCCGTGAGCCCGAGCATCGTGGAGATCAAGGCGACGACCACCTCCGGCGAGTCCACCGGCTCCGGCGTGGTCATCACGAGCAACGGCGAGATCATCACGAACAACCACGTGATCGCGGGCGCGGACACCGTGAAGGTGCAGTTCAGCGACGGCAGCTCCAAGACCGCCAAGGTCGTCGGCACGGACCCCGACAAGGACCTCGCGCTGATCAAGGTGAACGGCGCGAGCGGCCTGAAGGCCGCGACGCTCGGCGACTCGAACAAGATCCGGGTCGGCGACGACGTGGTCGCGATCGGCTCCCCCGAGGGCCTCACCGGCACGGTGACCAGCGGCATCGTCTCCGCCCTGAACCGCGACGTGACGGTCGCCAAGGAGCCGGGACAGCAACAGCAACAGCAGCGCCAGGGCCGCGGTGGCTTCCCGCAGTGGCCGTTCGAGTTCGGCGGCAACCAGTACAACGGCGACACCGGCTCGTCCAAGACCACCTACAAGGCCATCCAGACGGACGCCTCCCTCAACCCCGGCAACTCCGGCGGCGCGCTGATCAACATGAACGGCGAGATCATCGGCATCAACTCCGCCATGTACGCCTCCGGTTCCAGCGGCTCCACCGACTCGGCAGGCAGCGTGGGCCTCGGCTTCGCCATCCCGATCAACACGGTCAAGGCAGACCTGGCAAAACTGAGGGCAGGCGGAAACTGAAGCACCCGGCGGGGCAACGCCCCGTAAGGGGCGCGGGACTGTGTCTCATTTGCGGCTCCGCCGCGCGGGCGCGACCAGCAGCGCCCGTCAGGGGCAGCGCCCGTTAGGGGTGCGGGGAACTGCGCGACAAGCCCCCACCGGACCCGCAGCCGCGCGCCAAGCGCAAGCCGCACCCCCATGGGCGAGGGGGTCCAGGGGCGCAGCCCCTGGCAGGGCCCGGGGCGGAGCCCCTGGCAGGGCCCGGGGCGGAGCCCCGGAGGGTGATCCCCCGCGCAAGGGCAACCCGCAACGTGCGAGGCTGAAAGCCAAACGCTGCGCGCCCCCCACCCCGCCGAAAACCAGAGGTGAGC
>NZ_JAINFC010000419.1 GCF_020740835.1 Streptomyces sp. UNOC14_S4
GTGGCAGGGGTGCGCCCCATTGCGGATTCGGCCGCTGCTGAGGCGCCTGAGGTGCCTGATTCGGCTGGTGCGGCTGATTCGGCTGATGGGGTTCCCTCTGGGCCCCGTACGGCCCACCCTGCCCAAAGCTCATGTCCGGCATCGTAATCCGCTTGGTCGTAACCCTCACCTGCCGCGACAATCCCGGCATGGGACATGTCGAAGCCGCACACCTCGAGTACTACCTTCCGGACGGCAGGGCGCTGCTCGGCGATGTGTCCTTCCGGGTCGGGGAAGGCGCGGCGGTCGCCCTGGTCGGCGCCAACGGCGCGGGCAAGACGACCCTGCTGCGGCTGATCGCCGGGGAGCTCCAGGCGCACGGCGGCTCGGTCACCGTCAGCGGCGGGCTCGGTGTGATGCCGCAGTTCGTGGGCTCCGTACGGGACGACCGTACGGTGCGTGACCTGCTGGTGTCCGTGGCCCAGCCGCGTATCCGGCAGGCGGCGGAGGCGGTCGAGGCGGCCGAGCACGCGATCATGACGGTGGACGACGAGGCCGCGCAGATGGCCTACGCGCAGGCCCTCGCCGACTGGGCGGAGGCCGGCGGCTACGAGGCCGAGACCGTGTGGGACATGTGCACGATGGCCGCGCTCGGCGTCCCGTACGAGACGGCGCAGTGGCGCCAGGCGGGCACCCTCTCCGGCGGTGAGCAGAAGCGGCTCGTTCTTGAGTCGCTGCTGCGCGGCACGGACGAGGTGCTGCTCCTCGACGAGCCGGACAACTATCTCGACGTGCCCGGCAAGCGCTGGCTGGAGGAGCGGCTGCGCGAGACGCGGAAGACCGTCCTCTTCGTCTCCCACGACCGGGAGCTGCTCTCCCGCTCCGCCGAGAAGATCATCAGCGTCGAGCCGGGCCCGGCGGGCTCGGACGTCTGGGTGCACGGCGGCGGCTTCGCCACGTACCACGAGGCCCGCAAGGAGCGCTTCGCCCGCTTCGAGGAGCTGCGCCGCCGCTGGGACGAGAAGCACGCGCAGCTGAAGAAGCTGGTGATCTCGCTGCGGCAGGCCGCGTCCGTCAGCCATGAGATGGCCTCGCGCTACGCCGCGGCCCAGACCCGGCTGCGGAAGTTCGAGGAGGCCGGGCCGCCGCCGGAGCCGCCGCGCGAGCAGGACATCCGGATGCGGTTGCGCGGCGGGCGCACCGGCGTGCGCGCCGTGACGTGCGCCGGGCTGGAGCTGACCGGCCTGATGAAGCCGTTCGACCTGGAGGTCTTCTACGGCGAGCGGGTCGCGGTGCTGGGCTCGAACGGCTCCGGCAAGTCCCACTTCCTGCGGCTGCTCGCGGGCGACTCCGAGAACCCGGTCGCGCACACGGGCGCCTGGAAGCTGGGCGCGCGGGTGGTCGCCGGGCACTTCGCCCAGACCCACGCCCACCCCGAGCTCCTGGGCCGCACGCTCGTCGACATCCTGTGGACCGAGCACGCGAAGGACCGGGGCGGGGCGATGTCCGTCCTGCGCCGCTACGAGCTGGAGAAACAGGGCGACCAGCCGTTCGAGAAGCTGTCGGGCGGGCAGCAGGCGCGTTTCCAGATCCTGCTCCTGGAGCTGGGCGGGGCCACCGCCCTGCTGCTGGACGAGCCCACGGACAACCTGGACCTGGAGTCGGCCGAGGCGTTGCAGGAGGGGCTGGAGGCGTACGAGGGGACGGTCCTCGCCGTCACGCATGACCGCTGGTTCGCGCGTTCGTTCGACCGCTTCCTGGTGTTCGGGGCAGACGGCAACGTCCGGGAGGTCCCGGAGCCGGTCTGGGACGAGCGGCGGGTGACGCGGGCGCGGTAGCCCCGACAGGGGCGCGGGGAACTGCGCGACCAGCCCCCACCGGACCCGCAGTCGCGCGTGTAGCGCAAGCCGCACCTCGGTAGGCGCGGGGGCCGGGGCGCAGCCCCGGAAAGAATCGTCACCCACAGCAACCCCGCCCGGTCTGCCGCCGCAGGCAACCGGTGGGACCATGTGTTTTGACCCCGTACAGTCGCTCCGGGTACCCTGTGGGTTCGTTATGCGTATTGGCTTGGTCGTTCTCACGCGAGGGGCCCTTACGCTTGCTCGCCGGGTCGTCGGTCGGCAGCGTGCGCTCGGGTTGCGTCCCCGGGTTGCCGCCTGTGCTGGCTGATCACCAAGTGAGCCGTGTCAGGACCCACACAACAAGCGAAGGCTACGACCGTGCGTACGTTCAGCCCCAAGCCCGGCGATGTCCAGCGCCAGTGGCACATCATTGACGCGCAGGACGTTGTCCTGGGCCGTCTGGCCTCTCAGGCCGCCGCCCTTCTCCGCGGCAAGCACAAGCCCACCTACGCTCCGCACATGGACATGGGTGACTTCGTCGTCATCATCAACGCCGACAAGGTGCACCTGTCCGGCAACAAGAAGACCCAGAAGATGGCGTACCGCCACTCGGGCTTCCCGGGCGGTCTGCGTTCGGTGCGTTACGACGAGCTGCTCGACAAGAACCCCGAGAAGGCCGTCGAGAAGGCCGTCAAGGGCATGCTCCCCAAGAACTCCCTGGGCCGCCAGATGCTCTCGAAGCTGAAGGTCTACTCGGGCTCCGAGCACCCGCACGCCGCTCAGCAGCCCGTCGAGTTCGAGATCACCCAGGTCAAGCAGGGCTAAGTCCCGGCCACCGCCGAACCAGAAAGTTCTAGGAGAAGACAGTGGCTGAGACCACCGCCGAGATGCCGCTCGACGAGTCCGTCGACATCGAGCAGTACACCACCGAGACCGAGGTCGTGGAGGGTGAGTACACCTCCGAGTCCCTCGCCTCCCGCTTCGGCGACCCGCAGCCGGCCGCCGGCCTGGGCCGTCGCAAGAACGCCATCGCCCGCGTCCGGATCGTTCCGGGCTCCGGCAAGTGGAAGATCAACGGCCGCACCCTCGAGGACTACTTCCCGAACAAGGTGCACCAGCAGGAAGTCAACGAGCCCTTCAAGGTGCTCGAGCTCGACGACCGCTACGACGTCATCGCCCGCATCTCGGGTGGCGGCGTGTCCGGCCAGGCCGGCGCCCTGCGCCTCGGTGTGGCCCGCGCCCTCAACGAGGCGGACGTGGACAACAACCGCGGCCCGCTGAAGAAGGCCGGCTTCCTCAAGCGCGACGACCGTGCGGTCGAGCGCAAGAAGGCCGGTCTGAAGAAGGCCCGCAAGGCTCCGCAGTACAGCAAGCGCTAAACAGCAGCTCGCTGCTCTGCTCGAACGCCCCGGCGGCACGCTCCGTGCCCGCCGGGGCGTTCGGCTATCGGCGGCACGGGGCGTATACCTGGATGTACCCGGGCGCAACGTCCCGGTCCCGGATCCGACACCTTCACCTTTCTTCTGTGGCAGGGGCCCGCCCGGGTCCCGTACCCCCGCGTTTTTTCGGAGGACACCAGTGGGACGACTCTTCGGCACGGACGGTGTGCGCGGTGTGGCCAACGCCGATCTGACGGCAGAGCTGGCGCTCGGCCTGTCGGTCGCCGCGGCGCATGTGCTCGCCGAGACGGGTACCTTCGAGGGCCATCGCCCCGTGGCCGTGGTCGGCCGGGATCCCCGGGCCTCGGGTGAGTTCCTGGAGGCCGCCGTGGTGGCCGGGCTCGCCAGCGCGGGCGTCGACGTCCTGCGGGTGGGCGTGCTGCCCACGCCCGCCGTCGCCTACCTCACCGGGGCGCTCGGCGCGGACCTCGGCGTGATGCTGTCCGCCAGCCACAACGCCATGCCCGACAACGGCATCAAGTTCTTCGCCCGCGGCGGCCACAAGCTCGCCGACGAGCTGGAGGACCGCATCGAGCGGACCTACCGGGCGCACGCCTCCGGCGAGCCCTGGGACCGTCCCACCGGTGCCGGTGTCGGCCGGGTCCGCGACTACGACCAGGGCTTCGACAACTACGTCGCCCACCTCATCGGTGTCCTCCCCAACCGCCTGGACGGCCTCAAGGTCGTCATCGACGGCGCCCACGGCGCGGCCTCCCGGGTCTCCCCGGAGGCGTTCTCCCGCGCGGGCGCCGAGGTCGTCACCATCGGCACCGAGCCCGACGGCCTCAACATCAACCACGAGTGCGGCTCCACCCACCTGGACAAGCTGCGCGCGGCCGTCGTCGAGCACGGCGCCGACCTGGGCGTCGCCCACGACGGTGACGCCGACCGCTGCCTGGCCGTGGACGCCAAGGGCGACGAGGTCGATGGCGACCAGATCCTCGCCGTCCTCGCCCTCGCCCTGCGCGAGGCGGGCGCGCTGCGCAAGAACACCGTCGTCGCCACCGTGATGTCCAACCTGGGCTTCAAGCTGGCCATGGAGCGCGAGGGCGTCGACCTCGTCCAGACGGCCGTCGGCGACCGCTACGTCCTGGAGGAGATGAAGGCCCACGGCTACGCCCTCGGCGGCGAGCAGTCCGGCCACGTCATCGCCCTGGACCACGCCACGACCGGCGACGGCACCCTCACCGGCCTGATGCTGGCCGCCCGCGTCGCCGCCACCGGCCGCACCCTGGCCGACCTCGCGGCCGTCATGGAGCGCCTCCCGCAGATCCTCATCAACGTCCGGGACGTCGACAAGTCGCGCGTGAAGTCCTCCCAGGAGCTCACGGACGCCGTCGCTGCCGCCGAGGCCGAGCTGGGCTCCACCGGCCGCGTCCTCCTGCGCCCCTCGGGCACGGAGCCGCTGGTCCGCGTGATGGTCGAGGCCGCCGACATCGAGCAGGCCCGCGCGGTGGCGCAGCGCCTCGCCGACGTGGTGAAGTCGACGCTGGGCTGATCCCGCCCGGCCGCCGAGCTCTCCATGCCGTACGGCCCCCGCCCGGGAAGGGCGGGGGCCGTACGGCTTTCACCGGCGTTTTTATCGGCCTGCTACTTCTCCGCGATCACCACGGCCGAGGCCACGCCCGCGTCATGGCTCAGCGAGACGTGCCACGCCTGTACGCCCAGTTCCGCCGCGCGGGCCGCGACCGTGCCCGTGACGACGAGGCGGGGCTGGCCGGTGGCCTCCGTGGTGACCTCGGCGTCGGTCCACAGGAGGTTGCCGGGGGCGCCCAGGGCCTTGGCCACGGCCTCCTTGGCGGCGAAGCGGGCCGCGAGGGAGGCGATGCCGCGGCGCTCGCCGGTCGGCAGGTAGAGCTCGCGCTCGACGAAGAGCCGCTCGGCCAGGGCGGGGGTGCGGCGCAGGGCCGCCTCGAAGCGGTCGATCTCGGCCACGTCGATGCCGACTCCCACGATCATTCGACGGTCACCGACTTCGCGAGGTTGCGGGGCTGGTCGACCTCGTTGCCGCGCGCGGTGGCGAGCTCGCAGGCGAAGACCTGGAGGGGGACGGTGGCCACGAGCGGCTGGAGGAGCACCGGCGTCGGGGGGATCTCGACGAGGTGGTCGGCGTAGGGGTGTACGGACGTGTCGCCGCGCTCGGCGATCACGATGGTGCGGGCGCCGCGGGCGCGGATCTCCTGGATATTGGAGACGATCTTGTCGTGCAGGACCGAGCGGCCGCGCGGCGACGGGACGACCACGACGACCGGCAGGTCCTTCTCGATCAGCGCGATCGGGCCGTGCTTGAGCTCGCCGGCCGCGAAGCCCTCGGCGTGCATATAGGCGAGCTCCTTGAGCTTGAGCGCGCCCTCCAGGGCCACGGGGTAGCCGACGTGGCGGCCGAGGAAGAGGACGGTGTTCTTGTCCGCGAGGGAGCGGGCCAGCTCGCGTACGGGCTCCATGGTCTCCAGCACCTCGTCCACCTGGGTGGCGATGTCGGAGAGCTCGCACACGACGGAGCGGATCTCGTCGCCCCACTTGGTGCCGCGCACCTGGCCCAGGTAGAGGGCGACGAGGTAGCAGGCGACGAGCTGGGTCAGGAACGCCTTGGTGGAGGCGACGGCGACCTCCGGACCGGCGTGGGTGTAGAGGACGGCGTCGGACTCGCGGGGGATCGTCGAGCCGTTGGTGTTGCAGATCGCCAGGACGCGCGCCCCCTGCTCGCGCGCGTGCCGCAGGGCCATCAGGGTGTCCATCGTCTCGCCCGACTGGCTGATCGCGATCACCAGCGTGCGGGAGTCGAGGATGGGGTCGCGGTAGCGGAACTCGCTGGCCAGCTCGGTCTCGCAGGGGACGCGGGTCCAGTGCTCGATGGCGTACTTGGCGATCATCCCCGCGTGGTACGCGGTGCCGCACGCGACGATGACGACCTTGTCGATCTCCCGCAGCTCGGAGTCGGGGATGCGCAGCTCGTCCAGCGCGAGCGTGCCCGTGGCGTCGACGCGGCCGAGGAGGGTGTCCGCGACGGCCTTCGGCTGCTCGGCGATCTCCTTGAGCATGAAGTAGTCGTAGCCGCCCTTCTCGGCGGCGGAGGCGTCCCAGTCGACGTGGTACGCGCGGACGTCCGCGGGCGCGCCGTCGAAGCCGGTGACGGTCACGCCGTCCCGGCGCAGCTCCACGACCTGGTCCTGGCCGAGTTCGAGGGCCTCGCGGGTGTGCGCGATGAACGCGGCGACGTCGGAGGCGAGGAAGGACTCCCCGGCGCCGACGCCGACCACGAGCGGGGAGTTGCGGCGCGCGCCGACGACCACGCCGGGCTCGTCCGCGTGCACCGCGACCAGGGTGAACGCGCCTTCCAGGCGGCGGCATACCTGGCGCATGGACTCGGCGAGGTCGCCGCAGGAGGAGAACGCCTCGGAGAGCAGGTGGGAGACGACCTCGGTGTCGGTCTCGGAGGTCAGGGTGTGGCCGCGGTCGGCCAGTTCGGCGCGCAGGCCGGCGAAGTTCTCGATGATGCCGTTGTGGACGACGGCGACACGGCCGGGGTTGTCGAGGTG
>NZ_JAINFC010000042.1 GCF_020740835.1 Streptomyces sp. UNOC14_S4
GGGTGGGCCGGTGCGGTCATGGCGGGACCTCCTCGGCGGACGAGCCAGATATGCATGAAACAGACAAGGCGGACAGGGATCGGCAACAGTAGGTCAATACGATGAAAGGACCACGCCCCCACGCCGTTCGGGCCACCCGGCCACCCGGCCGGAGAACGCCGGTGTCCGCCATTGGCGGTAACGTGACCGACGATTCCGCCGACACCGGCCCAGCCGGGTGGGTGACCCCCGTACCCCCGAGGAACCATGCCCGAACAGCAGCCGCCCGCCGTTTCCGTGATCATGCCGGTGCTCAACGAGGAGCGGCACCTGCGCACCTCCGTCCGGCACATCCTGGAGCAGGAGTACGCCGGTGAGCTGGAGGTCGTGATCGCCCTCGGTCCCTCCACGGACCGCACGGACGAGATCGCCGCCGAGCTCGTCAGCGAGACCGCGGCCAATAAAAACGCCCGGGTCCACACCGTGCCGAACCCCACCGGCCGCACACCCGCCGCGCTCAACGCCGCGATCAAGGCGTCGCGGCACCCGATCGTGGTGCGCGTGGACGGGCACGGCATGCTCTCGCCGAACTACATCGCGACGGCCGTCCGGCTGCTGGAGGAGACCGGCGCGCAGAACGTCGGCGGGATCATGCACGCCGAGGGCGAGAACGCCTGGGAGGAAGCCGTCGCCGCCGCGATGACCTCGAAGATCGGCGTGGGCAACGCGGCGTTCCACACGGGCGGCACGGCCGGGCCCGCCGAGACCGTCTATCTGGGGGTCTTCCGGCGCGAGGCGCTGGAGCAGCAGGGCGGCTACAACGAGGAGTTCATCCGCGCCCAGGACTGGGAGCTGAACTTCCGCATCCGTGAGGCGGGCGGGCTGATCTGGTTCTCGCCGGAGCTCAAGGTCTCCTACCGGCCGCGGCCGACGGTCAAGGCGCTCGCGAAGCAGTACAAGGACTACGGGCGGTGGCGGCACGTCGTCGCGCGCTACCACCAGGGCTCGATCAACCTGCGCTACCTGGCACCGCCGACCGCCGTGGCCGCGATCGCGGCCGGTGTGGTGGTCGGGGCCGTGGTGACGCCGTGGGGGTTCGTCGTGCCGGCCGGGTACCTGGCGGCGATCGCGGCGGGGTCCGTGCCGGCGGGCAAGGGCCTGCCGCTGAAGGCCCGCGCGCAGATTCCCGTCGCTCTCGCGACGATGCACATGTCGTGGGGCTTCGGGTTCCTGACCTCGCCGAAGTCGCTGGCGCGCAGGGTCATCGCGAGCCGTCGCCCGGCGGTGAAGTAACCGCGGGGACAGCCGCGACGGCTCCCCCGTCAGGGCTTTCCCGGGGGCCTCGCCCCCGGGAAAGCCCTGCTAGAAACGATTCAGCGAGTTGACCTTCATGCAGGCCGACGTGTCGTTGCCGTTGAGCGGGTCGGAGCTCTCGGGGGCCTTGTTGTCGGACTCCTTCGGCTTGGAGTCCTTGCCCCCGTCCTTCCCGTCCTTGCCGCCGTCCTTGCCTTCCTTGTCGTTCTTGTCGGCGTTCTTCTCCCCGTCGGGGTTCGCCTTCTCGCTGTCGTCGTCCTGCCGCTGCGGCGCGTTCTTCGGGTACGACGTGCCCGAGCGCCAGTCGCTGCCGATGACGAGGGTGAGCTCGTCCACGGCCGTGGACATCCGTACCGCCGTGTCCGGCAGGCCGAGCATCTTGGCCATGGCCTCGGCGTCGGCGCGCTGGGACGCCTTGCCGTAGCTGAGCGTCGTGTCGAGCTGGGAGCGCGGCTCGGAGTCGGCCGTCGCCTTCGTGTAACCCTTCTGGACGAGGTAGGCGGCGATGTCGCTGCCGCGCCCGGTGGCCACCGGCTGGGTCGCGGTGCCCGTCGCGTTGTAGACCGTCACCGGGACGTTGCCCTTGGGCGAGGGCGGCAGGGACGGCGCGTTCTTGGGGTTCTTCTTCTTGTCCTTGCCGTCGAGCGCGATGTCGTTGCGCACGAGGGAGAACAGCTTGTCCGCGTCACCGGGCTTGGGGATGACGTGCGCGTCCGGGTCCTGCGGGTCGCTGACCCACGGCATGGTGGTCATGGTGATCCGGCCGGACGGCACGTCCTTGAGGTCGTCCGCCAGGTCGTAGAGCTTCTTGACCGAGCCCAGGTCCTTGTCGACGGTGAGCGCCTTGGTGGCGGACTCGGCGAGGTCGGTGAGCTGGCCCGGGTCGGTCAGCTTGGCGCCCGACTTCAGCTGCCGGACCATCGCGTTCATGTACATGTGCTGGGCGTGGGTCCGGCCTATGTCGCTGCCGTCCTCGAAGCCGTGCCGCGTGCGCAGCCACTGGAGGGCCTGCTCGCCCTTGACCTTGTGGGTGCCCTTCGGCAGCCGCAGCCCGGACTTCTCGTCGTAGACGTTGGCGTCGACGCAGACGGGGACGCCGCCGACGGCGTCGGCCATGCTCACCACGCCCGCGAAGTCGATCATCATGAAGTGGTCGATGGGGATGCCGGTGAGCTCTTCCCAGGTGGCCACCGTGCAGCCCGGACCGCCGTTCATCAGGCTGGTGTTGATGATCTGGCTATTGGTCTCGCGGTAGACCTTTCCACTGTCCGGGTCGGTGCACTTGGGGATCGTCACGCGGGTGTCGCGCGGGACGCTGATGACCGACATGTTCGTACGGTCCGCCGAGACGTGCACCAGCATCTGGACGTCGGCGAGCGGCGGCCGGTCCGCGTCGTCGCGGGCACCGCCGAGCTTGACGTTCTCCGCGGTGGCCCGGCTGTCGGAGCCGAGGATGAGGATGTTCAGCGGGCGCTGACCGTCGGCATTGGCGGCACTGCGGTCGAGCCGCTTGTCGCCGAGGTTGAGGAGGTTCTTCCTGATGTTGCCGTTGAGGTGCTCGTAGTAGAAGTAGCCCGCGGCGGCCGTGCCGAGGACCAGGACCGCGAGGGAGAGCGCGGTCCAGCGGACTATTCGCGTGGCGCGCTTCCGCCGTGCGGACTTGGGGGGCCGCCCGGGCTTCCCCCCGGCTTCGGGGGTGGGCTTCGCCCCGGTGGCGGCTTCCGCCCCGGCTTCGGCCTCCGCCTGCGGCGCGGCGGCCTCCGGCCCGGACGTGGCGCCGAGGGCAGCGCCGCCGCCCTTCACCTCGGCCTTGGTGTTGGCGTTGGCTCTGGCCTTCGGCTTCGACTTGAGAGTGCGCTTCTTTGCCCCGGCCTTCGGCTCTGACTCTGCCCCTGCCTCCGGCTCGGATTCCGTGTCGGGCTTCGTGTCGGCCTTCGGCTCCGGCTTCGCGTCGGCTTTGGCGTCGGCCGGGGTACTTGCCTTCGCGTCGGCCTCCGGCTCGGATTCCGTGTCGGGCTTCGTGTCGGCCTTCGGCTCCGGCTTCGCGTCGGCTTTGGCGTCGGCCGGGGTGCCTGCCTTCGCGTCCGCCTTCGGCCCGGGGGCGGGGTTGGCCTTCGGCTCGGCTTTGGTGCCGGTCTTGGCATCGGACTCGGGCTCGGCCTTCGATGCGGCCTCGGTGTCCGGCTCGGGCGTGGACCCCTGGGCAGACTTCGCCTCGGCCCTTGGGGCGGCCTTGGAGGCGGACTTCGCCTCGGCCTCCTCCTTCGCCTCCGGGGTGGCCTTCAGCTCCGCCTTTGCGGTCGTCTGCGGCTGCGGCTCCGGAGCAGGCTTCGGGATGGCCTTCTTGGCGCTCGCGCCGGCCTGCGCGTCGGCCCTCGCATCAGCCTGCGCGTCGGCCTCGGTGGCCGGCTTCGGGACGGACGCCTTCACCTCCGGCTCCGGTTTCGCCTCCGCCTCCGGCTCGCCGTCCTCGGAACCCGGGACACGGTCGCCGCGCACACGCGGCTCCTGCCCACTGCTCTGCCCCATCGGGCCCTCCCCAAAATGGTGCTTCCGGCCCGATGGGCAGGCGCGTTATATCGTAAGTCGCTTGTTGACCAGTGAGATGCGGATGTACTACGCCTAGGTTTACTTGGCGCAGATGTTCTTGTCGTCCGCTTCGACCTTTTGGATGCCTTCAGGCGCTTTCTGCGGTGCGGCGGGCGCCGAGACCGGAGTGCCCGGGGACGAGAAGTCGGCGCCCAGGGTGAGGGTCATCTCCGCCATGGGGCCGGCCTCGGCCCGGGTCTCCTTGAGGGCGTCGGCGGAGAGCCCCATGGCGTCCGCGAGCCTGCGGGCCTGGTCCGCCTGGTCGGGGGCGAACTCCAGCACCGTCTTGTCGGCCTTCTGGCCGCCGACGGCGTTGCCGCCGTTGCTGGTGCGCGGCATGCCCTTGACGTTCTGCAGCCAGGTGACGGCCTCCTGGGCGGCACCCATGCGGCCGCTGCCGTTGAGGACCCGGGCGCGCACGGCCGCGGGTGCCGCCTTGGGGCCTTTGAGCAGGGCCTCCTGCTTGGCGTCCGCCTCCTGCCGCTTCTTCTTCTCCTTCGCCTTGACCTCGGTGAGGGAGACGTCCTGCCGCATCATGGCCAGCAGCGGGTCGGCCTTCGGCTTGTCCAGGACGACCGTCTTCTTCACCCTGCCGTCGGCGGGGTTGTCGAGGACGGGCAGGGTGGCGAAGGTGATGTTCTTGAGATTGACCCGGCTGAGGTCCTTCGCCAGCCTGGTCAGGTCCTTGACGGAGCCTATGCCCGTGTCCACGGTGAGCGACTTCGTCGCCGCGTCACCGAGGTCGTAGAGCTTCTTGGGGTTGGTGAAGGTGTCCCCGGACTTCATCTTCCGGATCATCGAACTCAGGAACTGCTGCTGGAGCTTGATGCGGTCCAGGTCGCTCTCGAAGCCGACGCTGTGCCGGGTGCGGACGAACGCGAGCGCGTCCTCGCCCTCGATCTCGTGCCGCCCCTTGCTGAGCTTCAGGTGCGACTTGGGGTCGTCGATGTCCTTGCCCAGGCACACCTCGACGCCGCCGACCGCCTTGGAGAGCTCCTTGACGGCGTTGAAGTCCGCCATCATGAAGTGACTGACCTTCAGCCCCGTGAGGTTCTCGACGGTCCGCCAGGTGCAGCCCGGGTCGCGGTCCTCCTGGCCCAGGCTCTCGTTGAAGCGGACGCCCTTCGAGCCCGGGATCGTCTTCGTCTTCCCGCCGTCCTGCCTGGTCGTGCAGTCCGGGATGTCCGTGACCATGTCGCGCGGGATGGAGAGCGCCGTCGCGTTGGAGCGGTCCTCGGCGACGTGGAAGAGCAGGGTGGTGTCGGCGTGGCCCACGCTGCCGTCGTCGCCGTAGCCCTCGTTGCCCTTGCCGGAGCGTTTGTCGCTGCCGATGAGGAGGATGTTCACCGGGCCCTTGGTGACGGGGGCGTTGTCGATGCCGACGTCGACCTTGCTGAGGTTGCCGTTGAGGTGCTCGTAGATCAGGTACGCGCCCAGCGAGCCGCCGACCAGGACGAAGGCGAGCGTGCCGCCCGTCCACATGAGGACCTTCTTCTTGGTGCTCTTCCCCGGCTTCGGCCTCGGCCTGCGCCTGTCGGGCAGGACTCCGCTTCCGCCTCCTCCGCCCCGGCGGCCTCCGCCGCGCTGCCCGGGCAGCGGACGCGCGTCAGGTCCCGACGCGCGCGGCTTCCCGATGGACGGGGCACCGGAGGGCGCCCGGGACGTGCCGCGCGGGGAGACGAAGGAACTTCTGCCGGAGGACGGAGACGACGGAGAGGACGGATCGGTGAGGGCCGCGGGGGGCGAGCCCTGTCCCGAGTCCTGCCCGGGCCCCCCGGGCCGGTCGAGACGCAGCTCGTAGCTGCCGGTCTTGGGGTCGAAGACCCACTGGTCGGCGGGGTCGGTGCCGCCCGCCCGTCCACGGCCTTGCGCGTCCACGGTCGTCTGAATCCTCCGTCGGTGCCACGCGGCGCCTGTCCCCCCAGAGGCGCTCGGTCACAATGGTCTGAGCAGTGCGCGTTCGGCCCGGTCGCACACCGGATCGCTCACACTATCCGCCCAGTTCAGCGTCCAGCGACGCCGGTGACAAATTCCGCTTCCCTACAACTGGGCAATCTGCCCAATACCTTCGTGACCTCCGTGAAGGAAGGTCACCGGGGGAGCGGTGAAGGTGATCATACGGTTCGCCGGACGGTCAGCCGACGGTCAGCCGCAGACACCGTGGGCGGCGGTGGTCCCCTCGTAGGTGGGAGGAGCCGTGGGCGGGAGCGACGGCGAAGGCGGCGTCGAAGGTGACGGTGCCACAGAAAGGGAGGAAACGGGCGCGGGTACGGCCGTCTCCGTCGTCGCCGGATGGTCCGTCACATCCAGCCCGAGCGGATAGTCCGGCCCCATCGGGTCGTCATCGGCCCGGGTGTGCCGCAGGAGCAGGCCGGGGCGCCCCGCCTCGTACCGCCAGGGCACCTGGTGCCACGCCCCCCGGTGTCCCGTCTCGTAGCGCCACGGACCGCCGCGCGCCGCCTCGTCGGGCCGCACCTGCTCCGTGCCCCCGGCCTTGCCGTCCGCCGGGAGAATGATGTTCTTGCTGTCCGCGGGACGCACGTTCTTGCTGACCGACACCGGCCGGTCCGCCCGCAGTTGCGCGAAGAGCTCGTCCGCGTCCGGCTGCACCAGTTCGTCGCGGTCCGGGTTGAACGGATACGGGCGCCGGGGCGCCGTCAGGAACTGCACCCGGTCGCTGGGGATGCCCCGCACCGTGCGCACCAGGTCGTAGAGCTTGCGCAGCGAACCCAGTCCGGCGTCCGTGGTGAGCGACTTCGTCGCCGCGTCGAGCACCGGGTACAGCCGCGTCGGGTTGAGCAGCACGCCGTCGCTCTGCATCTCGTTGAACAGCGCGCCGAGGAACGCCTGCTGGCGGCCCATCCGCTCGGTGTCGCTGCCGTCCCCCATGCTGTAGCGGGCCCGGACGAAGCCCAGCGCCTGCTCCCCGTGCAGGACCTGACGGCCCGGGGGCAGCCGCAGGTGCGCCTCGCGGTCGTCGATGGGCTGCTTGAGACACACCTCGACACCGTCGACCGCGTCCACCAGCCGCTTGAAGCCGTTGAAGTCGACGACCAGGTGATGGGTGATCCGGATGTGGGTGATGTTCTCGACCGTACGGATCGTGCACGCCGGGCCCGCGAGCTCGAAGGCCCAGTTGAACTGGGCGAAGCGCGCGTTCGTCTGGGTGCCGTCCGGCCGTCGGCAGCTCGGGATGTCCGCCATCAGGTCGCGGGGCAGGCTCACGGCGGTCGCGCTGTGCCGGTCGGCCGCCACGTGCAGCAGGATCGTGGTGTCCGAGCGCTGGGTGCCGCTGTCCTCGCCGTACTGCCCGTTGCCCGGGCCGCCGCGGGTGTCGGAGCCGATGATCAGGATGTTCTGCGCCCCGGCCACCAGGACGCCCGGCCGCTCCTTCTCGTAGAGGCGCAGCTCGCTGGCCGTGTCGTCGTCCGTACGGATCTGGTTGTTGAGCTGTTCGTAGAGCAGCCAGGCCAGACCGACGGTCGCGAGCGTCAGCACGGCGAGCCCCATGGCGAGCCACCGCAGCCAGCGGCGCCTGCGCCGGGGCGTGAGGGAGGGAGGGGCGATGCCGTCGTCCACAGCGTCCCTCCCTCACGGGTGGTACGTGCCGCTACGGGTGGTGTGCCTCTCGCAGGGCCTTGCCGCGCCCGGCGGACGCGCGTACCCCGATCATCGCGCGGCTGCCGCCGGGCGGCAGCGCCAGAGGGGCCGTCACGGTGACGCCCGGAGGGCCGTTATGGCCGTAACGGGGACGGCCAGTGGGTCGGTACGGTGACGCCCGGAGGGTCGGTTCGGCTGTACCGGCGCCCCGTCCAGAGAACTGTCAGAGAGCCGTCAGAGGGCCGTCACCGTGACGCGCTCGCTCTCGCGGCGCTTCTCCAGGCCGCCTTCCGAGAGCCGGTCGAGATTGCGGCACAGCACCACCGAGCCGCCCGCCGCGAGCGGGGCGTACAGGCCGGCGGACAGGCCGTCCCAGGTGGCGTACGGCAGGCCCGACAGCATCCGCGAGCCCGCGCCGAGGCCGTGCTGGAAGGCGTCGGTGCGCGCCCGCTCCACCAGCTGGGCGCCCGTCAGCTCCAGGCCGCCGACGGCGAGCGCGGGCGCGTCCGGGTCCACCGGGGCGTACGGGGCGAAGCGGTCGCCCTGGCTCGGCACCTCGACGGCGTAGTCGGCGAAGCCCGCGGGCGGCTGCGGGAAACGGCCGCCCAGCGGGCGCAGGGCCAGTGCCATGCGCTCCCCGGAGCACGCGCGCGCCTCCTCCAGCGTGTCCGGGCCGCTCACGACCAGGTCCGCGGCGGCCGGGTCGCCGCCCACGTCGGCCACCACGCCGACCGAGGAGCAGGCGAGCAGCCAGACGGCCGTCTGCCAGTGCGCGGGCAGCAGCAGCGCGAGCCGGTCGCCCGGCTCGGCGGCGAGGTCGCCCTGGAGCAGATTGGCGGTCTTCGCCACCCAATTGGCGAAGGTGGCCACGGACAGTTCCACGCGCTCGCCGGTGGCGTCGTCGTAGAAGGTCACGAGCGGGCGGGCCGGGTCCGCGGCGAGCGCGGAACGCAGCAGGTCGGCGGGGGTGCGATCGGTGGCGTTCATCGCGTCAGGGTACGCGCGGGGCCCCGCCCGCGGACGGGCGATACGGTGCGCTGCGACCCCCGTTCGGCCGTATCGGAGCCGACTGGGCGTCACTTTCCGGTTATTCCTGAATGGACAGATTTATATAGACATGTCCAGGATTTCAGTCATGCGTGGATTCCTTGCCCGTTCGACGGTCACCTCGATGGTCACTTGCGCCGCCGCACTCGCCCTGCCCCTGCTGGCCACCCCGCCGGGGGCCGCTCACTCCGGCCACCCCGGCGCTTCCGGCTCGCCCGGATCCTCCGGTCCGGCCGGCTCCTTCGGCCCGGCCGGTTCGTCCGGCTCCTCGGACCCGGCCCGGGCCGGCCGCGCGGGCGCGGCACCGGCCCCCCGCCCCAGGACGTCCGTCCCCGGCTCGACGCAGTCCCTGCCGCTGGTCCGGCTCGGCGGCACCGGGAAGCGCGCCGCGGGCCCCGGCCCCGAGGAAGGCGTGCCCCAGCGCGAGGTCAAGCCCTTCTCCCTGATCGGCATCGTGTGGGACGACGCGGGCACCGAGCTCCGCGGCCGGGCACAGGTGCGCACCCGCTCGGTGGGTAACCGGGGCTGGTCCGCCTGGCAGGACGTGCAGACCCACGACGACGACCGGCCCGACCTCGACTCGCGCGAGGCCCGCCGCGGGCACCTGCGCGGCTCCACCGCGCCCCTGTGGGTCGGCCGGTCCGACGCGATCCAGCTCCGCGTCCGCCCCGACGCGGCCTCCGAGCGCACGCCCGAGGGCAGTCACGCCCTGCCCGCGGGCATGCGCCTCGAACTCGTCGACCCCGGCGTCCCGGCCAAGGCCGTCCCCTCGCGCCGCCCCGTCCCCGCCACCGCGGGCCGGCGCGCCCCGGACGCGCCGCCGGACGCTGTCGACCCGGTGGACCCCGTGGACGCGGAACGCGCCAGCTCCGCCGCCAACAGCCCGCTCGCGCCCCTCGGCGCCACCGAGATCCCGGCCGCCTCCAAGGCCGCCGCGCGCGCCGACCTCGCCGCCACGTCCGTCGGCCGCCGCCGGGGGCCCGGTGACGACGACGACCCGGCCGAGGGCGACGAGTCCTCCGACTGGGGCGACGGCGACGACAGCGGCGACTACCGTGACCCCCGTGACACCTGGTACCGCGGTGACGACGACGGGCCCAGCCGGGACATCGACCGCGACGAGCCCGCCGCCGTGGACGGCCGCTACACCGCCTCCCGCCCCCGCATCGTCACCCGCGCGGGCTGGGGCGCCGACGAGTCGCTCCGCGAGCGCAACTTCGCGTACACCAAGTCCGTGAAGGCCGCCTTCGTGCACCACACGGCCTCCGGCAACAACTACAGCTGCTCCGAGTCGGCGTCCGTCATCCGCGGTATCTACCGCTACCACGTCGTGAGCAGCGGCTGGCGGGACATCGGCTACAACTTCCTGGTCGACCGGTGCGGGACCATCTACGAAGGCCGCGCGGGCGGCGTGGCGAAACCGGTCATGGGCGCCCACACCCTCGGTTTCAACACCAACAGCATGGGCATCGCCGTCCTCGGAACCTTCGGCAGCTCCAGCCCGCCCAACGCGGCGGTGAACGCCCTGTCCGCCCTGACCGCATGGAAACTCGGCCTGTTCGGCGCCAACCCGCGCGGCACCGCCACCCTGGTGTCCGGGGGCGGCAACCTGTTCAAGAAAGGGACGTCCGTCAAGCTCAAGGTCATCTCGGGACACCGCGACGGCTACGCCACGGAGTGCCCCGGAGACCGCCTCTACAACCGGCTGGGAACGACCCGTTCGGCCGCCGCCCGCCTCCAGGGCCGCTGACCGGGCAAGGGGCCGCCCACCGGTCTGCATACACTAGGCCGCTGATCGACCCCGGCCCCAGCAGGAAGCAGAGACGACAAGGTGACAGAAGCGATCCTCCTGGTCGGGGGCAAGGGAACCCGGCTGCGGCCGCTCACGATGAACACGCCGAAGCCGATGGTCCCGGCCGCGGGCGTGCCCTTCCTCACGCACCAGCTCGCCCGGGCCCGCGCGGCCGGGGTGGACCACGTCGTGATGGCCACGTCCTACCTGGCCGAGGTCTTCGAGCCGTACTTCGGCGACGGCTCCGACCTCGGCCTGCACCTGGAGTACGTCACCGAGGTGGAGCCGCTCGGCACCGGCGGGGCCATCCGCAACGTGGCCTCCCGGCTGCGCTCGGCCCCCGACGAGCCCGTGCTGATCTTCAACGGGGACATCCTCACCGGCCTCGACATCGAGGCCCTGGTCGACACCCACCGCACCACCGGCGCGGACGTCTCCCTGCACCTCACCCGGGTCGAGGACCCGCGGGCCTTCGGCCTGGTCCCCACCGACGCCACCGGCCGCGTCACGGCCTTCCTGGAGAAGCCGCAGACGCCCGAGGAGATCGTCACCGACCAGATCAACGCGGGCGCGTACGTCTTCAACCGCTCGGTGATCGACACCATCCCGGAGGGGCGGCCCGTCTCCGTCGAGCGCGAGACCTTCCCCGGGCTGCTCGCCGACGGCGCCCACCTCCAGGGCATGGTCGACTCCACGTACTGGCTGGACCTGGGCACGCCGCAGGCGTTCGTCCGCGGCTCCGCCGACCTGGTGCTCGGCAGGGCGCCCTCCCCGGCCGTGCCCGGCCGCTGCGGCGACCGGCTGGTCCTGGACGGCGCCGACGTCGCCCCGGACGCCAAGCTCAGCGGCGGCACGGTGATCGGCGCGGGCGCGCGCGTCGAACCGGGCGCGCGGGTCGACGGCAGCGCGGTCCTCGACGGCGCGGTCGTCGAGGCGGGCGCGGACGTACGGGACTCGCTGATCGGCGCGGGCGCGCGGATCGGGGCGCGCACCGTGCTGGACGGCGCGGTCATCGGCGACGGCGCCGTCGTCGGCGCGGACAACGAGCTGCGGGGCGGGGCGCGGATCTGGTGCGGGGCGCGGATCCCGGACGCGGCGATCAGGTTCTCGTCGGACCAGTAGGGGACCAGCAGTCCGGAGGTCCGCCACGGGCCGGTGAGTTCCGCTTGCGGGGATCCCATGACGGCCGAGTGACAGCCGGCATGACGGCCGAGTCGGTACGACGGCCGAGCGGACAGGGAGACTCCGCTTGTCGGTGGTCCGACGTACGCTGGCCGAATGGCACGGCGCACGTGGGACCCACCGGGCCCGTACGACCTCGGGCGGACCCTCGGTGTCCTGGCGCGTGGCCCCGGCGACCCCGCCTATCGCGTCACGGAGGACGGCTCCGTCTGGCGCGCGAGCCGCACCCCGGCGGGCCCCGGCACGCTCCGGGCGACCGCGCGGGACGGCCGCGTGGAGGCCGAGGCGTGGGGCCCCGGCGCTGACTGGCTGCTGGACGGCCTCCCCGCCCTGCTCGGCGCCGAGGACGAACCGGCCGCGTTCGTCCCGCTGCCCCGCCACCGTCTCCTGCGCGAGGCGCACCGCCGCCACCCCGGCCTGCGGCTCGCCCGCACCGGGCTGGTCCTGGAGTCCCTGATCCCCGCGATCCTGGAACAGAAGGTCACCAGCGACGAGGCGTACCGCGCGTGGCGCCTGCTCCTCACCCGCCACGGCGAACCGGCCCCCGGCCCCGCGCCGCACGGCATGCGCGTGATGCCGGACGCCCGCGGCTGGGCCCTGATCCCCTCCTGGGAGTGGCACAAGGCGGGCGTCGACGGCAGACGCGCCGCCACGGTCGTACGCGCCGCACGGGTCGCCGCCCGCCTGGAGGAAGCCGCCACGATGGACGCGACCGCCGCCGCGGCCCGCCTCCGGGCCGTCCCCGGCATCGGCCCGTGGACGGCGGCGGAGACACTCCAGCGCAGCAACGGCGCGGCGGACGCGGTGACCGTCGGCGACCTCCACCTCCCGTCGATCGTGAGCTACGCGCTCACGGGAGCGCGGGGCGGTGACGACGCGGCCATGCTTCAGCTTCTCTCCCCGTACGAGGGTCACCGCCATCGCGCGTGCCGCGTCATCGCGGCCGCCGGGATCACCCCACCACGCCGGGGCCCCCGCTTCCCGGTGGGCGACATCCGCTCACTGTGACCGGGGGCTTCGCCCCCGGCCCCCGGTGTGGTCGGTTGCTGTCCGTGGGCACAAACGGGAGGTGATGCGTGAGCACAGCCAGCGGGGCGCGCCCCGTCAGGGGCGCGGGGAACTGCGCGACCAGCCCCCACCGGGGCCGCAGCCGCGCGCGCAGCGTAAGAGGCACCCCAGTAGGCACCCCCCGCGGACGAGGCCGCAGCCGCGCACGCAGCGCAAGCCGCACCCCCAATAGGCGCACCCCGTAAAACGGCTACCGCACCTCGATGAAGTCCCCCGCCTCACGGGCCTGCCGCGCCCGCGGCGCCCCGGCCGGATGGCCAATGGCAACCGCACCCATCGGATCCCACCCCTCCGGCAAGCGCAGCGCCTCCCGCACGACATCGCGGCAGAACATCGTCGAGGACACCCAGGCCGACCCGAGCTGCTCGCCCGCCAGCGCGACGAGGAAGTTCTGGACCGCGGCCCCCGCCGCCACCACGAACATCTCGCGCTCCGCCGCCGCCCGCCGTGCGTCCGGGTACGCGTGCGAGCCGTCCATGACGAGGCACGGCACCGCGAGATACGGCGCATCGCGCAGCACGTCACCGCGGCGCACCCGCCGGGCGACGCGCTCCTCGGAGAGCCCGTCCGCCCGCAGGTCCGCGGTCCAGGCCTCCCGCATGGCGTCGAGCAGCCGCACCCGCGACTCCTCCGACTCCAGCAGCACGAACCGCCACGGCGTCGTGTGGTGCGGCGCGGGCGCCGTGACGGCCGCGGCGACGGCACGCCGCACCGCGCCCGGGTCCACGGGCCGGTCCGTGAACTCGCGCACCGTGCGCCGCAGCGTCACCGCTTCCCGTACGGCCTCGGACGTCCCCAGCCGGAACATGTCGTTCGCGGCGTCACGCACCAGCGCCCGGGCGCCGCGGTCGTCCTCGTCGTCCCCGACGGCACGGTCCAGGCCGCGCACGACGGCCACCGGCAGCGACCCGGCCTTGCCCTTGACGAGGTCGCCCGCGGCGGCCAGTTCGTCGGCGACGGCCACTATCGTCACGTTCAGCGGGTTGCCGTGGGCGTCGACGCCACCGCGCAGGTCGTCCAGGACCCGCACCCCGGCGGCGCCGATCGCGATGTCGGTCAGCCCGGAGCGCCAGGGACGGCCGCTGGTGTCGGTGACGACGACGCCGACGTCCACACCCAGCGCGTCCCGCAGCCCGGCGCGCAGCGCGCGGGCGGAGGCGTCCGGGTCCTCGGGCAGCAGCAGCACCGTGCCCGCCTCGGTGTTGGACGCGTCGACGCCCGCGGCGGCCATGACCAGCCCGAGCCTGTTCTCGACGATGCGCAGGGTGCCGCGCCGGGCCACGACCCGCACGGTCTCGCCGTCGATGGCGGCCTCGCGGTCGTCGGCTCGCAGGACGCGGCCCTCCGCCTTGCTGACGATCTTCGAGGTGACGAGCAGGACGTCACCGTCGGCGAGCCCGGGGGAGCCGTCCGCCGTCGCCGCGGCCGCGATCAGCTTGGTGAGGTCGTCGCCCGCCCGCACCTCGGGGATGCCGGGCAGCGCCCAGACCCGCAGCTCCGGGACGCGGCTCCCGGGCGCGCTCACGCCCGCACCTCCGCGGCGAGCGCCAGGGCCTCCGCGGCCATCGCCGCGGTCGCCTCGACGTCGGTCATCATCAGCGGAACCGTCCGGCAGCGGATGCCCGCGGCCTCCACCTCGGCGACCCGGCCCGCGTCCACCGTGTCGACCAGCCAGCCGTCGAGGAGCCCGGAACCGTAGTGCAGGGCGACGGCGGAGGCCGTGGACTCCACGCCGACCGCCTCCAGGACCTTGTCGGCCATGCCGCGCACGGGCGCGTCCCCGACGATGGGGGAGAGGCCCACGACGGGCGCGGACGCGGCGGCGACGGCGTCGCGCACGCCCGGCACGGAGAGGATCGTGCCGACGCTGACGACGGGGTTGGACGGCGGGAAGAGGATGACGTCGGCCATGGCGATGGCCTCCAGCACCCCGGGGGCGGGCTTGGCCTGCTCCGCGCCGACCGGCACGACCGCGTGCGCGGTCGTGCTCGCGCGCAGCCGCACCCAGTACTCCTGGAAGTGGACGGCCTTGCGGCCGTCGCCCTCCGGGTCGTCGATCATGACGTGGGTCTCGACGCGGTCGTCGCTCATGGGCAGCAGCCGGACGCCCGGCTCCCAGCGGCGGCAGAGCGCCTCGGTCACCGCGCTGAGCGGATAGCCCGCGCCCAGCATCTGCGTGCGGACGATGTGCGTGGCGAAGTCGCGGTCGCCGAGCCCGAACCACTCGGGGCCCACGCCGTAGGCCGCCAACTCCTCCTTCACCGCGAAGGTTTCACCGGCCCGGCCCCACCCCTGCTCCTCGTGGATGCCCCCGCCGAGGGTGTACATCACGGTGTCGAGGTCGGGGCAGACCTTGAGCCCGAAGAGGTGAATGTCGTCCCCGGTGTTGCCGATGACGGTGATCTCCGCGTCGGGTACTGCTGACTTGAGGCCACGGAGGAAGCGGGCGCCCCCGATCCCACCGGCCAGAACCACAATGCGCTGCATGCCCACAGTCTGTCAGCGGGGTGTGACACCCCGATGACCGGGCGCCCCCAAGGGGCGCCCCGTCAGGGGCGCGGGGAACTGCGCGCCCGGCCACCGGGCGACGTGCACTCGCAAGATGGCAGTCGTGGCAGCCCCTTAGGCGCCCTGAAGGCGAGCGGAGGATACAACCGGCCGTACCGCCGCCCGGTGGGGCTCCCGCATCGGCATCTCCGTAAGCCCGGGCGAGTACACATGCAGACTCACCGCCGGCCCCAGCGAGTCGTTCACCACCTCATGCGCGTAACCGGGCGCGAACACCCGCTGGTCCCCGGCCCGCAGCGCCCGCCGCGGGCGACCCGCGCCGCCGTACGGGCCGGCGCCTCCGGAGATCTCCGTCAGCTCGCCCTGAAGGACGGTCAGCACGCCGGACGAAGGGCCGTGGTCGTGCTCGCCGCTGCCCTGCCCGGGCACCCAGCTGAGCAGCCACACCTCGTAGCCGGGGCCGGTGCGCAGCCGGTGGTACCAGCGGCTGGTGGCGTCGTACTGCACGAGGTGCGCCCAGGAGGCGGTGTCGGCGGCGATCGCGCGGGCCAGCCCGGCGAACTCGGCGATGGTGGCGGGGTGCGCGGGGGCGGGCGGCATCAGGTGCGGAATGGCGAGCGGGTCACCGGCGATCTGGACGTCGCTGTTCATGTGCGGGGTTCCTCGGCGGGTGTGCGGTGCGGTGCGGCGACCGGAGGCGACAGGGGTACGCGTGACGACGGGGACACGCGGGGCATGTACGCACTCGGGAACGCGGCCCCGCGGGCGGTTACAGGAGAACGTGCGAGGTGGTGCGGGTGCAGAGAAGCGCGGAGCACGCGGAGAGCGGACGAGGCGGACGGAAGAGGAGACGTCAGCCGGAGCTCTGCGGCATCAGCGGCATCGACAGCTGGAGTGGCATCAACAGCTGGAACAGCTGGAACAGCGACAGCGAGCCTGCAACGCGCAGCGGGACCCGTACGCACGGGTCAGGCTGAGGGTGGCGGCAATGGCTGGCATGCCACCAAAGGTGACGGGCGCGGCGCCGCCCTGTCAACCGAGTGTCCGGTTTGGGGTAAATCTTTCACCTCATCCGGTAACTGTGGGTGGTGAAAGGTTTGTGATCCGCGCGTCGCGGACAGTGCCGCCCCGACCGGAGACGTCACCATGATTCGGCCGGGCGGTGCAACGGGATTGCCGTACGTGGCGTCCTCTCCTGTGTGGGGAGGGTGGGGCTGCCGCCATCGGGCTCCCCGCCGGGCTCCCCGCGGGAGGCGTCCGCGGCCCGGCGGACGGCTGTCGGGCGGGCGGATAGTTCTGTCCGGACTTGTAATGTTTTGGGCACTTTCTGCTTGGCTTTGGTTCCGCAGAGTGAATAAGGGGCCCAATAGCAGATCTCGGCTTGACTGGCCCGGATCGGCACACTTGTAATTTCACCCGTGTTGTTCTGCCGCACTTGATGAAGGCAGCACGGGGACGCAAATGACAGACGAGGGGCGCACATGACCGAGCTGTTTCAGCAACTGCTGGTCGAGGAGGCGGACGAGGAGCTCGGCTGGCAGGAGCGCGCGCTCTGCGCCCAGACCGATCCCGAGTCCTTCTTCCCCGAGAAGGGTGGTTCCACGCGCGAGGCCAAGAAGGTCTGCCTCGCCTGCGAGGTCCGCTCGGAGTGCCTTGAATATGCCCTTGCCAATGACGAGCGCTTCGGCATCTGGGGAGGTTTGTCCGAACGCGAGCGCCGCCGCCTCAAGAAAGCCGCGGTCTGATAGATCGGACAAACAGTTCTATGGACGGTCTTATTGAAGACCTCCGGACGGAAATAGCCCGGCACCCTTCCTGAACGAAGGCCCGGGACCCGGGGCGCCGCCCCGGTCGCCGGACAACTGCCGGGACAAGTGCCGGGACAGCCACCGGACAACTGCCGGACCACCCTCGGGGCACCCCCGCGGCCGGTCACCGACAGTCACCGACAGTCGCCGGACACGGGAAGAACCACCCCCGGACAGGCCCTAGTGTGGTCGCACAGCGAACCGCAGTCCTCCGGGGGGCGACCCCCGGATCCCCGGCCGGAGGGCCCGTACCTCGATGTCCGTGCACAGCACTACGGCGGCCCACTACCCGGCCACCTCTGCCACCTTCGACCCCGCAGTCCCCCCGGCATTCCCCCGCCACGTCGTCACCGCCGTCGTCGTCGCGCACGACGGAGCACGCTGGCTGCCGGACGCACTCGCGGGACTCCTCGGCCAGGAACGGCCCGTCCAGAGCGCCGTGGCCGCCGACACCGGCAGCACCGACGACTCCGCGCAGCTCCTCGCCGACGCCCTCGGCCCCGACCGGGTCCTCCACCTCGCCCGCCGCGCCGGTTTCGGCGCCGCCGTCGACGAGGCCGTCCGCTCGGCCCCCGCGCCCGACCCCGAGGAACTGCCCTACCTGCGCCGCTCCAGCGGCTGGGACCCCGCCGCCCGCACCTGGCGCGAGGACCCCTACGACGACCACGACGCGTACGACCGGCCCGGCCGCGACCACCGCCGCGGCGACCTCGAACCCGTCCAGTGGCTCTGGCTCCTCCACGACGACAGCGCCCCCGACCCCGGCGCCCTCCACGAACTCCTGCGCGTCGCCGACGCCGAACCCGACGCCGCCGTCATCGGCCCCAAGCTCCGCAGCTGGTACGACCGCAGACAGCTGCTGGAGGTCGGCGTCTCCGTCGCCCGCAGCGGCCGCCGCTGGACCGGCCTCGAACGCCGGGAACAGGACCAGGGCCAGCACGACCAGATCCGGCCCGTGCTCTCCGTCTCCACCGCGGGCATGCTCGTCCGCCGCGACGTCTACGAAAAGCTCGGCGGCTTCGACACCCGGCTGCCCCTCATGCGCGACGACGTCGACCTCTGCTGGCGCGCCCACGCCGCCGGCCACAGCGTCCTCGTCGCCCCCGACGCCGTCATGCGGCACGCCGAGGCCGCCTCCCGCGAACGCCGCCCCGTCGACTGCGCGGGCCGCTCCGCCGTGAACCCGCACCGCGTCGACAAGGCGGGCGCCGTCTACACGCTGCTCGCCAACACCCGCGGCCCCCTCCTGCCCTACGTCATGCTCCGGCTCGTCCTCGGCACCCTGCTGCGGACCCTCGGCTACCTCCTCGGCAAGGCCCCCGGACAGGCGCTCGACGAACTCACCGGCCTCTTCGGCACCCTGCTGCGCCCCGGACGCCTCAAGGCCGCCCGCAAACGGCGCGGCGCACCGGCCGTCCCCGCGAGCGAACTGAAGCACCTCTTCCCGCCGCCCGGCGCCACCGTGCGCGCCACCGTCGAACAGTTCGCGAGCAACCTCACCGGCCGCTCCGAGGCCGACCTCTCCTCCGCGGGCCGCCACGGCGCCGTCGAATCGGGCCCCGGTGGGGACGACGCGGACTTCCTGGAGATCGAGCAGTTCGCCCGGCTCAAGCGCGTCGCCCGCAAGCCCGCGCCCGTCCTCTTCGCCCTCCTGCTGCTCGTCTCCCTGATCGCCTGCCGGGGCCTGCTCGGCGGCGGCTCGCTCTCCGGCGGCGCCCTGCTGCCCGCCCCCGACGGCGTGTCGGACCTGTGGGCCCGCTACACCAGCGGCTGGCACCCCGTCGGCACCGGGGACACCGGCAGCGCACCCCCCTACCTCGCCGTGCTCGCCGCCCTCGGCACGCTCTTCCTCGGCTCCACCGGCTTCACCCTCACCCTGCTGCTCGTCTGCTCGGTGCCCCTGGCCGGGCTCACCGCCTACTTCGCCTCCCGGCCGCTCGTCGGCTCACGCCTGCTGCGGGCCTGGGCGAGCGTCGCCTACGCCTTCCTGCCCGCCGCCACCGGGGCCCTCGCCACCGGCAGGCTCGGCACCGCCGTCCTCGCGATCCTCCTGCCGCTCATGGCCCGCGCCGCCGTGGCCGCCACCGGCCTGCGGGTGCCCGGCGCACGCCCCACCTGGCGCGCCTCCTGGACGTACGCGCTCCTGCTGACCGTCACCACCGCCTTCACCCCCGTCGTCTGGCCGCTCGCCGTCGTCCTCGGGCTCGGCGCGCTCGCCCAGCACGCCGTCCGCGGCGGTGGCGCACAGCTCGCCCTGCACGGGCCGCGCTTCCTCGCCGTCGTCCTCACCCCGGTCGCCGTCCTCGCCCCCTGGTCGCTGGGCCTGTTCACCCACCCCGCCCGCTTCCTCACCGAAGCGGGCCTCGACTACGGGCACGGCACCACCGCGCCCTGGCAGCTGCTCGCGGGCGACCCCGGCGGCCCCAAGACCTTCGGCGGCTACCTCCTCGCGGGCGTCGTCCTGGCCGCCCTCGCCGCCCTGCTGCGCGCCGACCGCGCCCGCGCGGTCCGTACGGCCTGGACGGTGGCGCTCGCCGCACTCCTCTGCGCGGCCCTGGCCAACGGATCGGGGTGGGCCGGTCCCGCCGCGCTCGTCTACTGCCTGGCCCTGATCGCCGCCGCCGTCGTGGGCGCCGAGGGGGCGCGCGGCCGCGTCGCCGCGCTCAGCTTCGGCTGGCGGCAGCCCGTCGCCGCGCTCGTCGCCGTCACCGCCGCGGCGGGCCCGCTGGTCGCCGCCGCCGTCTGGATGGCGGGCGGCGCCGACGGCCCGCTGAAGCGGCGTTCCCCGGACCAGGTCCCGGCGTTCGTCGCCGAGGAGGCGGGCACCCGCGACCAGGCGCGCACCCTCGTCCTGGACGGCACCCCCGGCCGCGTCGCCTACAGCCTCGTACGCGGTTCCGGCGCGCGGATCGGCGACGCCGAGCAGGCCGCGGCCGCCCCCGTGGACAAAAAGCTCGACAGCGTGGTCGCCGGGCTCGTCGCGGGCTCCGGCGCCGACCAGGCGGGCCGGCTCACCGACTACGCCGTCGGCTACGTCCTCGTCCGCGACAGCGCCCCCCGCGAGACGGCCCGCGTCCTCGACGCCACCACCGGCCTGACCCGGCTCAGCCAGCAGGACGGCGGCTCGCTGTGGCGCGTCGACCGCCAGGCCGCCCGCATCACCATCACCGGGGGCAGCCAGAAGGACGTCGTCCAGCAGTCGACGCCGACCGCCGTCGCGTCCGGGCCCGTCGAGGCCCGCGCGACCCTTCCGGACGGCTCCGAGGGACGCGTCCTGCGCATCGCCGACAAGGCCGCGCCCGGCTGGCAGGCGACCCTGAACGGCCGCCCGCTCAAGCGCACCACGGTCGACGGCTGGGCCCAGGGCTTCCGGCTCCCCGCGGACGGCGGAAAGCTCTCCCTCACCTACGAGGCGCCCCTGACGCACACCGCCTGGATGTGGGCGCAGGGCCTCCTCGCCGCCGTCCTCGTCGTGCTCGCCCTGCCGGGCCGCCGCAGCGAGGTCGACGACGACCTGCCGGAGACCGGCGGCACGACGGCCCTCGCCGCCGCGGCACCGGCCGTACCCGCGCAGACCGGCGTCTCGGGCGAGGGCCGCCGTGCCCGCCGCCTGCGCGCCGCCGCGGAAGCCGCCGACCGGCCCGCGTCCCCCACGACACCGGAAGCACCCGCGACCGAGCCTCCGGCCGACCCGTACACCGCACAGCAGACGGCCGATCCGTACGCGGCCGACCCGTACGCCGCGGACCCCTATGCGGCGGATCCGTACGCGGCGGATCCCTATGCCGCGGACCCGTATGCGGCCGACCCCTATGCGGTCGCTCCGGAACAGCAGCAGTACGGACAGTGGACGCAGCCGCAGGACTACCAGGCGCAGACGTACGACGGCGGGCAGCAGGCACAGCAGCCGACGACGTATCAGCAGGGCACGTACGACGGCACCTATGACGGCACGTACGGACAGCAGGGCCAGTACGCGGCCGACCCGTACGTGACGGACGGACAGGCCGGGGCGGCGTACGACCCGTACGGCTACGGCGTGCAGCAGCCCTACGACCCGACGGCATACGGCAACAGCGGCGGCCACCACCACCCACAGCAGCCCCAGCACCACGACGGGAGCGAACAGCAGTGAAGCGCACGACCCTGTCCCTGTTCGCGGCCGTCGCGGCCCTCGGGGCCGTCACCGGTGTCGCCGTGCTCGACGCGCCCTCGGGCAGCGCCGGAACGGCCGGAGCGACCGGAGCGGCCACCAAGGCGGCGTCCCGGCTGCCCGTGGAACGCTCCCTGCGGCTCTGCCCGCAGCCCACGTCCTCGGAGGTGGCGGAGACGACGTACACGGCGTTCACCCCTGCGGGTGCATCTTCCCGTGCGGGCGCGCACAAGCCCGTGGCGGACCTGCTGGCGGCCTCCGGCCCCTCGGTGACCCCCGCCAAGAAGGACGACACGAAGAAAGACGACACGAAAAAGGACGACAGCACGTCCGGCAAGAAGAAGGACGACAAGAGCGGCGCGGTCGCCGCCGGAGCGAACGTGCTCTCCCTCAAGGAGCCCGGAAAGCCCGTCACCGTCACCACGGAACGCTCGGACGCCCCCGCCCTCACCGGCACGGCCGAAGGCACCCTCGCCCCCGGCTGGACCGTGCAGCAGTCCACCGTGATCAGCGCGGGCAGCGGGCGCGGACTGCACGGACTGACGTGCGCGGCCCCGGACACGTCCTTCTGGTTCCCCGGCGCGAGCACCGCCAAGAGCCGCCAGGACTACGTCCACCTGACCAACCCCGACAGCACCCCGGCCGTCGTCGACCTGGAGATGTACGGCCCCGACGGCAAGCTCAAGACCGCCGCGGGGGAGGGCATCAACGTCCCGCCGCGCTCGACCGTCCCCGTGCTGCTGTCCACCCTCACGGACGCGCCCACGGAGAACGCGACCCTCCATGTGGCCGCCCGCTCCGGACGCGTCGGAGCGGCCCTCCAGGCGTCCGACGAGAAGCTCGGCGGCGACTGGCTGGCACCGTCCGCCGACGCCGCTCCGGACGCCGTCCTGCCGGGCATCCCGGCCGACGCCACGTCCCTGCGGCTCTACGTCTTCGCCCCCGGAGACGACGACGCCGACCTGAAGCTGCGCTTCGCCGGGGCCAACAGCGCCATCACGCCCGCGGGCCACGAGTCGCTGCACGTGAAGAGCGGCATGACGACGGCCGTCGACCTCGGGGACATCACCAAGGGCGAGGCCGGGTCGCTGCTGCTGAACGCCGCCGACGGCGGCAAGACGCCCGTCGTCGCCGCACTGCGCGTCACGCGCGGCAAGGACGACAAGCAGGAGACGGCCTTCATCCCGGCCACCGCGCCGATCGACGTGCGCGGCACCGTCGCGGACAACCGTGCCAAGAGCAGCACGCTCGCCCTGGTGGCGTCCGGCAAGGAGGCGGCCCGGGTCAAGGTGACGTCCTCGGCGGGCAGCGACGGCGGCACGGCGGTCAGCAAGACGTACACCGTGAAGCCGGGCACGACGCTCTCCGTGGAACCGCCGGAGCCGTCCGGGGCGAAGGGCTCCTACGCGGTGACCGTCGAAAAGCTCTCCGGCGGTCCGGTCCAGGCGTCCCGCATGCTCTCTCTCCCGAAGGACGGCGTGCCCTTCTTCACGATCCAGCCGCTCCCTGACGACCGCTCCACGGTCACGGTGCCGGCTGCTGCGCAGGACTTGTCGCTGCTGAACCGTTGACCGGGGTGCGCCTACCGGGTTGCCACCCGGTCCCGGTGGGGCGGCTGCGGGCCGTCGACGGCTGGTCGCGCAGTTCCCCGCGCCCCTGATGGGGCGCAGCTTCCGCCCCACCTTCCCGGTTGTGGGCATGCGTTCCGCCTGGGGGTCCCCCCGGACGGAGTCTGGGGGAGGAACGGGTGGGCACAACCGGCCCACCGGCTGTAACCGACCACCGTGGGGTCCAGGGGCGCAGCCCCTGGCGGGGTTCGGGGCGGAGCCCCGGGGTGGTGTCATTCCTCGCCGTAGCGGGGGTCCACCGACTCCGGGGCCAGGCCCAGGAGTTCGGCCACCTGCTCCACGACGACTTCGTGCACCAGCAGCGCCCGCTCGTCCCGTGTCTTCGTCCGGATCTCCACCGGCCTGCGGTAGATCACGATCCGGTCCGGCGCGTCACCGCGCGCCGCGACATAGCGCCCGAGCGGCACGGAGTCCCCGTCGAAGAGGAACGCGTCCAGTTCGTCGGCGTCACCCGGCGCGCCCCCGCCCTCACTGAGCGCGACCGGCACCTCTCGTACGACGAACTCGACGGAGGCCAGTTGCGGCCAGCGCCGTTCCAGCCGCTCCGCGGAGTCGTGCACCAGGTCGACGAACGCCTCGCCGCGGCTGACCGACAGCGGTACTTGGGGCGGTGCGATCGGCCCGCGCATGCCGCGTCCGTGGCGGTCGCGGTGGCGCGGCCGCGGGCTGCCGGGGCCGGGGGTGCTCCCGGTGCCGGTCGGGGGAGGTACGGGGCTGTCCATCACTCCTGAGGGTAGCTCCCGCCCGGCCTGCCGCACGCAGTGATCGCATATCCACCGAATGTCGCCTGATGCACATTTCGGTCACCTCTGCGATCAATTACGGCCAGCTGGCGGACCGGGCCGTGTCCGTTGAAGCACACTGTGCGGACAGCTTGCTGACAGATTTCCTTGCCCGTATCCCCTGTCCCCAGGGCCTCGACGCAGGTCAACAGGGCGGTACGGAAACGCCGTCCACAGGGCGAACCGGGGCGACACGGAGGAGTGAGCGGGGGGTGAGTCGTCGCGGACCGCTCAAGAGTGCGGTACCGTCCAACCTCGTGAGCCCTGTACGTCGCTGTTCGCGCACTGCGTGCGGCCGCCCGGCCGTCGCGACGCTGACGTACGTCTACGCGGATTCGACAGCCGTTCTCGGCCCGCTCGCCACCTATGCCGAACCCCACTGTTACGACCTGTGCGCCGAGCACTCGGAGCGCCTGACCGCGCCCCGCGGCTGGGACGTGGTCAGGCTCGCCCTCGACACCGGCCCGGCCCGCCCCAGCGGAGACGACCTGGAAGCGCTCGCCAACGCCGTGCGCGAGGCGGCCCGCCCCCAGGAGCGGCTCGCCGGACAGGGCGGCGCCCCCGGCCCCGCGGGTCCGGGAGGCCGCGAGGCCGACCCGATGGAGGTCGCCCGCCGAGGCCACCTCAGGGTGCTGCGCTCGCCCGACTCCTGACGCCCCGGCGGTTCCCGGTCACCGTCCGGTGGCCGTCGTGACGACCGGTGCCCGGATTGTCGGTGCCTCCGGGTAGCTTTGTGTTTCCGTACAGACTCCAGGAGGGGTTGGCTGTGGCTGATCTGTCGCAGATCGTGAAGGCGTACGACGTCCGCGGTGTCGTACCCGACCAGTGGGACGAGCCCCTGGCCGAGCTCTTCGGCGCTGCCTTCGCCCAGGTGACCGGCGCCCGCGAGATCGTGACCGGCCACGACATGCGGCCCTCCTCGCCCGGCCTGTCCCGGGCCTTCGCGCGGGGCGCCGCCGCCCTCGGCGTCGACGTCGTCGAGATCGGCCTCTGCTCCACCGACGAGCTGTACTTCGCGAGCGGCGCGCTCGGCCTGCCCGGCGCCATGTTCACCGCCTCGCACAACCCCGCGCAGTACAACGGCATCAAGATGTGCCGGGCCGGTGCCGCGCCCATCGGCGAGGACACCGGCCTCGCCGACATCCGCGCGCTCGCCGAGGGCTGGCTCGAGACCGGCGCCCCGGAACCGGCCGCCGCTCCCGGCGCGATCACCCAGCGGGACGTGCTCGGTGACTACGCGGCACACCTGCGCAAGCTCGTCGACCTCTCCGGCATCCGCCCGTTGAAGGTCGTCGTCGACGCGGGCAACGGCATGGGCGGCCACACCGTCCCCACCGTCCTCGACGGCCTGCCCGTCGAACTCGACGCGATGTACTTCGAGTTGGACGGCACCTTCCCCAACCACGAGGCCAACCCCCTCGACCCGAAGAACCTCGTCGACCTCCAGGAGCGGGTGCGCGCTGTCGGCGCCGACATCGGCCTCGCCTTCGACGGCGACGCCGACCGCTGCTTCGTCGTCGACGAGAACGGCGACCCGGTCTCCCCGTCCGCCATCACCGCCCTCGTCGCCGCCCGCGAGCTCGCCAAGCACCCCGGCGGCACCGTGATCCACAACCTGATCACCTCCTGGTCCGTCCCGGAGGTCGTCAAGGAGAACGGCGGCAAGGCCGTCCGCACCCGCGTCGGCCACTCCTTCATCAAGGGCGAGATGGCCCGCACCGGCGCCATCTTCGGCGGCGAGCACTCCGCGCACTACTACTTCCGCGACTTCTGGAACGCGGACACGGGCATGCTCGCCGCCATGCACGTCCTCGCCGCCCTCGGCGGCCAGGACGGCCCGCTGTCGGGCCTCGTCGCTCAGTACGACCGCTACGCCGCTTCCGGCGAGATCAACAGCACCGTCGCCGACCAGGCCGGCCGCGCGGCCGCGGTGCGCGCCGCGTACGCCGACGCCGAGGGCGCCGAGCTCGACGAGCTCGACGGCCTCACCGTCACCACGCCCGACTGGTGGTTCAACCTCCGTGCCTCCAACACGGAGCCGTTGCTGCGACTGAACGTCGAGGCGCGTGACGCGGATACGGTCGCCCGTATCCGCGACGAGGTCCTCGCCATCGTCCGCGCCTGACGGCCGCCCCCTCGCTGCCGGGGCTCCGCCCCGGGCCCCGCTGCGCCTACGGGGGTGCGGCTTGCGCTGCGCGTGCGGCTGCGGGTCCGGTGAGGGCTTGTCGCGCAGTTCCCCGCGCCCCTTACGGGGCGCGCTCCCCACGGCCCACACCCCGAGCGACTACCCTGGCCGCACAAGGACGTACACCGAAGGGAACCCCCATGCCGCTCGAAGCCGGTCTCCTGGAGATCCTCGCCTGCCCGGAGTGCCACGCGCCCCTCCACGAGGAGACCGAGCCCACCCACGAGCTGGTGTGCGAGAGCAAGAGCTGCGCCCTGGCCTACCCCGTGCGCGACGGCATCCCCGTCCTGCTCGTGGACGAGGCCCGGTACACACCCGTACGGCGTACGCCACGGCTATCGGAGGCTGATCCACGGTGTTCGACGAGTCGCTCCTCGATGACCCAGAAGCCCTCTCGCGCGCCGACCTGCACGGCCTCCTGCGCGGCGTGGCCGAGTCGGGAGCCCGGGTCCGCACCGCGGCCAGGAACGCCGCCGAGGCAGGCGTCTCCGCCCTCCGGCCTGACGGCCGCCCGCGCGCCGTCCTCGTCGCCGGTCCCGCGCCCGCCGCGGCTGGCACCGCCGACCTGCTCACCGCCCTCGCCGGCGGCAGCGCCCCGGTCACGCTGATCCGCCCGACCGGCGTCGCCCCGGCCGCGGGCGCCCTGCGCTGGGCGCTCCCCGGCTGGACCGGCCCGCTCGACCTGCTCCTCGTCGTCAGCCCGGACGGCACGGAACCCGGCCTCGCGATCCTGCTGGAGCAGGCGTACCGCCGCGGCTGCTCCGTCGTCTGCGTCACCCCCGCGGGCACCCCGCTCGCCGAGGCCACCGCCCAGGCCCGCGGCCTGGCCATCCCCCTGACCGTCTCCCCGGCCGAGACCCGCACCGGCGACGCGGTGCCCGACGGCGACAAGGAACTGCCCGCGGGCCCCGGCGTCCTGTGGTCCGTGGTCACCCCGCTCCTCGCGCTCACCGACCGCATCGGCCTGCTGACCGCCGACCCCGCCGGGGTCGAGTCCCTCGCCGACCGCCTCGACCAGGTCGCCGAGCGCTGCGGCCCCGCCATCGCCACCTACAGCAACCCCGCCAAGACCCTCGCCGCCGAGCTCGCGGGCACCCTCCCGCTGATCTGGGCGGAAGGCGACATCGCGGGCGCGGTCGGCCGGCACTTCGCGACGCTCCTCGCGGCGCTCTCGGGCCGCCCCGCGCTCGCCGCCGAGCTCCCCGAGGCACTCACCGCCCACGGCACCCTCCTCGCCGGGGACTTCGCGGCGGGCGCCGACCCCGAGGACTTCTTCCGTGACCGCGTCGAGGACCCCGAGGCCCTGCACGCCCGCGTGGTGCTGCTGCGCTAGCGCGCCCCCGACAGCACCTCACC